>NZ_CP023397.1:600000-848326 GCF_008808095.1 Pseudoalteromonas ruthenica | reverse complement strand
ATAGGTAGTAATAGGTTAAGGTTGCAAAATAGATAGGTAACTTACTGTTATATAATAATAAATTAAAAATTGTTAGATCATAATTTTACCTGGTAAAGATCTGATTCTTACTAGCTGCGAGATCATGTTTTTACTGACTTAAATTTAACCTGTCTAGTTATGCACATAATATTAAGTAGGTTATCCACAAAAAGCGCCCGTGAGATCATTATTTTACTATCTCTAATACGGAGCTTATGCACAATGAACAGTGGTTCTAAGCCTTGTCAGTCCTAAAAGATCGGATCTTTACTTGCTACAGATCAGATCCATACTAAGCGAAAACTTAGTTATACACAGTGCGTTGATGAAGAAGCGATTTTTGCTGTTTTTTTGTACCATAAACGGCGGTCCAAGAGCGAAAACCTAAATTTAGTTAGTAAAAATTCGATCTAACAGCGCTGAGCTAGTAAAATTGTGATCTGAAACAGAGAAAGTATGCCTACAGAAAGAGGCTGTTAGTAAAAAACTGATCTCAGGTAACTAACTTCAAGTTGGATCAGTTTTTTACTAACATAGACGATTAACTTTTGCAGCATTATGTGTTGATATTGCTGATAGCACCGAATAAACGGAAAATAACAATGAGCCGGAAGGTCAATATCTCGGTTGAAAACTTGCCTGATTCATTAAGAGGCCAAATTAATGGCGTCGAGAGCGCAACCGATAATGAAAATTTAGCCCTTTTTACGGACAACAAAGATGTTCGCATTTCTATTGAAAGTTCTGCGGCTCACGGATTAAGAGCTTATTCTAATACATTTAACCATTACGACTTGTGGGGACGCTTTGTTCGTTCAGGCCATAAGAAGCTTCCTTTAGAAGAAGCTCCCAAGAAAACCATTATTACTCGGAGAATATCTGAAAAACTAGACGGCATCCTTTATGAAGGGGAAATAAAAATTACCCCTGCTGTTGTTAGTACCCGACAAGATGGTGAAGAAGTAGAATGTTTAGTGTGGCCTTCTGACAGAGAAGAAAAAGTTGAACGCGCATTAATAAGATTGGCGTCGAAAGGTAAAATAGTAAAGATTAACTTCAAGTCTGGCATTCAATATGCGGTGATCTTTTCCATGAATGAATTGGCTCAAGAGTTAAAAGCTGTTGGTCAGTCAATGCCATATCCACAAATCAAAGAATCACTTGAAGCGTTACAAGGCTCGAAGTTGTCTTTTAAGTATTCGGCAACCGATACACGCAACTCTCATATTGATGATTCATTTTACGAGTCCAATATGAATTTTCTTTCTTCGCTGCATTTCAGCGGTAAGAAAGGGCAGGGCGGTAATGTTAAGTGCGTGGCATGTTTGAATGCATTCGTGCATAACATGATTGATAACTTGGAGTATAAGGGTTACTACTTTAACCGAGCTCAAGAATTAAAGCGCGGTCTGTCTCGATGGATGATGTTGCGTTTGTATCATTTGTGGCGTTACGCTGCGCCAGGAAAAACTTACCACTTTCGCTTAATTTCAATCATGGAGAAGTACGGCTCGATTTATGCCGACGATGAAATTACCGACAATAAACTCAAAGCCCTTCGCAGAGATATGACGACAACTATGAAAGATCTCATCGATAAGGGGGCAATATCAGATTACAGCATTTCCAATGTTAAAGATGACAACACCGGCAAGATAATTGACTACGTGTATGAAATGCATCCTTCAGATGAGTTCTGTGAAGAAATACTGACTCTGAATAAACAACATAAGCGCATTGAAATCCAAGGTGGAAAACGAATTGTTGAAAATGCCGAAGTTATTGACGAAGAACGCTTAGAGGAAATTGTCGAAAAGTAAATTCAGGCGCCAACCACCATCCCCCTCAAAAATAAGGGTGAGTGAGTGTTTACTCACCCTTTGCCAAGTAAAGACGCTCAACTAGGTACTCATACTCTCTTTTTCTAGGATCCTCTTTTAGTGTGTATGAAGTTAATTCGCCTAGTTTCAAATCCGGGTTGTCATCAAAGACAATAAACGGTAGTGCACCGCTGACATGATATCGACGTGCGTCACTGAATCTTACATTTACCTCAGGTGTCACTCGAATAGGCCGACGAATACGTAACTTTTCGTTATGACTGAGGCTGGCCACTTTTGCTTTCTCCTGTTCCACCAAACGTTGCCACTGAGTTTGGTCTATCATCCTCGGGTTTGAGTAAGCACTGCTACGCTCTAACATAGTAAGTGCTAACTTACGTGATAGAGACTTGGTGGAATGCTTTTTCATCCAAGTAAAACGCACGGAAGAAGGGGAATTGCCTTCGTAATGTATACGTCGATAAAACGACAACGTTTGTAGCCCTGGCACTGCGCTATGAACTGCATCAAAGCGGGCGTCATTGTTATCGTAAGTAAGCACTAACTTTTTAAATTCCATTTTTAGCTCATTTATCTTGTCTATATATGGAATCAGCTCAGACTCACTCTGTTTAGCTAAAACAATTAACCCTGGATGGCGGCGCGCCATTTTGCTACTTAAACCTTGTTGTCTATAAAAGTCAGTGTAGGAATTGCAGATGCTTAACAATGCTTGTTGGCCATCATGAGCGGTTACTGGAATAGAGCTCAACGCTTGACGTTCGTCATCCGTAGTCGGTGCGGGTAATTCAAAATATCGACTATGGTGTATGGGCTGCTTTTTAACCGTTTCGGTAAGCGCTTGTAAATAATCACCTGTTAAATCGAATATTGCTCTAAGCTGTGTTTTTACTGAACTCATAAGTCAAAACTATAACGAACACATCATACTATGGAGGATACCTGATAGATCACTTAAAGCAAATGTCCTTTGGTAAATTTGGTATAACAGTATACACCGATGCAAAGATATAATAGTTAGAACATAAAGTATGATGTGTTCATAAATTGAATTACATTAACCACTGTGGCTAAATGAATGAATCACATCCAAAGGAGTAACTAATGAAAATCATGTTTGTATGCTTAGGGAATATATGTCGCTCGCCAACCGCCCACGGTATTGCTATTAAATTAATTCGAGATTCACAGCTAAATCAGGTAACCGTAACCAGCTCGGGGACCGCAAGCTACCATGTGGGTTCACCCCCTGATAAAAGGGCAACTGAATATGCCTTATCTAAGGGCGTAGACCTAAGCGTTCTTAGGGCACAACAGCTGCAAACGGCAGACTTTTATGAGCAAGACCTAATTCTGGTGATGGATCAAAGTAATTATGAAAATGCGCTTGCTCTAAGACCAGCTGATGCTACAGCTAAGGTTGAAAAGCTACTGTGGTATTACCCGAACTGTCCTTTTGAGGATGTTCCAGATCCATATTATGGTGAAGATGAGGGATTTGCTCAGGTTTTCCATCTATGTGAGGTCGCAATTACCCATTTGTTAGAAGACATTTCAAAAACCCGTTGATGATGAGGTAAACTAATAAGCACATTATGTATGATGTGTTCATTATGCCATTTTCCTGATTCTTGTAATTTATTTAACGAACAGCGCCTTTACCCCTTGCGTCAGCGCCCGCCATTCGGTACTTTCGAGGGGAGGTAACAATAGGAATGAGGAAAGATAAAAAGTGAAACCTTGGAGTCCCAATAGTTGGAGAGATTTACCAATCGTCCAACAACCCACATACCCAGATGAAGCCCAACTGGGAAAAGTTGAGAGCGAATTAAATAATGCTCCGCCATTAGTGTTTGCTGAAGAAACAAGAAGTTTGTTCAAACAGCTAGAAGATGTATGCGAAGGCCGTGCGTTTTTGTTACAAGGCGGAGACTGCGCCGAATCATTTAACGATTTTAATGCAGCCAATATACGCGATACATTTAAAACCTTGCTGCAAATGGCAGTGGTGCTAACCTATGGCGGCAAGTGTCCGGTCGTAAAAATTGCTCGTATGGCGGGGCAGTTCGCTAAACCGCGCTCAGCAGACATCGAAACTAAAGACGGTACATCGCTGCCTTCATACCGTGGCGACATTATTAATAGCTACGAGTTCACCGAGCAAGCTCGAGTACCAGATCCGCAGCGGTTAATGAAGGCATACCACCACAGCGCCGCGACCTTGAACTTATTACGTGCTTTCGCTCAAGGTGGTCTAGCTGATTTACACCAGGTAAACCGCTGGAACATGAGCTTTGTCGCTGCTAACCCGTTGAAGGATAAATACCAACAGCTGGCTGACAGAATCCAGGATGCGTTAGAGTTTATGGAAGTCTGTGGTATCAACTCCACCAATGCTCCATCACTCACAGAAACAGCTTTGTACACGTCTCATGAAGCGCTGCTATTAGGCTATGAGCAAGCGCTGACCCGCCGTGACCACCTCAGTGGTGACTGGTATGATTGCTCGGCGCATTTCGTATGGATTGGCGAGCGCACACGCCAGTTAGATCATGCCCACATTGAATTTTTCCGTGGCATTAAAAACCCGATTGGCGTGAAGGTCGGCCCAGGCATGGACCCAGACGAGCTCATTCGCTTGATTGACGCCGTAAACCCGGAAAATATTCCTGGTAGGTTAACGCTTATCACACGCATGGGCGCTGACGTGCTTCCAGAAAAATTGCCCGCTTTGGTGCGTAAAGTTCAGCAAGAAGGGCGCAAGGTTATCTGGAGTTCAGACCCGATGCATGGCAACACGGAAAAGGCCAGCTCCGGTTATAAAACTCGAAGCTTTGACAATATTCTGCGCGAGATCAGTCAGTTTTTTGCTGTTCACAAAGCAGAAGGGTCTTATGCCGGCGGTGTTCATTTGGAAATGACCGGCCAGCACGTGACCGAGTGCACAGGTGGTGCATATGGGTTGTCTGATGCAGATCTAGCGCAGCGTTATCGCACCCAATGCGACCCTCGCCTTAATGCCGACCAGGTCCTCGAGCTTGGCTTCTTAGTGGCAGACTTATTAAAGGATGCCCGCAAGTAAAATGAAAAGCGCCAACGTGGCGCTTTTTTAATATTTACGACGTTGTAGGCCAGATTCTGCCATTATCTTGGCAGAGATTTCCTCCACTGAATGATGAGTAGAATTGAAGTGAGGAATTTTAAAACGCTTATAGAGCATTTCTACTTCGCGGATTTCAATCCGACATTGTCGCAATGATGCGTAACGAGAGTTCGCCATACGCTCATTACGTATAGCCGCTAGGCGTTGCGGCTCAATGGTTAATCCAAACAGCTTATCCTTATACGGCTGCAAACATCGCGGCAGCTCCCCAGATTCTAAGTCATCTGGAGTGAAAGGGTAATTCGCTGCCTTAATGCCGTACTGCAACGCTAAATAGAGGCTTGTTGGTGTCTTACCACTGCGGCTTACGCCCACAAGCACCACATCAGCCTGGTCATAATCTTTTATGTTCGCACCGTCATCATTTGCCAATGCATAATTAACTGCGGCAATACGATAGTCATAAGATTGCTCGTGAATACTGTGCGTGCGATGCACTTTGGGCACGGGCTCAACATTGAGCTCCCTCTGAATTTGCGCACTGAACGTGGAAATAAAGTCATAGCAAATGGCATTACTTGATTGAATAATCTCACTGAGTTCTGGGTTAACAAACGTCAAAAACACAATAGGTTTTTCATGGCTGAAACTGGCCGCTTGCTCGAGCTGAGATTTTACTTCCCGCGCTTTTTCGACGGTTTCAACAAACGGAATGGTGATGTGTTTAAATTCTACAGGAAATAGCGATAACGTGGCATGGCCGAACGTTTCAGCGGTTATAGCGGTGCCATCGGATATATAAAACGCGCTACGCATGAGAGTCCTTTTTTATTAGTATCTTGGTATAAACCGCCGGTACACGGTTTACGCATCAGTGGTTGCCAGTGTAGAATGATAGCGCCTCATTTAAAAGGTCGCGTTTGCGGCCAAACTTACAATTTGTTTTTTGGAGAAAGTTCCGTGCAAGAATACGTTCTCTGGTATCAAGAGCTTGGTATGCAAGATGTGCCAAGGGTTGGAGGCAAAAACGCCTCACTTGGTGAGATGATTTCCAACCTGGCGAACGCGGGCGTGCAAGTGCCTGGCGGTTTCGCAACAACCGCATCAGCATTTAACGAGTTTCTTGAGCAATCTGGATTGAATGCTCGCATCCACGACGCACTAGACAAACTAGACGTTGAAGATGTAAATGAATTAGCCAAAGTTGGCGCCGAAATCCGTCAGTGGATTATCGACACCCCTTTCCAAGCCTCCTTGGACCAAGCTATCCGTGACGCTTACGCGCAATTACACGGTGACCCAGCTCAAGACGTATCATTCGCAGTTCGCTCGTCAGCCACTGCAGAGGACATGCCCGACGCCTCCTTCGCGGGCCAGCAAGAAACTTTCCTTAACGTGCGCGGCATCGATTCAGTAATGACCGCTATCAAACACGTATTCGCTTCTTTATTTAACGACCGTGCTATTTCATATCGCGTGCACCAAGGCTACGACCACAAAGGTGTGGCGTTATCGGCCGGTATTCAACGTATGGCGCGCTCAGATAAAGCAGCGTCCGGCGTTATGTTCAGCATTGATACCGAATCAGGCTTTGAAGATGTGGTATTCGTGACTTCAAGTTATGGCTTGGGCGAAATGGTCGTACAAGGCGCGGTAAATCCAGATGAGTTTTATGTTCATAAGCCAACCTTAGCCAATGGTAAGCCTGCGGTCGTGCGCCGTAATATCGGCTCAAAAGCTATCCAGATGGTGTACTCAAGCGATGAAAGCCATGGCAAGCAAGTAGAAATCGTTGATATCGACCCGGCATTATCCAACACCTTCTCAATCACTGATGATGAAGTGATGGAACTTGCCAAGCAGGCTGTCATCATCGAGAAGCATTACGGTCGTCCTATGGATATTGAATGGGCGAAAGACGGCAACGACGGTAAGCTATACATCGTTCAAGCTCGTCCAGAAACTGTGCGCTCAAATGAAGATGCCAATGTCATGGAGCGCTTCCAATTGAAAGGCCAAGCGCCGGTGATCGCTGAAGGACGTGCAATTGGCCATAAAATTGGCGCCGGGGTAGTACGTGTTCTCAATTCAATTGATGAAATGGATAAAGTACAGCAAGGCGATATTCTTGTCACCGATATGACAGACCCTGATTGGGAACCTATCATGAAGCGCGCTGCGGCTATCGTTACCAACCGAGGTGGGCGTACTTGTCACGCAGCCATCATTGCGCGTGAACTTGGTATCCCGGCAGTAGTAGGCTGTGGTAACGCCACAGATCTTATTACGGCAAACCAAGAAGTAACGGTATCATGTGCTGAAGGCGATACAGGTTATATCTATCAAGGTCAACTTGAGTATGATGTACTCACATCTCGGGTAGACGAGATGCCTGAATTGCCAATGAAGATAATGATGAACGTGGGTAATCCAGACCGTGCGTTTGATTTTGCCCGCTTACCTCACGCTGGCGTCGGTCTCGCACGCTTAGAGTTTATTATTAACCGCATGATCGGTGTTCACCCTAAAGCGCTGTTGAATTTTGATGCTCAATCTAGCGAATTGCAGGCTGAAATTAACGATATCATTGCTGGTTATGAATCTCCTCGCGAGTTTTACATCGCCAAACTAGTAGAGGGTATCGCTACCTTGGGTTGTGCTTTTGCACCACAACGCGTCATCGTTCGTATGTCTGACTTTAAGTCTAACGAATATGCAAACCTAGTTGACGGCCAGCAATACGAGCCAGACGAAGAAAACCCAATGATTGGTTTCCGTGGTGCTTCACGTTACGTGAGTGAAGATTTCCGCGACTGCTTCGCTCTTGAGTGTGAAGCAATCAAGCGTGTTCGTAACGACATGGGTTTAACCAATGTTGAGATCATGATTCCTTTTGTTCGCACAGTGGACGAGGGCAAACGTGTTATCGAATTACTGGAGGAGCACGGCTTAAAACGCGGTGATAACGGCCTTAAAGTAATTATGATGTGTGAATTACCTTCAAATGCTCTGCTAGCTGAAGAATTCTTAGAGCACTTTGATGGTTTTTCAATTGGTTCTAATGACCTAACCCAACTCAGCCTCGGCCTTGATAGAGATTCAGGTTTAATCGCGCACTTGTTCGATGAACGTGACCCAGCTGTTAAAAAGCTACTTTCTATGGCGATAAAAACAGCCAAAGCAAAAGGCAAATATGTGGGTATTTGTGGTCAAGGCCCTTCAGATCATGAAGACTTTGCCGCATGGCTAGTGCAAGAGGGTATCGACTCTGTATCGTTAAACCCGGATACGGTGCTAGAAACCTGGCTATACCTTGCAGAAAAGCTTAAAGGCTAATCTGACAAGATAAAGGGCGAGTTTCTCGCCCTTTATTGTTATCGCTTCGCTAGTTTTCTATCTAATAGCTGACACCCTTTGCTCAGGGTGCTTTGGCAATAACGTAAATATTTTCGAGCCCCTGGGTAATGTACCGCAAGTAGCGTTAAGCCTATTAAGAAGAAAATGACTGACGGCCCTGGTACCACAGCAAACACTATCCCCAGTACAAAACAGAGCGCGGCAGCTAAGTTCATTATCACCTTTTTCATCTGTTTTTCCTAAATATAAAGTATTGATCTTACCTTAGCAGGAAAGCGTATGAACAGGCATTCCAATTTGTAACAATCTGTACATTCTTCAATTTAGAACTGGTCGCATCATGGTATAATGTGTGCGTCCGTCACCAAGAACAATTCCAGCATGATAGCAAAGTTAACTGTAGAGCAAGTCAGTTCCGAGCTGGTACTGCATTACCTAAAAACTATAAAAAAAGAAGGCTTCAGTGGTGAGGTCGATGCCACTTATGGCACGCGATTGCTTGCTGCAACCGACAACAGCGTGTATCAGCAAATACCGCAAGGCGTGATCTTTCCCAAAACAAACAAAGACATTCAACTAGCCCTCAATATTGCCTCGCATGATCCGTTCCTTGAGCTTACTTTTGGCCCGCGCGGCGGTGGCACTGGCACGAATGGTCAGTCGTTAACACCAGGCATCGTTATCGATTTATCTCGTCATATGCAGCAGATAATCGAAATCAATGAACAAGAAGGGTGGGTACGGGTGCAAGCCGGCGTCATTAAAGACCAACTTAATGACTTTTTGCGTCCTTATGGATACTTTTTTGCGCCAGATTTATCGACCAGTAATCGCGCCACTATAGGTGGGATGATCAATACTGATGCGTCAGGACAGGGCAGCTTAGTCTACGGTAAAACCTCTGACCATACTTTAGCAATAAAGGCCTTTTTAGCCGATGGCAGCGAGCTGGAAACACAGCGTATTAGTCGCGAAAAGGCCGAGGTGATTGCCGATCAAGACACCTCTGTTGGCAAGCTATATAAAACGGCCCTTGATGTAAGCGTTGGCAAGCGCGAGCAAATCCTTAAAAAATTCCCACGACTCAACCGCTTCTTAACCGGATACGATCTTGAACATGTGCTCAGCGATGACATGTCTGAGTTCGACCTCGGTCGGTTGATCACCGGCTCAGAAGGTTCATTGGCAATTGTCAGTGAAGCAAAACTCACTATTACTCCCATCGCTAAGTTCAAAACGCTGATTAATATTAAATACGATAGTTTTGACTCAGCACTGCGCAACTCCCCATTTTTGGTAGATGCCGAAGCGACGTCCGTAGAGACGGTCGACAGCAAAGTGCTTAACTTAGCGCGTGAAGACATTATTTGGCATTCAGTATCGGACTTAATTACAGATGTACCCGGCCAAGACATGCAAGGGCTGAACATGGTCGAGTTTAATGCCGAACGCAAAGAAGATATGCGCGATAAAATAGACGCCTTATGCGCTAAGCTCGATAAATTAATTGCCAACAAAGACGCTGGCGTTATCGGCTATCAGCTCACAGATGATGTCTCGGAGATTCAGAAAATTTACGCGATGCGTAAAAAATCAGTCGGCTTGTTAGGCAACACCAAAGGCAAGCAAAAGCCATTAGCCTTTGCTGAAGATACCGCCGTACCGCCAGAAAACCTAGCTGATTTTATCGCTGAATTTAGAGCATTACTTGATAGCCACAATTTGCACTACGGCATGTTTGGTCATGTCGATGCCGGTGTTTTACATGTTCGACCCGCGTTAGATATGTGTGACCCTGAACAAGAAAAAACATTGCGCACGATTTCAGACCAAGTCGTTGCATTAACCGCTAAGTATGGTGGATTGATGTGGGGAGAACACGGTAAAGGCTATCGCAGTGAATATGGCCCCGAGTTTTTTGGTGAACAGCTATTTAATGAATTACGACGTATCAAAGCGGCATTCGACCCTCACAATAAAATGAACCCAGGGAAAATTTGTACGCCCCTTGAGTCAAATGACCAATTAGTGAGTGTGGATGACAAAAAGCGCGGTTGGTTTGATAGACAAATTGATATCGCGGTGCGTGACAGTTTTGATACCAGCATGAACTGTAACGGTAACGGTTTATGCTTTAATTATGATGCAAGCTCACCGATGTGCCCATCTTATAAGGCCACGGGTGATCGACGCTTTTCGCCAAAAGGTCGCGCAGGATTAATGCGTGAATGGTTAAGGTTACAAAGCGAGCAGGACGTTGACTTATTGCAAGAAGAAAAAGCCATATCTAAAAAAGAAGGGCCCACATGGTGGGAACGCTTTTTAAATTCAAAAGCAAAGCGCAGTGGCGAGTATGACTTTTCCCATGAAGTGAAGCAGTCAATGGATGAGTGTTTAGCATGTAAAGCGTGTACAACTGCATGCCCAATCAAAGTCGATGTGCCTACATTCCGCGCGCGCTTTTTAAATTATTACTACAGCCTGTATAACCGGCCAGCAAAAGATTATTTAGTAGCAAGTATTGAGCAAACCGCGCCACTATTGGCTAAATTCTCGAGCGTAACAGCCCCTGTTATGCAATCGAACCTTGTTCAAAAAGCGATTAAAGCGACTTTAGGTTATGTAAACACGCCTACACCAAGTCACCCAAATTTAGCCAAACGTACGCAACAGTTACGCAAGTTTGATTTACAATACCTTAATTCGTTGGATGCGCAGCAAAAACGCGACTATGTGTTGATAGTACAAGACCCATTCACAAGCTTTTATGAAGCAGAACTTGTTGAAAGCTTTGTTAAAGTGGCACAAGCTTTAGGCAAACAGCCAATTTTGTTGCCGTTCAAGCCGAATGGTAAACCGCAACACGTAAAAGGTTTTTTAGCCAAATTCGCGAAAACCGCTAAAACCTCAGCCGACTTTTTAAATCAGGTCAGTGAACTCGGTATCCCAATGGTCGGGCTCGATGCCTCCCTTGTGTTATGTTACCGCGATGAATATGCCACTATCTTGGGTGACAACCGAGGTGATTTTGAAGTCCTCGTTGCCCATGAATGGCTGGAAGATCAACCGTTTAAGCAGACAGTGTTCGAACCAACACCTGCTTATACTTTGCTCAGTCATTGCAGTGAAACAACGTCTCTTCCACACAGCGCCAATGTTTGGCAGGGGATATTTTCTCGTGTTGGCTTACTACTTAAACCTCAGGCAACAGGGTGTTGTGGCATGGCAGGGACTTACGGCCATGAAGTACAAAACCAAGAGAACAGCCGTACTTTATATGAATTGAGTTGGCAACAACCCGTTCAGCACACTGATCCTTCGCGGTTATTAGCAACAGGATTCTCATGCCGTAGCCAAGTAAAACGGTACGCGCAATTTAAGCCCAAGCACCCAATAGAGGTGCTAGCGAATGTGCTTAGTTAATTTCTATTTTTATAGGAATTAGCAATCGGGCGAGTGGTGATCCCATGAATGAAGACACTCATCAAAATGGTGAGTGTCGCTAACTCGGCTAAGCCATTTTCAGTAGACTCTAACACCATTAGCGTAAATACAATGGATGCCAACCCCCTTGGACCAAACCAAGCAAGCGTAAATTTTTCTTTTAATGACAGTTTGTTAAAAGGAATTAAGCTCAACATCACCGGGACCACACGTACTAAGGTTGCAGCTAAGAATGCAAATAATACTTTATAGATATTTAGATCTATTGTTTGAAGTTGGATGAAGGCATATGCACCGAATAAACACCAGATAAGATAGGAAAAGAAGTCTGCGATATGCTCACTGTCTTCTATTAGTTTTTCATCATCGTCGGCACGATAAAATTTATCAAAAACCAAACCACCTACAAATGCCGCAACAAAGCCACTGCCGCCAAGGAGTTGGGCGAGAGTGAACACACTAACAGCGACCGACAAAACTAAAAATGGACTCGATGATTTCTCAAAGTAATGGCGAGTAGCGCTTAGCTGAGTAAGCTTTAATGCCCCATAGGTAACACTGACACCAACAATGAGTGCGACACCAATTTCTTCAATGAGAAATGTAAGCATCGTCGCCGCACCTTGAAACTCACCATGCTGCCAAGAAAGAAACAAGAATAAAAATATAGGAACGCACATCCCATCGTTAAGACCGCTTTCCACATTGATCGATTCACGTATTTTTTCTGGAACACTTTGCGATTCGAGCAAGCCTTTGCTAAGCGCAGCGTCTGTAGGTGTTAAGATGATGGCCAATAGGGCCAAGGCAATAATGTGCATGTGCGGAAAAAGTAAATACCCCAAAGCAAACGTAGCAAAAAAGGTTATTGGTAAAGCGACAAACAAAAGCACCAAAGGATACTTGAACTGCGACTTTAGTACATTAATACGCGTCTTGGCTGCATCAGTAAAAAGAAATACCGCAAGTGTCAATTCAACTAATGGTAATAGCGCGCTCAATGGCTGATCCACTTTCATTGCATCGCTAAATGCCCAGGCAAGCGCGGCACCGACAATGACAAAATACATTGGGCCAGTTAATTCAGCCCGAGCCAATCTACGAAAGCTAACTGAGTAAATAAAAAATGCTAAGCCCAGGGCTGCTGCCAATTGATATTCCATAAATGCAGTTCCTAAAGTTTACGTTTAACACCCGATTTAGCGCGCTCTTTTATATTCGTTTGAATATAAATTTGATCCGTGGTCGCAATTTTTGCATGACCTAAATCTTCGGACAGGTGCTTGAGCGGCCTTGAAGCAGCATCATGAGTTGCCCCCGTATGACGCAGCCAATGAGCAGTTGCTGCTTGTAGCTTTTCAGCTTCTTCAGTGAAGCCATCGGCCACCAGCGCTGAGCTGGCCAATTCAAAACTTTGCGCAACAAGGCGGCGAATTTGTCTAACCGTCATTCCGCCTTTCCCCCGTATTTTATGAATTAGTGGGTAGGGCTCATCAACACGGGGCAGGGCACTTAACCCTCTATACAAACGGTAGCGTTTTAAATACGCAATAAAATCTTGGCTTAACGTAACATCACGGAGTTTGTTACCTTTGCCCATAACACGCAAAAACCAAAAGCCATCAGCGTCTTGCCAAAAATGCGACATGACAGGAGACCAATTAGTACGCTCAGACAACTCAGAGATCCTTAAATACAGGCCTTTCAAACAGGCTAAAGTAAAAAGATTACGTTCTAGATCAGGGTCTTCCTGACATTGCTCTTCGGTTACACGCAGTACATATTCCCACTGCAAATCACTGAGAGTATCCGGTTGATTGATTTGCGACTGAACAACTAAATAAGGGCAGTTCTTTTTAACTACCGGGACAAAATTTGCGAACGCTTGCTCTTCTAAAATAGCAAACTTATAAAATACATTAAGTGCTGTAAAAGTCGCATTTAAACTTTGTTGCGATGGCTTTGTCTCGCGTGCTATAAACGGTCGCCATTTTTCATTGGCTTTACGTAAACCTTGATGCTGTTTAAAGCGCCATTGCACTGAGTTGGAACACCAGGCTTTATCTGGTTCAACAACAAAATCAATGTAGTGCTCAATATCTTCTCGTTTCAAAGAAAACAAAGAACATGTTTTATTAAACCAAGTCCACAAAGCAAAGCGTTCTATCTCATTACGAAACCGAGTAAAAGTGGCATCTGACTTTCGACCGTATACGTATAAAAACCGGTAGATAAATAGCAAATCTTGTTTAACTTCAGCGACGTTTAAGCTTTGTTGAGCTATAAATGCAGCAAGTTCAGGGTATTCGCTGTGCAACGTATCATCTTCAAGATGCGCTATTTGATAGCGAAGTTGTTTAAAGGTATCGACTAGTGGCGTAAGCATACTGACAACTGGACTACAATAATATAATGCATAGCTTACCATAAAGTCCGATACTGTCTAGTATTGGACATAAAGAAGGGGTTTTAAATGAAACTATCGAAATCGGTGCTAACGTATTCTTTTATTTTCACTTTGTTCGCGGTGCTGACTGGATGTGCAAGCACTGGCACGCCAGCGCAGAAGCGACAAGTAGTTCAAGATATGCGCAGTGATACTCTTAATCGCCTTTATGACCAGAAGCCGGATGTTCGTAATCAACTAACCTCTGCAGCAGGTTACGCCGTATTTGATAATGCCAATGTGAACGTAATCTTTGCAAGTTTTGGCGGTGGCTATGGTGTTGCAAAAAATAATCGCACCGGCGAATGGACCTATATGAAAATGGGTGAAGCTGGGCTAGGGTTAGGCTTAGGAGTTAAAGATTTTAATGTAGTGATGGTGTTTCATACCGAAGATGCACTCAATTATTTCATTAAGAATGGTTGGGCATTTGGTGGTAACGCCGATGCTGCTGCAAAGCATAAAACTGAAGGTGGAGCCGTTGCCGCTGAAGCCCAAGTTGGCGATGTGACTATTTATTCCATGACTGAAACAGGGTTAGCTCTGCAAGCAGTTCTAAAAGGAACCAAGTTTTGGAAAGATGACGAATTAAATTAAAATCAAGTTCTCTCGGCTCACGGAACCGTGAGCCATTCGCTTTCGAATTATGAAAACGCCCCTCAAATAACAGCTCTTCCTCTTTAATAAACAGGGTCTATCTTAAGGAACTTTATTAAAATAACATATTTAACATAACATAAATTATAGGCTATGGCGTACAGAGAGAGCCCTCAGGCTCATTTTGGGTTACACCCAATACCAACCCAGCAGCAAGCAACAACATCGCCGCAGAATGGCCTGCTGCTTTAATCTTTTTTGCCAAGGATTCGTAAACGCTTTTTTCTTCCTCAGACTTAGACTTTTCGATCCCTAAATTGATGATCACTTCCTCAACGTTCAGCCCAGATTCGTTCGCAATGAACAAAGCTTGTTCAGCCGTTAGGTGTCTAGTCCCCGCTTTGATGTTCGCTAACACTCCTTTAGATAGTTTAGGAATGTCCATAGCAGCTTGTTTATCTTGAGAATAGCCTTTTGTTTCTTTGTAGATCTCAACCAACTTATAGCTGTAGTTCATGGCTCTAGCCTTTGAATTTATTGATGAATCTATTTTAGTCCACAAATTTGATGATTGACATCTTGACGGTCATCACAGTTGATGACTAGAATATTTCAGACATCATTATTGATGTTTGGGAATCACAAGGAGTCACCACCATGACAATCGACCAAATTTTAAAGCAGTCAAAAAGCAGCTTTGGGAATATCTGGATCAACAACTCGATACTTGGCCAACACACCATAGGCACGAACGCTTATCACATGTTGGCACTGTCGATTAAACAAGAACGCGCGACCATCGAAAAATTGCGCGTCCTGTTTTTGCCCAACGTTAGCAACGCCGAACTGCAAAACGTCATTTTCAATTTGGACAAAGAAATTAATTCATTCACTCACGCTCACCCAAACCATTTAGATATGTCGGGCTATCACTCGCTTATTGGCACATTGGAATTTTTTGGGCAAGAATGGTTAAATCGAAACGATTCCAACCTTAAGCCCCCTGCTTGTGATTCCCGTCATTACTCAAACTTTGAGTATGCAGGGGGCGCTTTATGAACCGCCTTACTTTTCTAACTGACGAAGAAAAACTGCTTCTAGACAACATTCTTGTTAGTGCGGCAATTGATTTTGAAGAGCAATCAAACGATCCGTACAGCTCTGATCAACTTCGTAAACAAGCTACGAATCAAATGTCTACTCTGCGAAGCATCTTAAATAAAATCCATATCGACGGAGCTGGTCATGATTGATTGGCTGACCGCAGTTATTCCAGTTCGCCACCGATATATAAACAACGGTCACATTATTTCGGTTGACCGTTTTGGCGAAGAAGAATGGCACACCCATAAACGCAATACCTGTCGCGGCTCGTTCGAATCTGCAATTCAGATTTGCAGTAATGACATAACCGAATGCCACCAATTTGCGCAAAACCTGTTTATTGATGGGAACCCAACCAAGTTCCTCCAAGGCCACAACGTAGCAGGCACAGACGATGTTTGCCTGCTGGCCTTTCTTACTGTGAACGCCATTTTTCAGCAATTCGAACTGTACGACATTGCATATCAAGATGGTGAATATACGCCTGTTCGCTTTGCTCATGGCCATGCAATTGTAGTTAATGAGTTCACCGAACGCAGCATTAAAAACGGCAATTTTTCTATTAAGAAAATAGATATTAACTACATGTTTGAACTAGAAAATCAAAACGATGTTGACGCTTATATTGATGCCTGCGCAGAGAAAACAAGAACTCGTCATGGCCGTGCTTTAAATAGCAAAGGCACAGTATATTGGGGTAAACACTCTCGCCGATGGGCTATTAAACTTTACAGTAAATATAATGAATTATTACGCGGTGGTAAGGGCCATACACTTCCCCAAGAACTAATCAACAGCCCATTACTTGATTACTGCCGCGCCAAGCTTCGCTTTGAACTCCGACTCATGAAAACGGAACTACGTAAACTTGCCTTGGCGTTTTTCGATGCCGAAGAGTTCAAAGCATCCTTCTTTAACACCCCCGTCACTGATGACGAAGGCAATACATTTAACCTGACACCAGAGTCACTATTTAACCGCTACATAGCGAGAATCGACATGAATGCACAAGTTCCAATTACTGGACGAAAGTCCCTGCAACTACCAACTAAGGTACGTGGTACATACGAGTTATGGCGCACTGGCCACAACGTAAGAGACATTATTTCGCGCCCTACTTTCTATCGACACAGAAAAGAACTCGCTCAATTCGGTATCGATATTAGCTTACCTCCTGCCAACGCAGACGAGCATAAATCCGAGGTTGTGCCTCTGGTGCGCATCCTTGAAGCGCGCCCCGCTTCTACCTCAGAAATCCAAGAATACTTAATCAACTAAGACGGGAGTCAGAACCATGAATCAATTACGTTTCGGAACCAACTTCACAGGTATTTGTAAGGGCATTAAACAAGTGCCTAAGACCAATAAGAAAACAGGCGAAATGTATAACGAAATCTATGTTGGCATCGCTATTCCCAAGGCCAATGGCTTTGAGGGCGAAGAATCAATCTTTGATATTCAGATTGGTAAAAAGGCTCAGGAAGTCGGCATGCCAGGCATCTTGGCCGAAGCCCAGGGTAAAACCGTAACCGTGCCTATCTTTGAGCGTCACCGCTGTTGGAAAGACCGCGTTTATACAAACACCTACCTAGGCACCCAAGAGCCTAAAGATATTGTGATTAACGATAAGGCCTAACGCATGGACTTAACAAACCTAACGCAACAAGAGATAGATGCCATCGTTAATGCGCTGTTTCTAACTGTCATTGGCGGCGTGATGGTGGCCCTTGTTGCTTACGACTTGTTGTTCTCATTCTGTCGTTTTGTTGCTAGGTGCCTTGGCTTACGTTCTGAGCCTAAGAGCAACGTTCGCTTAGCCAATTCAAACGAACAAATGTTTGGCGACAAGGACGACTAATGGAAACCGTGAATATAAACCCTGAGCAAATACAGCAACTCATTGATGCGGTTTACTACCTTGGTCGCTGTATTTTCTATTCAACGATGTGTGTCTGTCTTTGCTTAGGATTCAACGCTTGGGAGTCATCAGCAAAATGATTGAGCTATCCGAGTTTATATCATTTTGCATTGGAGCTTATGCCATAGGCTGGAGCTGCACTGCAATTTTGTACGTCTTCCGCCGAATAGCGTGGATGGCAACTTAAACCAAAGAGGAGAAATCATCATGGGCAAACAAATCGAAACCATGAAAAACGAAAACGGGGTGTATCAGGCCACTGACGCACCCACGAAGAAACGCCGCACAGCTGTGCAAATTTTGGCTGGTCTAGGTGCATTAGCTTCGGGTAGTGCTATGGCCGCAGTACCGGAGGCAGCATCTAACGCCATGACTCAGGTGCAAACCGATGGCTTAGCAATGATTGATTTAGCATGGCCTGTCGCTGCATCGTTTCTAGGTGGTTTCATTCTGCTTCGTCTGTTCAAGCGTGCAGTTCGCGCAGCTACCTAACCAATAGGAGGCAACCCCAGTGCAAATATTCATTAACCTTTGCAGGCTAATGGCGATGTCATTAATCGCACTGGGGTTTGCCTACTCTACCCCAGCCCATTCTGCTAACGGTTATAAGTGGTCGAGCTGCTCTAAAATATCAGCAAAGCAAAATGGTCAAGGCGTCTATGCCGTTACTGTTGAGGGTGTCCCCGATATATTCTACCAAGACCAACTACCGGATGCTTTGAGTGGTGCGCGACTCACTTTCGGTCAAGAGCCTAACCAGAAAGAGTTTACCTATGAACATGCAAATGGCTCAGCTCGAATAAAATTTACCAATCCCGATACATCTTATTATTTTGAACTCAGCTGCACAGTCGACCTTCAAATGCCTATGGATAGCTGCGCTACATTCGAAGGTGAAGTCGTCGGGTCATATTACACAGACCAAAATTTGTGCCTTAGCTACAACGGTCGTAACTGCCAATCTACGTGCTTTCAAGGCGGTGTGTGCATATCGAACAACACACCGGACGGTGAAAACTTCCTTCATTACATCACACCACAGTCATGCGATGTGCCCAACGGCGATGACTTCATAGAGCCATGCCAAACCGATGATTGTACGGGCGGTGGTGACAATGGTGGCGGTGATGGTGATGGAGGTGGCGACTCCGGTGGTGACAATGGCGGCGGTGACGGTGATGGAGGTGGCGACTCTGGTGGAGACAATGGCGGCGGTGACGGAGGTGGTGACTCTGGTGGCGATAATGGCACCGGTGACAACTGGCCCGATAACTACGCAACCGAGCAAGGCCAAGGCGAAATAGTCACTGCTGTTGAGAAACCTACAAACCGAAACCGAAAAAATCACCGATTCCGTAGACGGTATCGAGGGCCAACTTGATGGAATTCGAGAGCAACTTGAATGGGGTGGCCCTGAAGAAGGTGAAGCCGCTGCCGAGGGTGTAGCTCTTCCAGATTTAAGCGAGTCAGGCGATATCGTCTCTGGCCATAACGACACACTAGAGCAAATCAATGAAGCCATCAGTGAGGACGCAATCCAAGGATTAAGCCCAACGGCTTACGACTCAATCCCTCAGCTGTTTGCCAAGGCCTCTGATAACTGCACCAGTACCAGCTTGCTGGGTATCGGTGAGTTCAATCCATGCGATGAGTTTGCACAGATACGAGCGTTTCTAGAATGGATCGTTGCTGTTCTATTTATCCTGTTCATCATCCATCGCCTTGACGAAGATATTAAGAAAGTGAGGTTAACCTAATGCCCGTTATTATCGCCTTTTTAGGCGCACTCGTTAGTCGTATTGGTATCTGGTTTATGACGTTGCTTATCACCGGTGTTATAAAGAACATCGCGATAGGCCTAGCTGCATTTGCTATCTATGCGGCGGCAATATCAACCTTTTTATTTTGGGTGAATGACATCCTTATTGGCGTCGTAAACGGCCTGAGTCCAATCACGCAAGGTTTGCTATCCCTGTTTATATCTTGGCTGCCCTCTACCCTCCCTTACTACATGGGTTTAGTACTAGCTTACTATGTCACTAGCGCCACCTTTATGATTGGCCTAGAGATTAAGAAATTCAGACAGCGCTTAGCTGAGAAATCAACGCGCAGGTTCCTAGCCTAATGGCGGTCTATGTTGTTACGGGCAAACTGGGAGGCGGCAAAACGTTAATGTCTGTCTCCCGCATCCGTGAATATCTGTTAGCGGGTCGCAAGGTTGCTACGAACCTCGATATCTACCCCGAAAAGATGCTTGGCAAATACATGAAGAACACCAAGCTATTTAGATTACCGGACATACCCGACATACAAAGTCTGAAAGCCCTGCCCCTTGGTTATGAAGGTGAGAAGATAGAAGAATCTCGAAACGGCCTACTGGTGCTAGATGAATGCGGGATATTCTTAAATTCGCGTAACTGGAAAGACCCAGAACGCGCACCCGTGAACGCGTTTTTTAAACTCCTTCGAAAACTGCGCTGGGATGCAATCTTAATCATTCAGGACATTGAGAACCTAGACTCTGATGCACGACGAACCATTGCCGAGCATGTAGTTTACTGTAAACGTACTGACCGAATGACCTTACCCCTTATTGGCCCCTTGGTGAAACTGGCTTGGGGTGACAGATTGCCCCTTCCTAAAATCCATGTTGGAACCGTGCGCTATGGCACTCATGCCAATGCGGCCAAGGTCGATACATGGGTGTGTCGTGGCACAGGTATATTCGATTGCTACGAAACCGAGCAATTGATTGCAGAAACAGGTGACTTTAACGACTACTACGGCCTAACGACCATGCTCCCCAGCTGGTACACACATGGCCGTTACACAAACAAATGGAGCGACTTTAAAGATGCAGTTAAAAACCTCAAAGTTAAGAGCTGGCACTTTTTTTGTGTTGGGGCGTTGATGGCGGCGACCGCTGTTAACGCCCTAGTGACGTTTGAACCTGAGTTGCCAAAAAAAGGCATGTTCACTTGCAACGAAGTATACAAAAGCCTTTATGGCTCATGTGACGCAGACCCTATTGCCCCTTACGAGTATTACTACCCTAAGCCAGAGAAAGAAAAAAAGGAGGATATCGAAGAAACGGGCCTACCATCCTATGGCAACCTCTTTGCAGGCAAACAACAACAAAAAGTCAAAGACGACACAATCTATATTGCTGGGTGGCACTTAACCACTAAAGGCATACAAATGAACTTCGCCGATAGCCAAGGCGATACGTACTACCCAATGAGCTACAAAGTTCGAAAACTTGGTGACTGTGTGGCCGAAGTAGAAATTGAAGGTAAAAGGCAACGTATAACGTGCATGCCAGATGAAATGGCTAACCCCAATTTAATCGACAATACAACAAGTGGCTAGTGTGTGCGCTCGCCCCTTTTGGGGCGCGTACACACTGACGCTTGCCCTAACCTTTCCCCAACTTCTAAAGCACTAAACAAATAAAACATTACATTTCATCTCAGTAGCTTGAAATATAAGCGGATATTAATCTATGCTGAACTTGTTGCTCAGGAGGATACCTTATGGACAAGGTCAGTTATTCAAAAATGTTCGCCGTGGTTTTTAGCGCCATCATTGCTGCGTTCGCAGTCATTCTTCTTCTCTATGTGTTTAGCCTTGAAGCCCAACAAGAAATTTATGAAGAACAATTAGAGCTTATCAATAAGAGTGTAACTATGGACGCTATTAAAATTCCAGTACGTGAGCTATCAACAAATAAACCTGAGAGAAATTCAGAGCAGTCTATAGCAAATAGTTTTCAACCGGATTCAATGTGTAGAGAGTATTTAGATATTTACGCAGAGAACCCTACACTAGAGAATAAAAGAATTGTTTCTCATGTATGTGACATATATTAAGAAGGATTAAATTTGAAACATTTAAGAAAAGACCAACTGGATGCCATCATAGAAACCCACAGTTCAAGTCAAACCCAACAAGGAGAAACCTCTGTCATTGATGGTAAAAGCTTAACATTAGAAGAAGTTGAGACAAGTTCATTGTTAGAGTGTCCCACGTTCTTGGCTATCAAAAGCCTATCCCCTGAAAGCTTTTCAGAGCTATATGCCATATACCAAATAGGGAGAGGTGACGAATGCAACCTATTTCAAGAAATATATTCATCATCATTAGCAATGTATAATGAACAAGCTGTTTTTCACTTGGCAGAGAAAAGCAACTTAAGCACCTGCCTTTCGGATGGTTATAAAAAGATAAACCAGCAATAAAAATAAAACTCTAAAAATTTAGGGGAAGAAAAAGCTTGGAAAGAGATAAGTTAGTAGCACTAATAAAATTCATGAAAGAAGAACACACAAAAGATTTTGTTGAACAAGGTCTTTTACACATGAATACTATCAAATATTTCAGAGAGCTTGAGGATATAGACCCTTGTTTAAGGGGGGATGAAAATGAAGGGTTAGAGGCAAGCTTGCGACCAGAACATATCACTATCGAGCTCAATGGTAGAGTTTTAAGGGATTTGAAAGACAAAGTTGACATTAGACCTGTGCACCAGGATGAAACAAAAATTTATTGTATGACCCTTATCACGATTGACGATATTAAGAAATCAGAAAACTCAACCATATACCTATCAGAGAAATTTTTAAATTTTGGAGATAAGGCAGCTATAATATATGGAAAAGACATAAACCTATTCTTCGAGCAGTTAAAAAAGGAAATAACAAGAAGAGAGGACTTGTTTACTATTGAGGACTCACTATCAAAAAAAGTTGATTACCTAGAAAGAAGTGAACACCACCGAAATTTAGGGGTGTTCACTAAGTTTATAGAATATTCATGGCAATATGAGTATAGAATTGCTTTGAAAAAAGAAAATGAACCTGACTATATTCAATTAAGAATAGGGGATTTATCTCAGATAGTAGAAGTTACCGATACAGCTAGTCTGATAAAGCATCCTATTAAGATTAACTAGCTAAGAAGTATCAAAACTCTAAACCGCCTTAGCCATACGGCCTGTTGTTAGGTTCCTAGCCATAAACGGTGTATGTTTTGGGTTCTCGCACACGAATTGGGCCATTAGCTTGAAATCAACTGCCGCTTCCTCCGGCACCCAAACAGTAATTTTCTTGAATCCCTGCTCTTTCTTGCGTGCTTCGTATTCGCTGTTTCTGCTCATAATCTAATCTCCAATATAAGGCCCCGTCACTGATGACGGGCTAAAAGGGCTTAAGTAAATCATCGATATGTGGGCCTCGCTTTAGCGAGGGCTGCCCGCATATTGATGATGGAGACACCAAGGTCAGGAACGGATAGACAGTCAATAAAAATCGCGGGGGAAGCCCGTAGGGGGTTCCGCTATTTTTGTTTACTTTCTAGCAGTGGATGACAAAGCCCTTTATGCACACTGGTAAATCAGTAGATGCTTTCTTTCCATCTTAACTGCTCTCACAAACAAAATCAGTTTTCAAAACTGGCGAACCCGAAGGGCAAAAAGGTGTAGTAATACTGCACTTTTGTCTCAAAATGAGACTCTGTACTTCTCTCAAAAACCCTCTATTTCATCGTAAAATCATGTACTTACAGCGTTATTTTTGATTTTATAATTATGATGACCGGACATAAATCATGGTTAGTGGATACTAACCATTTTTAAATCGCTGATATATATAGGCTTTTAAACTTTCCTTTGACTTTTGCCCCTTTCCCAACATTAAATGTTTTAAAGGAGTAAAAGAACATGTATGACCATCAATTCGTCAAAAATTTCCGGAAGGTTTACGGTTTTCAGGCTCGAAAAGCATCCAAAGAGCTGGGCGTCCATGAGGTGACTATTCACAAATACCTCAAGAAAGGGGACGCACCGAAACCTATTAAGATACTCCTAGATATCAAAGCGCGGGGTTATCTGCCTGATACTGGCGGCTGGAAAGATTGCTATATCGACTCGCAGACGTTTGAACTAGTAACGCCTTGGTACACAGTCAGCCCCGGCCAACTGTGTTTTTATCCCCGCTATAAGTGGTCGGCAGATCAAAACAAGCGCCTATACGACAACCTCAAGAAGGAGACACAGAGCCAACAAGAGTTCATGCAAACCCTTAACGACCAGCTAGTTAAGCTTGTGGGGGATATTGCCAGAAGAACAGGCACAAACGATTAGTCTCAATCTGAGATTAAAGTGCATAAAAAAACGGGGCTTCTAATATAGAAACCCCGTTACTAACTAACCATAAATTATAGGCTGCAATTCTCTATAACCTATAAAAACGAATATAAGAAGCTCACAACCTCGCGCAAAGTTTGATCACAAGTCTGTCAACGGCTTTCGTATTATGCTAGCGGAGTCTAAACCATACAGTGTGTACTTATGTAAATGTTTTGGTTCTTGCCACCTTCAGACAACAAACTGCACAATGACGACTACCCGATTATGTAATCTTTGATATCAACGTCATCAATCTGCGAATCGTTAAGATGTTGCCTTGCGTAATCCATGTAAGTGCCGCTCGTTAAGAATAAAGCAAATAGATCTTTATCTATATGCCTATCTTGCGCCATAAATTTCATAATTTTCAGTGATTGGGATAACGTTTTTGCTTCCTTATATGGTCTGTCATTTGCAGTCAGCGCTTCGAAAATATCTGCAATGGCCATGATCCGTGCAGGCACTGACATTTGCTCAGCAATTAAACCTCGCGGATATCCTCCGCCATCCAACTTTTCATGATGCCCACCAGCGTATTCGGGTACACGCTGTAAATCCTCTGGTAACGGCAGAGTTTCTAACATGCGAATGGTCGTAATAATATGCTCATTAATAATATACCTATCTTCATTCGTTAATGTACCCCGACCTATTTTCAAGTTATATAACTCGCCGAGATTTTGTTTATTTTCTGTTGGCTCCATATTAAAACCAAAGCCTGAATTGCGACTAAATTCCCTTTCATTACGTGCAAATATATGGCATTTTTTATCCGCAAGTAAATACTCTTCACCTTCAGTGGTATGCTCAAAATCTTTCATCCGACGCTGTTCGGCCGGGGATAACCCAAGGCAATCATCGAAATTTCGGTACCATGTTTGCTCAGCTATCGACTCCAATCTACTGCGGTCTTGTTCAGACATCATTTCCCCACCGACATTGCATTTGGCTACAAAAGCAAAATCTTCCTTTAGTTCCTTTTGCCGCTGTTGAAGCGTTGCATAAAACCTTAATTGCTCTTCAGGCTCTCTATTTACGGCTTCAAGATAATCGATACGAACATCTCGGTATAATACTTCAAAGCGCATACGTATTTCGTGAATCCGATTATATATACACTCTAACTTAGAGCCTTTATCAACAATATGCTCCGGCGTCGTAATTTTACCGCAATCGTGTAACCACGCAGCGACTTCAAATTCACGCCATTGCTCTTTGGAATTAAAACCAAAGTGCGCAAATGGCCCCTTCTGTTGATTGTTCGCTTCTTGCGCCAACATCATCGCCAGTTCTGGTACGCGAGCACAATGCCCCCCAGTGTATGGCGATTTTTCATCGATTGCCTGAGCAATAAGCTGAATAAATGCATCGAGCAATTCCTTTTGCCCGGCCTCAAAGTCACATATTGATTCAGACATATTAACCATGGCCGATGAAAGTTGGTGAATTTCCTCTATGTGAGAGTCGACATAATGAACATGGTCATAGTCTCGTTGGCCAATCTTCTGATTTTCTTCAATTAAGCGTTGAATGGGGTTGGCTAGATTACGCGCCATTTGGGAGATAATGATCAGTACTATAAATAACACAAATAAGGTTACTAACATGGCCTTTTTTACTTGCCATTGTAGTTGCGACAAGGCCTCATCCTCGCTGACTATGAGCGCGATGTATTCCTGATTCCCAGAACCAATGAGCCCCTCAACACGCGATATATAGGCATAATGTGTTTTGTTATCAATTTCTATTTCGTGCATGCGATCGCGAAGAGGTGCTTGTTGGGCAATATCCAGTAACTGCTTAGAGGGCAACTGTGAAAGCTCTGCACGCCGTCTGGGGCTGTCAAAGTCTAACCACTTTTGTTTTAGATCTACTTTCAAACTTGGTTTTAGTTCATTAATAGCCCGATTTATGAACGTCATCAGCGGCGCTAAATCCTTTCTTACCGTGTGATGAAAGTTGAAGTCACTTTGTGATTTTAGTTCACTAATTTGGGTTACTTTTTCAAGCCCTTCAATATAGAAGTAAGCTTGGATATAGTTAATAACCACCTCATCATCGAACACAACATCAACGTCCCCTCTGTTAAGCCCCTTCAGCGCATCGAGGGTATCGTTGTATTCAATAAAGTGGGCGTTGCCCATACGCGCTTTTAAAAACTTTGTCACAGCGTAGCCTTTTTGCGCGGCAATACGTAACTCTTTAAAGTCACTTAAACGTTGTTGCCCTTGTGCCTCCCCCTGGCGCATGGTGGCAATTATCCTTGTTTCATAGTGGCCATTTGCAAATACACAAAATTGCTCACGCTCTTCGTTTTTCATAAGTCCAAGTAACATATCTATTTTGCCGGACTTTAACTGCTCCACTAGTTCCGGAAACCGATAGCCATTGATAAACTGCAGCTCGACCCCCAGTTTCCTCGCCAATAAACGAATATGCTCAACACTGTAACCCCGAGGTTGCCCCGACACTGAGTACTCAAATGGAGGGTAATCATCCATAACCCCTACTCGCAAAGTACCGACCTTATCTAAATAAACACGCTGACGATCGTCTAAGGTGATAGGTGTCACGTTGAGTTCTGATGGCGCATCAACACGTTGCTCTATACTGACTTCCCCATTGTCATCAAATAAATAGCCATTGCCGGTTAAGGTATAATCAGGTATGTCCATGTATCGAGACAAAGAAGATAACAGCACGGTGGTCCCCGCTACCACGTTATTTTTGCCGGTAATCGCGTAACTCGTGCCAGGGCGACCTATAAAGCTAAACATATAGGGGGGCATTTTATTTACACTTTGATGTGATGCGTTCTTAAACCACGGCCTTTGCCGAGCATCGTAGTCTGTTGGCTCCTCAGTTTGTATTCGAACGTTAAGCTTGGAGTCGAGAAATTGGGTATACCTTTTCCTATCGCCGCCCTGACCATATATTTGTACAACAACCCAGCGGTCGTTAGGTGCTGCACCCCACACGCGCCTAATCCCGGGAGTGGACTCTAAATTAGATATTTCAAAGTAATCGCCATTACTAAAGCCGTAAAATAATGAAAACACCTCTTCTTGAGCACTTAATAAAGCACTAAAGCGAGCTAGTTGCTCGCCGCTAATGGATCTCGCACCGCGAATATTTTGCAGCTTAATTACATTTGCGAGGCTTACCGCAGCCTGCTCTTGACGTCGTGCTTGGCTGGCAACCTGAGTGGCGATTAATTCAAACTGCGTTGCCGCTGCGTTTTTTGCAAGACTACTACTAAAGTAATAGTGTAGTGATATAGCCGCAATAGCCGTGAAGGCACAAGCAAATATGAAGGTTGTTATTAGTGTAACGCGTATTGTAAAACGCTTTTTCTTGTTGTTAACTTCCATGCCAGCATAAATATTTTTAAAGCGGAAGTTAAAAGTATAGGTAGGTATTTCAACACTATGAAATATTTAGCTTAATTATTTTCTTGTTGACGCTGTTGTTGAAACCGCTGATAGTTCTGTTTTTGTTGCTCTAAGCACGCAAAATAGTCATCATCATTTTTATATGCACACTCGTCTAAGCGTTGAGATTGGGTTTCATGATAACGCTGGGTGCCCTTACAAGCACTCAGGGAGAGCATACACACCACGGGTAAAATATAGCTGAATTTAGTCATTAGGCAGTAGTTAGAAAACAATGAATGATAAATCAAAACAAGGTCCCTTCGCACGCTTACATCAAAAAAAGCAGTCAAAATTGGACCAGAGCAAGCGCCAAAAACAAGTTATCTCTTGCTATGCGCAGGACCATCATAAGGCAATTGCTGAACTTATTAAACAGTGGCTTAAATAAACCTATTACTGGGTATAGTTATTAACTATTTTTTCCAACTCGCCATTACGCCTTAACTTATCTAATAAGCGGTTAGTATAAAGCATATTGATACGCCCGTTATCAGTTTTTGGAAACTGAAACTGGTAAAGAGCTGTGTCTATGGGGCGGTTACTTTTAACTAATTCACCCACCAGCTCAGGTCTTGACCTTAACAGATAATCATAAACATGCTCTGCAATTACAACAGCACTGAGTTGCCCATGCTCTTTGTCTGCCAGGGCCTTTAGCATATTTATTTCAGAGTAAAAGTTATCACGGACCATGTTGCCGTTATTAAGCAGCGGCATTAAAGTTGGATAGTGGTAGTCGAAGCGGGTTCCAATTCGCAGCGGCTTTTGGCGGTCGTTTGCTAACCTTTGCAGTTGTTTTATATCATTGATTGCTGGGCCGCTTGCCGGATAAACCAACACATCATTCACTTCAACTATCGCGTCACTCCAATAATAGTGACTGGCGTTTGCAACCCAGCGCTCGGAATCAAAGCGGTAATGAATTTGCCCTTCATGTAACAACTTTAATGAGCGCCGTGAGGTATTTGGCTGCGCTTTATAGGCATGATCACTAAACGAGTTCAGCGCCACTAATAGGTCAGGAATAATGCCTTTAGTGGTATCACCCACGATACTATAAGGAGGGTAATGATCTGGTAAGCTGCCCTTCAACTCGTGAGCAGGCACACTGAGCGCACTAACAAGGACAAATAAGCCAACAATAAAACGCACAGGCAAGACTCCTACCAACACATTGCAGGTATACTAGGAAATGCGCTGGTAAAAGTCTAGCTAGGAATAATAAAAAGGCACAAAAGTGCCCTATTTACAGCAGCTTAGTACCCGTTACAGATAATTTTCAGCATTCTTCTAAGCGGTTCTGCCGCTCCCCATAGTAGCTGATCGCCCACCGTAAATGCACTAATATAACGAGGCCCCATACTGAGCTTGCGAATGCGGCCAACAGGAATTCGTAAAGTCCCTGTGACATTGACAGGGCTCAACTCTTCGCTCGATGCACCACGCTCGTTGGCAATGACATCGACCCATTCGTTGTGACTCGCAAGAATTTGCTCTATTTTGCTAACGCTAACATCCTCACGCAATTTGATGGTCAGTGCCTGAGCGTGGCAGCGCATCATGCCTACACGCACGCATAAGCCATCAACCGGGATAGGTTGCTTCGAGGAACCCAAAATTTTATTGGCTTCTACTTCAGCCTTCCACTCTTCTTTGCTTTGCCCCGACGGCATTGGCACATCAATCCACGGGATCAAGCTACCTGCTAGTGGCACACCGAACTGATCATAATCCAGTGAACCATCTTTCATTTTATTCGCAACTAGCTTGTCTATTTCTAAAATAGCGCTGGCAGGGTCGGCAAGTTGCGAGGCAACGACACCATGAATATCACCCATTTGCTTAAGTAATTCTTTCATATTGCGCGCACCGGCGCCGGAGGCCGCTTGATAGGTCATGGGGCTAACCCACTCAACTAAATCTTGTTCAAACAAGCCCCCCAATGCCAATAGCATCAACGATACCGTGCAATTACCACCGACGAAGGTTTTTACACCTTGTTCGAGACCTTGCTCGATAACATCATGATTCACCGGATCGAGTACAATAATGCTCTCGTCGCTCATACGCAGCGCCGAGGCGGCATCAATCCAATACCCGCGCCAACCACTGTCGCGCAATTTACCATAGACTTCATTGGTGTAATCGCCACCTTGACAGGTCACAACAACATCCATGCCCTTGAGCGCGTCAACATCGTAGGCGCTCAACAAAGGTTTAGCATCGCCGCCAATTGCCGGGCCCAACTGTCCTGTCTGTGAAGTGGTAAAAAAGGTCACATCAATATGAGTAAAATCACTTTCTTGTTGCATCCGCTCTAGCAGTACGGAGCCAACCATCCCCCGCCAGCCTACTAAGCCTACTTTTTTCATTACAGATTCCTCTTACTTACAAGTTTATTCATATTGCGTGAGACCCAGCGAGCACTGAGAATCTCTGACAATAGCACTGCAACGCCCCAGGCACTAGTGGGTTAGATACAACTTAAAATTATTTCATATAGCTAATATCACCCGATTCGTTAGTCACAATTTATTAACTATTCTGTCGCTATTTTGAAAACACTTGATGGTGTAGTAAGTAGGTACACAGGCAGTCGGAGGTGTGCATTAACAATTAAACAAGGAAATAGTCATGAATTTATTCGTAACCTCTATCGCGGCACTGACTGTCGCAGCACTATCATCAACAGCCTCAGCTCAAAGCTCAGCGGTCAATTTGGCAGCACCAGACCAAGAGCAAGTAAGCTTTACGCGCGCTGAAGTGAATATGCTCAACAAACAAGGTTCATTAGCCGCCTCAACAGTGACCTATTATGGCCCGAAAGTGTGGGTTAATGGGCGTTTAGAGTCCTTCTTTGTGGGCTCAACCAATGGCAACACCTTTTGTGAAGCACGCGGTCACAATCAGGAAGTTTCTGGAAGTACCGTTACCTATGGCGAAGATGAATCGTCTTATGCTGATTATGACTGGTATGGCAGTGCGTGGATTAAAAAAAGTACGGGCAGCAAAAACCAGTGTTATCCTCTTTATGCGACTATTAAATGCCGTTAATACCATATAAAAAAGCCCAGCACTGGCTGGGCTTTTCTTTGTTGTTACCTGAAACTAGAACTCATATGCATAACTTACGCTGAATTCTACACCTTCTTCACGTGAACGCACTACGATGTCTGACTGCGTCACTTCTTTTTGCTCGTCTAACAGGTTTTGGACTTTGAATTTCACTTTAGAGTTGAAATCTGGGTACCACGTGTACACTAAGTCTAACGAGTGAAATGGTTGCTCATAGGCATCATCACGCCCCGCTACGCCAGCTGCGAGAATACGCTCACCAAACACGTTATAGACCAATGACGCACTATGAACGCCATCAGCAGAGTCGTAATTTAGCTGCATATTGACGACGTATTCAGAGTGACCCGTCATACGCTTAGTTGGGTTAGTTAGGTTTCCGGCTAAAGCAGGATCTATCTTCGCTTCGGAATCACTTAAAGTAATATTACCGCTGGTAAATAGTCCATCGCTCAAGAACGTCAGATCTTGAAGCCATTCTGCTTCTATACCATACACCTCAGCAGTTTCACCATTGACGAAGGTCGCGGAGTAGTCTTCATCACCAATACGCAAAACGGTCTCAATGGGTGCTTCTATATCCTTATAAAAGGCAGCGACACTGTAGGAGTTCCCTGCTTCACCGTAGAATTCGTAGCGAAGGTCGTAATTCTTAATCGGACTGCTCTTAAGACCGACGCGACCAAAAGTACGAATATCGGTTAGCGGATCAAAATAGGTGACAGGGACCACTTCACGAAAGTCAGGGCGCACTACGGTTTCACCGTAACCGGCTCGAACTTGATATTGCTCTGCGCCAATATAAGTTAATGACAATGCGGGGAACCAATCATCTTCTAAGATAGTGCCATCTTCAATGTTCTCGGCAGACCAAATCGTTTGCAAATCTTCGCCATCAAAAATAAGGCTAGACGTACCAACTGAGGTTTGTTTGAATTCCTCATATCGTATACCGCCGCTAATGCGCAACCATTGGTCATACATTACATCGAATGAGCCATAGCCAGCATCAATCTTTTGACCAGCAATATAGTCATCAGCATCTGGTGGCGTTGGTTCGTTAAAATCGACCAAAATGGCGTTGCCATCGATAAATTGATCGCTTAAATAGCCGCTGTTAGTCAGCGGATCGCGACTGCCATCGTTGACATTGATCGCAGCACCAGCACTGTTGTTCACAGTGAAGCTAGAAGTGTTGTAGATTCTTGCTCGATCCGAAAAGTCATAACCTACCTTAAACTCGACATCGACACCATCAAACATCAAAGGCAAGTTAAAGTTACCACCATAGGAAGTTACACGTTCTTCCATATCGGTATATGACATGATCACGCGGTTGTCGTCTCCTGTGATCTCAGACCCCGCGTAACGACCGTTTTCGCCGTATTGATCGCGAAACTCAAAATCAACGTTGGTGGGAATATCTGTGGTTGCTTTCGAACGCGTATACTGCCAATCAAAGCCGACTCCCCATAAATCCAAGAAAGTATGCTGTCCAAGGAACTGGGATACATTGAGCTTACGCTCTTCAAGATTGAATTCGTGATTGCGATTAGCTAACCCGTCACCGGCAATGGTAAACGTTGAACTGCCCGCCGGGCTTTGTGAAATCGCTACTTCCGTTTCGTCTTCATTATCGACAATATAGAGTTGTTGAGCAGAAATACTATGTGTATCGAAGGTGTAACCAAGGCTTGCCGTGGCGTTATAACGCTCGTTCTCGGTCGTTACCGTCGAATTTTTCACGGTGTTATAGCACGAGTTTGCAACCTGCTCGGCAGAATCTAGGCTAGTCGCACAACTGCTATCGACATCTTGTGCAATCACAGATGAAAAGCGAGTTTGTGCATCCCATTCGTTAACATACGCACCTGATAGTAAAAAGCCAATACGACCGCCGAAGTAATCCTCTTCAAAGCTATTGCCAATGTGCGCTTTGACGCCCATTTCCGGGTCAAGTGACTCTTCTTTCAGGCCATAGTTTCGTGGCAATGACTTTAACAATTGGTTATTGATAGCGGTCGCTTGCTGAGCACGCGTTCCTTGCTCATTGTCCTGCAAATAGTCTCTGTTAACTATATTGTTGATGCTAAAGTTTCCTTGATAGCGAACAATCGCATCTTTCATTGCTTGTGGAACACCAGCATCATTACCATCATAGGTATAGCCTTCATCCGCTGTTGTGTTATAGCCAACGCCCAACTCCACTCCGGCAACAAAATCGTTGGGGATGGATTTGGTTCTGATGTCTATGTTACCGCCACCGAACGCCGCAGGCATATCGGGAGAGTAGGCTTTTTGCACCGCCATACTTTCTATGATGCTGGCTGGGAAAATATCCAGCGGCACGACGTTGCGAGTGAGGTCGGGGCTAGGGATATAGGCACCATTCAATCTAGCACTGGAATAACGCTCGCCCAGACCACGAACATAAATAAACTTACCATCAACTAATGTCAGGCCTGTCACACGACGAAGCGCTGAGGCAGCGTCACTGTCGCCAGTACGTGATAGTTGCTCGGCTCCAAGAATATCAGCAACGAATGCCTGATTTTTTCGTTCTTCAACCACAGCTGCAGCGCTTCCTTGAAGCCGAGTTCCTACAGCCACAACCTCTTCTATTTCATCGTTCGCTGCGAGCTCTGCTTCAGCTGCGATTAGGCCATTAGTGTGGACAAACAATCCCAGGCCAACCGCGAGGGTGAGTTTGCTCAGCCTATGTTGTTTAAACATGATATACATCCTAATCAGTTTGACAAAAAATAGGCGCCTACTGCTTTGCTCAAGCACCAAGGCGCCTCAATTTAACACTCTAAATAACTAGGCTTTTAGTCTTGAGCCGCTGCATTAACAGCAGTCTCAACCCACTTATACCAGCTAGAGCTTGTGTCCTGATCAGATACCGCGCCGATGTAATCTACGCTCTCAAAGAAGCTTGAGTCTAGGCCACTTAAATCGTTAGCATTAATTGAAACATCTGCTGAGGCAGTGTTTGTTGCAAAGCCATTTTCAGCCAATACCGATACATCATCAGTCAAAATTTCGCTACTGCCGCTATTTTCGAACCAAGACGCCTTGGTTTGCCCTGCTAATGGGCCCGCTGCGAATGTATCTGTATCGGTGAAGTTTGAAGAGCACGCCATCACTGAGTTATTAAACATGATGTTATCGGCTTGCTTTTCGCCATCTGAAGTCACTTGAATACAGCTGCTGTTTACCGCATTCTTCTTGACCAATAAGGCGTTGTAAATGCTGGCATTGAACTCATCGTCGAACTTGTAAGCTTGCGAAGGATCATCATCTCGCACAGAATTGCCATCTGTGGTCACGATGGTGATGTTAGCAAGGGTCGGGTTAGTTGGGCCCACTTGCGGTGAAGACTCGCCCTTAACACCATCAGATTCGAAACCGTTGTTGCCCATGTTCACCACAGTGCCGTCGTTCAAGGTCACAGTACCATGTTGTACATATAAGAATTGACCTGCACCCTGCCAACCCGCATCAAAGTCGAATGAATCATCCTGCGTGTCGGTAACAACAATGTGCTTAATCGTCGCTGCACCGCCAAAGAATTCAATACCATCATCGAAACCTTGGTGAATATGCAGGTATTCAAACTCTGAACCTGAACCCACTGCATTTAATGTAAGTGAATTAAGGTCATCGCCTTCACCCCCTACTTTAGGACCTGAACCTGCATACCAAATTTTGGCCCACTTGATACTACCGCTAGAATCAGTATTGTCGTCACCACCGAAGTAGCTAGTGATCCCCTCAGAGGCAACGTTACACGTGCTTGCATCACGCTCTGCATCAGTACATTGGTCAGTGATACCATTACCATTAATAATGATACCGCCCCAATCTGCATAGCGAGCACCTTCACCTGCGCTATCAAAACGGTCGAAGGCATTAGCTGAAGTGAACGTAATAGGTTTCTCTTCGGTGCCATTAGCTTGGATTTTTGCGCCACGAGCGATACGAATAATGGCTTCGCCAGATTGGAAGGCCAAGGTAGCACCAGGCTCAACTGTTAGCGTTGGGCCATTTGCTGGAATTTCAAAACCTTCTGTGGTGTTGCCATCTTCACCGATTAACAGTGCTTGCTCAAATAAGTGCACACCATTATCTGGGATTTCAGAGAACGTAATGTTACTGGTGATTTCAATAGTTTTACTGGCAAAGGAGTCATTGTAAATACAGTCACGACCATCAAATACACCTTGGACCGTACCAGAGTCAGACTCGTAGCTGGCACATTCAAAATCATCGGAGTTGTCACCACCAGATGTATTGTTTGAATTATTAACACTGTTATCTGTATTTGTGCTGTTGTCATTTACAGTTGGGGTGATTTCGATGTCGCCGCCACATGCTGCCAGTGTGACTGCTGAAGCCACTAGGCTGACCTTGAATAAGTCAGATAGTTTCATTGTTATACTCCGTTGAATGTCAATTATTGTTAACGCATTTAAAAGTTACGACATACAATACGGTGGCTTTATGACAATGAAGTGACACTTATTTAAACATATGATGACATGATTAAGTTATTAATATTGTTACTTAAAAAGATAAAAGCCACCCGAGGGCGGCTTTGGTGTTGCGATTATGGTTGTTAAAGACCAGGCACAGTTATTTAATATTTATATTAACTAACTCTATTATACCTAATCATAAAACACTTTATAAAAGCGCCTGCTTTAATGTCTCAGCATGCAGCTTTTCATTTTTTACATATTTTATCCATTGTTGCGCCAAGCGCTCAGAGCGCTTGTGTTTCTCCGCCTGTTCGAAGGCCAAAATAGAGGCGTCAAAGTTCTGTAAGTTAAACTGCGCCATCCCTAACGCCACATACGCATTAGACTCATGCTGTAGACCCCCTTTCTCCAGAGCTGCCCTGGCCGCATCCGCCGCCTCTGCATATTGCTCGAGATTCAAGTGCACCTCAGCAAGGCGTTGGTCATAAATACCTTCTTGGCTTTGCTTAGCCGCTTTTTCAAAGTAAGCAAGGGACTTGCGCTCTTCTTTGGCTTGTACAAAAGCTTCTGCTATGAAGGCATTGTTTTTAACATTATCTGCGACGACACCTTTGGCTTGCGCGGTTTTCATAACTTTTGCAGCCTTATAAGGTAAGCCGTTGAACATATAGACCTGGGCTAAGTTTCGTAAATCCGATTTGCTGGTTACAAAGCCTTGCTGATAAGCAGCCTCAATAGTAGCCAGTTGCTCTTTCTCTCGTCCAACCTCGCCATACATACCGCTTAATTGCAGCCAGTATTCGGGCTTGTTGTAAAGCGCAATCATTTTCTCAATCACCGCCACAACCTGCTCTGGTTGTTGTAATGAGTAATACAAAGCACGTTGCAATACCAGCCAGTTTTCCTTCGGTGTTTTCCCGTCTTTTTCCGCAAGTGCAATAGCTGTGTTTATCGCTGCCAACGCATCCTGATATTGGCTCATTTGGTAATAGGCTTGAGATTTCAGCACGTAATAACTGTCAGGCTGCGCTTTGGTATTGACCTTATCCCAACGGGTCAGGTAATCAATCACCCCTTGATAATCATCGTTGGCCATCGACAGCTGCGCCAATGAAAACAGCGTGCTGAGCGTTAAACTTTCAGGAATATCCGTCTGAGCAACAACATTTTCAAAAGCATCAATGGCTTCACCCAAGCGGTTTTCATTGTAGTAAATGAAGCCATAAAAATTGTACATCATGGCCTTTTCGTAGCTATTCATGCTTGAAGCACGCTCTTTAACAGAGTCAAGTGCCGCTAGCCCACCTTTTACATCCCCGTCATCAGCGAGCTTTTGTGCCCGCGCTAATTGGCTATAAACCTTATCGCGCAGCGCCGGCACGCGTTTGGTTTTTTGCTCTGCATGGGCGCTGGCGAGCGCCACCGATGGGATCATACTGGCCATGCTCGGCAACACTAACGTCGCCGATGTTAACCCTGCAAATAGCAGCAATGAGTTCAGTTTTGTCATGGTAAACCTCTTAATCGCAACAGGTGCCCACTGCGGGGCACACTCATTAACCGTTGATTTGGAAGGTGATGCGGTTTTGCACCCCTGCCACTTCTACCGCCTCGCCATTAACGATACGCGGCTTGTATTTGAATTTTTTAGCCGCATCCATTGCAGCTCTATCGAAAATACTCTCAGGCTCGGCTTTAAGTACCTTCGGGTCGCGTACGGTGCCTTGTTTAGTCACTGTAAATTCGACAATGACATAACCTTCAATACCGCCTGATAAAGCTCGGCGTGGATACACAGGCGAGACTTTAACAATGGGCAAATACTCACCGTCGCTGCTTTCTAGCGCCAAGCCTTTACCAATGTCGACATCAGCACTGACATCGGCAGCAAAGTCGAAATTACCGCTGCTGGCGTTAGGATCGCTGCTTTGTGTTTGCGGCGAGTCCATCGGTGGTGGCGGCTCTTTTGGCTTCGGTGGTTTCTGCGGTTTACGCTCTTTTTTCTCGACGGTTTCTTCTTGCTTAAGGCGCACAAAATCAAGTACGTTGCCTTTAGCTGGCTCAGTCATGGCTCCCTCGCCACCGGAGATTAATGCCTGCATGCCTAAAAACAGCATAAAGGTCACCACCGCAGCGACTATCAGGGCGATAAAATAACGCATGATGGCAGCTCCTTAGGCCTCTTGAGCCGCAATCGACACGTCAAATACGCCCGCAGCTCTGGCGGCATCCATCACCTTGATCAGGGTATCAGTAGTGGCTTTCTTATCCGCTTGAATCACCACGCTGCCTTGCGGGTTTTCGGCTTTTAAACGCTCGATATTCGCTTGCACCGCGCGCACGTCTACTTCCCGTTTATTGATCCACACCTCGCCCTTATCAGAGATAGCGACAAGAATATTGGCGCGCTCCTTTTTCACCGCCGTTGCCGCTTCTGGGCGGTTTACATCAATACCTGACTCTTTGACAAAAGACGCGGTAACGATAAAGAAAATAAGCATGATGAAGACCACATCCAGCATCGGCGTCATGTTAATTTCTTCTGCTTCTTCTTCTTGAAATATTTTACCTAAAGGGGCTCTCATTTTTTTCTCCTTGCCTGTGCTCAAGCACAGGCATCATCGCAACTAGTGGTCCAAGACCATTTTATCTTCTAACAATTCGACTTCTCGTTTGGCGCGGCGCTGTAAAAATGTTGAGGCAAACACCCCAGACAACGCGCCGACCATCCCGGCCATGGTAGGGATAGTCGCTTTCGACACCCCGGAGGCCATGGAACGGGCACTGCCGGTGCCAGTAATAGCCATAACGTCAAATACCTCGATCATGCCGGTTACCGTACCTAGCAGACCGAGCAGCGGACACAGTGCAACCATGACATTGATCAGAGCAAGATTAGCGTTAAGCTTCATTCCCGCCCGTGAGATCATTGCTTGGCGAATTTGCTCGGCATTCCAGCTGTTACGCTCACTGCGGTTTTGCCACTGCGTGCGCACCGATTTTTTGTACTTGCCATAGCCATGGAAGAAGTACATAAAGCGCTCCAAAATCAGCAACCACATAGCAAAGATGAGGATGCCGATGACCAGGAGCACCTGGCCACCCGTATCGAGAAAATCACGAATTGCATTGATCCAATCAATCAATAGCACCATGATTTACGCTCCCTTTTCGCTGCGCTCAGCAATAAGACCGGCACTTTGCTCTTGCAAAATGAGCAACAAGTTCTTTGAGCGTGTATTAAGCAGGGTATAAAGGAATACCGTCGGTATAGCGACGACCAAACCTAGTACCGTTGTCACCAAAGCTTGAGATATGCCCCCAGCCATTAATTTAGGGTCGCCGGTGCCAAATAAGGTAATCGCTTGGAAGGTATTAATCATACCAGTGACCGTACCGAGTAAGCCCAGCAGCGGCGCCACCACAGAGATGATTTTAATAAGCGTGAGGTTACGCGTTATTTTTGGCATCTCGCGTAAAATTGCTTCGGACAGTTTCAGCTCAAGAGTGTCGTGCGCCACGTGAGGGTATTGGTCTTTCACCTTCATCACACGTCCAAGCGGGTTATCGTCGCGGGCAACATCGTCTTTAAGCTGGCGACGAATTTTGCTGCCAATAATAAGCAAAGAAATGAATCGCTCAATGGCGATTAATAGCGCCAATGCGCCAACCGCGAGAATCACATAACCCACAGTGCCGCCTTGATGCACCCGCTCTTCAGTACCTGGAGCCTGTACTAGTAGGCCCAAAATAGAGCCGCCTGTTGGGTCCAGCGCGAACTGCACAAAGCCGTCAGTGGCTTGTTGTAAGTCTTGAGCACTGGCGGTGTAACGGTCTACGGGCTGGCGAGTCAATTCAGATAATGTATCGGTGACATTGTTGTACTCAAGGTACTTGCCATCGGCAATAAGGTTAAATGCGCCGACACGCAGCACTTCTTTGTTTTCTTTAGCGCCGCCGGCAACGATCACTTCAGTATTAAAGCGTGTGACTTTGCCCTGCTCGGTCATCTCTCGCTGCAGCTCAAACCACACCTTCTCGATGTCTTCGATAGAAGCAAGCTTCGAACTTGAACCCATTTTTTGCGCCATCTCTTCCATAAACTCATCACGCCCTGGAAGCTGTGCTGAGATAACAGAAGTAGCAAACTTATTGGCACTCTCGCCTGCTTCTTGCTGCAGCACACCAAACAATTCTTTGAGTGTGCCCATGCGGTTTTGCAAGGTATCGGATAGCTGCGCGAGTTTCACTTCGTTTTCTTCGAAACGCGTTTCTAATTGTTCAGACTCTTGAAGCTTGGCGTTGCGAGTTTGCTCAGCCTGACGCAACATCTGTAATTGTTCGTTTTCGCGGGCCATAAATGCCTGCTCACGCTCTTTATTTTCCGCAGACTGCGCAACTTTACCCTGCTCGAGTGTTTTTAATAGCGCATCTAGATCCATAGCATCTGCGGCTAAAGCAGAGTGCGATAACGCCAAAGTGGCAACTAAGGCTGCGCTTCGGGTAAACTGTTTCATTAATTTCATTGTCGGTACCTCTTATTCCGCAGCTTGGATAGGCAGGGTTAACATGTCTGGGGCTAGCTGTTTACGCGCAATACGCAGACCTTTGTTAATTTGGCTAATAGCCGAATCATCCAGTTTTACAAATGCTTTTTGTTCTTTATCCCAGGCGCCGGCTTGCTGGCCGTCACGGGTCAAATAAATAAGCTCTAAGCGACCAATGCGCAGGAAATCAACCTCGCGTTCTTTGCCATCTACATCCTGTAAAGCGGTATAGGCCTCGATGGTGCGACCATAGTCGACCTCAACCTGATAGGCTTCGAGCACACGGCGGAACTTTTCACTTGATGCCACGTCAGCGCGGTCCATCAACGCATGCAACTTAGCAATCCGCTCGCTGCGCTCTTGCTGTAAAAAAGGCACATCTAGGGCAACAAACTGCTCAAGGCCATTGATCATTCGCAACATCAGTGGCGTGATTTGTCGCTCGATCACCGATACTTGGTCCATCGATGCGTTAAGGTTGTCCATTTCTTCAACTTGATTGGCAATTTGCTTTTGCAACTGCGCGTTGTAGACGCTGAGGCCGTCTATTTCTTTGTTGAGTGCCTTAAACTTTTGCAAGCGGTTTTGCATTGAATCAGCGATGTTATCGATTTTATTTTGAGATTTTTTCGCTAACTCATTAATTTCACTGCTTTTGTTTTTAACAGTGTCCAGTTCATTAGCCATCAGCACGGGGCTGGTGGCCGCCACTACTGTGGCTAATATCAGGGGTTTAACGCCTTTCATCGCATACACCTTATGTTTAGCTCGAATGCTTAGCCGGAAATCCGACACGAATGTAAGATGTGCGAGAGTGTAGAGAAGGAAAGTGACAGTGGTGTTGCGCTATTAATACAGTTTAATTACAGCTGTAACAATTGTGCCATATAGGTGACGCTAACTGCCCGCACAGGCGCTCGTGCGCGAACTCATCTGTGTATACCCTTATTACAAAGGAGAACGTTTGGTAGCAAGCTTGTTGGGAGCCAAAAAATAGGTGAAAGACAAAATGGAACGTTCCAGCTCGTACTAGTAAATAGGGGTAATGAATACGTATTCACCGACCTTAAAACAAAACCGCCCTGACAAGCATCAGGGCGGTGTTTCAAAGCTTAAATATATCGTACTGCTATTTTTCGATTTTCTCTTGCCACTTTCCTTGTAACTTGGGTGTACTCATCGCATACCAAGCGATATATACGTAACACACAAGCGGCACGTAGAAGCTTAACTGCAAACTCACAGTGTCGGCTACATAACCTTGGACGAGAGGAATTAACGCACCACCAACAATGGCCAAGCATAACCACCCCGAGCCGCGACTGGTGAGTGAGCTAAGCGCCGCAATAGCAAGTGTGAAAATGGTGGGGAACATAATTGAATTAAACAAGCCGATAGCCAGTACAGACCACATGGCAACCATTCCTTGGCTATTAATAGTGACAAGCAGCAATACAATGGTGGCCACAGCATTAAAGAGTAGTGCTTTGTGCGGCGCAATTTTTTGTAATGCTGCCGAGCCAATAAAGCGCCCGACCATGGCACCGCCCCAGTAATAAGAAATGAGGTGGGCCGCCTCGTGCTCAGCTAGACCAGCAATGTGCGCTTCGCCAAAGTAATTAACAAGAAAACTACCAATGGCCACTTCGCCGCCTACATAACAAAAGATAGCGCCAACACCGAAAACCAAGTGAGGGGCTTCTAATAAAGAGTGGTTTTTGGCTTTGCAGTCGAATTCTTCAGTGTGTTCTTTGATCACGGGCAGCTTCAACACTGCAAAGACAACGGCAATCGTTAATAGCGCAGCGGCGAGCATTAAATAAGGAATTTTTACCGTGTCCGCCGTTGCAGCCTCGGTAACCAGCGCAGCACTGCCGCCAAACAATAAAATTTTGCCGATAATAGGCCCCACTGTGGTGCCTAACGAATTAAGAGCCTGCGCCAAATTGAGTCGACTAGAGGCGGTTTGCGCCGGGCCTAATGCGGCCACATAGGGGTTAGCAGACACTTGTAGAATGGTCACCCCAGAAGCTAACACAAATAGTGCGCCTAAAAACAACCAATACTCGTGTACGGCCACGGCTGGGTAAAACAGTAAGCAGCCGATAGAGGCAACGATTAAGCCACTGACAACACCGTTCTTATAGCCAAATCGCTTAACTAAGTAACCCGCTGGCAACGACATAATGAAATACGCGCCAAAGAAGCAGAACTGGATCAGCATGGCTTCGGTATAGGTTAAGTCAAAAACTGCTTTCAATCTGGGGATCAGTAAATCGTTTAAAACGGTGATAAAGCCCCACAGAAAAAACAAGGTGGTCATCGCTACAAGCGGCAAAGTATAGTTGCTTTGTTTATCTGCCGATGCAACGTAAGCCTGATTATTATTCATCTCACTCACGTGTTGTTCTCCTTCTACTTGTTGTCTCGGATTCTACACATCCACATAACAAGATCACAGAATATTTACTGGAACGTTCCAAACCATATGCAACTAACATTCGGCTTTTTGTATCGCTAACGGATGAATCTGCGACAGGAAAGTAACGGCTAAGCGAACATATCGGCCAATGAAATTAGCAATTCGACCTTGAGTAGACAGGGCCCGAGCCGGCGTTGTTACCACGAGGGTGAGCGCTTGCGCTCAGCTTTCATCACCGTTTTGAGTCTAAAGCGTTAATCGCAGTCGTTTTGTGGCCATTGAGCGATATGGTCCTCGAAGTACTCGAGATCAACATCACAGTCTTTTACTGTTTTGTTACGTACGCTGATCCCGGCGCTGTGCATCTTCGACTTTTTGCCCTTATTGAGTAGCGGGTGCCAACTGGCCAAGCCACGACCCTCTTGCAGTCGTCGGTAGCTGCAACTGTTAGGCATAAAGAAGATATCGTCGATGTTGTCTTTGGTGAGCTTCACACATGAGGGAACTAAGCGCTGGCGGTTTGCATACTCGGTGCAGTTGCAGGTTTTGTTATCCAAATACTGACACACAATGTTGGTATAGATAAGCTGCTCGCCGGGGCGCAGCTCGGTAGTGGCAGCAAAGTCTTCTTGTTGTTCTTCGTCGCTGTCAATAAAGGTATTTAAACAGCATTTACCACAGCCATCACAAATCGCTTCCCACTCTTGGTCACTCATTTGTGCCAACGACTTGGTCTGCCAAAACTTATCTTCTAACATAAAAACGCCCCTTTGAACCGGGGCGTAGTGTAGCAAATTAGCGTGTTGCCACGCCAGTGTGAAGTTACTCCACCGGCGGGTAACCGATGCGGTCGGATAAATAGCCGACACTGGTGGCGAAATAATATGAACGGTTCCAGTTCATTAGTGCTTTATAATTATCGTAGGCTAAATACATACGCCCATCGACATTATCTGGCATCACCATCGCCGCTGTGATATCACGTTGCGGTAAGTCGCTGCCATCCATGCGTCGCACACCGAGTGCTTGCCACTGCGCTAAACTGCGCTCGGACTCACGCCAGTACTGCAACCATTGCTTATGGCTGCGGGTACCGCGCTGCAATATAGCGTTGCTGTCAAAATCCTTGGGTAATTTTACCTGTCGTCCCCAGGTCAGCGAGTCATTCCAGCCCACGCTTTTTAAGTAATTGGCGATGGAGGCAAACGCGTCTTCCTCGGTGGTCCAGATATCCTTGCGGCCATCGCCGTTGTAGTCTACGGCATAGGCATTAAAGGAGCTTGGCATAAACTGTGTTTGCCCCATAGCCCCGGCCCAAGAACCCTTGAAATGTTCAAGGTCAATATGGCCGTCTTTAAGAATATCTAACGCCGCCCAAAGCTGGCGTTTATATAGCGCCTCGCGGCGGCCATCATAAGCCAGTGTCACTAAACTTGAGATCACTGGGTGGCCACCTTGAATACGACCAAAGTTACTTTCTAACCCCCACAACGCAACGATAAAGCGGGCTTGCACGCCAAATTTATCAGCCACTTCTTCCAGTGTCTGTTTATGCTCTTTATAGAGTTTACGGGCGCGGTCTATTTTCCACTGAGGCACCCGTTTTGGTAGATAAGTCTCTAAGGTTTCTTTGACCTCAGGCTGGTTTTTATCGGCGCTGATCACCTTAGGCTTAAACTCTATGGTGGCAAACGCTGAATCAATTAAGGCTGCGTCATAGCCTTTTTCCAGCGCTTCGGAGCGCAGTTTTTTAACATAGGCGTCAAACTGCACCTGTTGTTGTTCAACACTTGCTACCTGCGAGTTTGCCAGAGACGGAAAAGTAATTGTTGCTGCGCCAGCCACACATAAGGTGGATAAGGCAACAGGCTTGAAGGCGCTGGCTATATACTTGCTGATGGTGTTAATCACGCTCTACTCCATTTTGCTGTCTTAATTCGTCCAACATATTCTCAGTTGGCGGTGGTAGTTGCAAATAGAACCCGTTGTCGCTTAATTCAGCCTTAACCTTGTCGATATCAGCAAGCGCCAAGCGCTTTTTTGTTGCTAAATTAATCAACATCACAAATTCTGGCGACCCAAAGCTGTCCATCAGCGGCTCAGGAACATCGTCAAAATGATCACGTTTGGGTACATATAAATAGGTATCTGCTTTTTTCTTGCTCTTGTATATGGCACATAGCATCTTAAGGCCTTTAAATTGTTGCGAAACACACCTTGACACTATACCATGAGAGCTAATCTATGTGGTAAGTTTAGTGGCCAAAGCTCAACGCTCATCACTGTTTGCGACTGCCAAGTTAAAAATGGCAACGCCACAGATAAGCGATAACAAATAATTCGGCCACACGAATACGAGCGCTTATGTCGGAACAATTATTCGAATTAAAAGGGAATCTCTTCACGTTATCCGTGTTGCGGTTATTAACACCGGATCTTGCAGCCTTATCTGAACAGCTTGATGCTAAAATAGCGCAAGCTCCGAAGTTTTTCGCAGGCGCGCCCATCGTTATCAATCTTGAAGCAATCCAAGATGCAACGCTTGATTTCACCCAGCTAAGAGACACATTAAAACGCCTTGCTTTTAACCCGGTTGGGGTATGCAGTGGCAGTGATAGTCAACATAGCAGTGCGAAAGAAGCCGGTTTATCGGTGCTTAACTATGCCAAAGACGCACAACAAAGCCAGCAAAAAGCCCCTTCTCCACAAGCTACAGCCAAAGTAGAAAATGAACCAACCTTGGTTGTAGAAGGCACCGTGCGTTCAGGTCAGCAGGTGTATGCTAAAGGACGTGATTTGATTGTCTTGGGCTCTGTCAGCCATGGCGCCGAGGTCATTGCTGACGGACACGTTCATATTTATGGCACTTTGCGAGGCCGAGCTATTGCCGGTGCGCAAGGTGACGCAAACGCCACAATCTTCTGCCAAAAACTTGAAGCCGAACTTGTTTCAGTCAATGGCAGCTATTGGATCAGTGATTCGTTACAAGGGGACTTATGGGGCCAGCCAGCCCAAGTTCGCCAACGCGATGACTCACTTCATTTATCAGCTTTGGTTAAAGGATAAAACACATGGCAAAAATTATTGTCGTTACTTCAGGTAAAGGTGGCGTTGGTAAAACAACTTCAAGCGCCGCAATCGGCACAGGCCTTGCCCTTAAAGGCTTTAAAACGGCGATCATTGACTTTGACATTGGCCTGCGCAACCTTGATTTAATCATGGGCTGTGAGCGCCGCGTGGTCTATGATTTTGTTAATGTGATCAATGGTGAAGCAAACCTCAACCAAGCACTTATTAAAGACAAGCGTGTTGATAAGCTGTTTTTGCTCCCCGCTTCGCAAACTCGCGACAAAGACGCGTTAACCAAAGAGGGTGTCGAAAAAGTCCTCAATGAAATGAAAGAGAGCTTTGACTATATTGTGTGTGATTCGCCAGCGGGTATTGAAGCCGGTGCGATGATGGCCCTATATTTTGCAGATGAAGCCATTGTGACCACCAACCCTGAGGTATCATCAGTACGCGATTCGGACCGTATCCTAGGTATTTTACAGAGCAAATCACGTCGTGCAGAGGAAGGTTTAGAGCCGGTAAAAGAGCATTTGCTGCTTACCCGTTATAACCCTGAGCGCGTGCAAAAAGGTGAAATGCTTTCGGTTGAAGACGTTAACGAAATTTTGGCTATTGATTTGTTGGGTGTTATCCCAGAGTCACAAGCGGTGCTTAATGCCTCAAACCAAGGTCAGCCTGTGGTATTGGACGCTGAGTCAGATGCCGGTCAAGCCTATTTAGATGCCATCAACCGTCTACTCGGTGAGCAAATTGAATTCCGATTTTTGGACGTTGAGAAGCGTGGTCTATTCAAACGGATTTTTGGAGGATAAGGTGTCATTACTAGATTATTTTCGTTCGCAGAAAAAATCCAGCGCATCGCTGGCTAAAGAGCGGCTGCAAATTATCGTCGCTCATGAGCGCTCACAGCGCGGCACCCCTGATTACTTGCCGCAGCTAAAACAAGACATCCTTGAAGTGATCCGTAAATACGTGGCCATTGATGCCGAAGCAGTGCAAGTGCAGCTAGAGCAAAATGAAGACGACTTAGCGGTATTAGAGCTCAATGTCACGCTACCTGATGACGAAAAATAACGTATCAGTGCAAATCACAAGAAAGAGGCTAAGTTAGCCTCTTTTTTTATCCTTGTCTCTTTTTGCACACAGACTGACCCAGCTCCAGATAATCGCTATCAGCAACAGCAAAGGCCAAGGGATGAGTAAGGCGTGGCTGTATTGCGCGGCGTTGATAAGCCCGACAATGATGATGCCCACACTCACTGCCAAGGCGATTATAAACGTAACCCATAAGCTGACTAAAACGCGGTCCAACCGCTTAGAGAGGGTCGGTGCATTCTCGGCGCAGGCCATGAACATCATCGCCATCGCAGCAAAGAACCCGATAAATATTTGCCCAATAAGCAATACCACTAGCAACCACGTAGGCATAAGGAACTCAGTTATCGTCACTCGTTGGAAGTAAGCACCCAATCAGAAAGTGCTTCGCGTACATAATCAAAACGCCAAGGTTGTAGTAAATCAGGCGCTAATAGCTGCTCGCGTTCATGCTCGTCGTACTTCCAATGCCAACTAATAAGTTGATTAATTTGTTTTTTACTGGCAAATACGTCGGCAGGTATACCGGTTTGCTTGGCAACGGTGGCTATCTTTTGCTTAATGTCTTTAGCCGTTTGTTTGTAGCCGCGATAATCCATTAATCTCGTTACGCGACTAGGAAGGCTTTGCTCAGGCACCGCTTTACCCCGCTCGATGCAAGCGAGGATTTCTTTACCTGAACGATTCACTTCCATCGGCTCGACGCCAGGGATATTACGCATACTATTGAGTGAGCTTGGCCGACGCTTGGCGATCTCTACCATATTGGCTTCTTTCAACACGAAATTAAGCGCTAAATTCTTTCGTTGTGCCTTTTGTCGGCGCCACATGGCCAGCTCTTTGAGTATCGCGAGATCCCGTGGCGCTAACTGCCAAGCCCCTTTCACCTCGCGGTATAACTGCTCATCGGGTATTTGATGGGCGCGCTTTTTCGACAACAACTGCGACTCTGCAATCACCAAATCAAACCACCCCTGAGCCCTTATCTGTGTCACTAATTCGTTATAGCAAGGCAATAGATGCGCAACATCAGCGGCGGCGTAGGCTAATTGGCTTTCTCTTAACGGCCGTTGTAGCCAATTGGTTCGCGACTCGCTTTTATCAATCTCTATATTAAGGCGTGAATTCACCATCGCTGCAAACCCCACGCAGTTCCCCTGCCCTAACAATTGCAATGCAAACTGGGTATCGAAAAGCGGCGCTGGCACAAAGCCGGCAAAGTTTTGGAAAACTTCGATGTCCTCAGAGGGGGAATGCAGCACTTTTAACACTTGTTCGCATTTAAGTAACTGCCAAAGTTGGGTGAAATCAAGAGGCTGTAACGGGTCAATAAGAGCAAGATGCTGACCATCAAAAATTTGCAGGAGTGCGATTTCGGGATAAAGCGTGCGCCGACGCATAAATTCAGTGTCTATTGCCAAGGTCTCAGCCTGACTAATAGCATTGACAAAGCTATCTAGTTCAGCCTGTTCAGTGATTAACTGGTAATCCACTTGTACTCCTTAAAAAACAAACCGGCGATTGCCGGTTTGTTTACTTATTCTTATTCGTCTTTAAGTGCGCGTCTGAGTATTTTACCGACGTTGGTTTTCGGTAATTCCTCTCTAAACTCAACTAATTTAGGCACTTTGTAATTGGTCAGGTTTTCGCGGCAGTGCTTAATGATGTCTTGCTCATTAATGGCTGCATCCTTTTTCACCACGAACAATTTAACTTGCTCACCACTGACATCATGAGGGACGCCAACAGCGGCGACTTCAAGCACGCCATCCATTGATGCGACCACTTCTTCTATTTCGTTCGGGAACACGTTAAAACCGGACACCAGAATCATATCCTTTTTCCGATCAACAATATAGAAAAAACCTTGGTCATCGTATGTAGCAATATCGCCGGTGGCAAACCAGCCGTCGCGCAGGCACTCTGCGGTAGCATCAGGGCGGTTGTAGTAACCTTTCATTACCTGAGGGCCTTTAACCCAGAGTTCACCGGGCTCGCCAGCGGGTGCTTCTTGGCCATCTTCAAGCATCAATTTGATGTCTGTGCTCGGTGCCGGCAAACCGATAGAGCCGTTGTAACCTTCCAAGTCATATGGGCAAACTGTGACCAACGGCGCACACTCGGTAAGACCGTAGCCTTCCACCAAACGCGTACCGGTTACTTTCTGCCAGCGTTCAGCAACCGGACGCTGGACCGCCATACCACCACCGAGCGACATTTTTAAGTTGGAAAAGTCTACGTCGGCGAAACCATCGGTATTAAGAAGACCATTAAATAAGGTGTTTACCCCAGTCATAACGGTGAATTTATTGTCGTTCAACTCTTTTACAAAGCCTTTCATGTCGCGTGGGTTGGTAATGAGTAGATTCAACCCACCATACTTCATAAAGGTTAAGCAGTTCGCCGTCAGTGCAAAGATGTGATACAGCGGCAGCGCCGTAACCACGATTTCTTTGCCTTTATCTAAAATATTATCGAGACAACCGGATACCTGTTCTAAGTTGCCCACCATGTTACCGTGGGTAAGCATGGCGCCTTTAGACACCCCAGTTGTACCACCTGTGTATTGTAAAAACGCGAGGTCGTCTAAGGTAATCTCTGGGCGAGTATAACGGCTGGCGTCACCGTTTTTTAACACATCCGTGAAAGCAATGGGGTTTGGCAGCTCAAAGCTCGGTACCATCTTTTTGATATGCTTAACAACGAAGTTGACCAGATGCTTTTTAAGGCCGCCCACCATGTCACCCACTTGGGTGACCACTATGTGTTTAACATTGGTTTTACCCAGTGCTTTTTCCAAGGTGTGAGCAAAGTTGGCAAGAATAAAAATGGCATCCGCTTCGGAGTCATTTAGTTGATGCTCCAGTTCACGCGCAGTATAAAGAGGGTTAACGTTAACAACCACGCACCCTGCCCGTAAAATACCGAGTATGGATACCGGTGTTTGCAATAAGTTGGGCATCATTACTGCCACTTTTGCACCTGGCTTTAAGCCCAGATCATTATTTATGTAGGACGCAACTTTCTTAGTTGCTTGGTCTAGCTCAGCATAGCTTAGCGTAACCCCCATATTTTTGAATGCAGGTAGTTGGGCGTAATCCGCAAAACTTTTCTCGAATAATGACAGTAAAGAGTCGTAATGAGCGGGATCGATGGTCTCTGGGCAACCTTTTGGATATCGCTTTAGCCAGATTTTTTCCACACTAAGCTCCTATTAATTTGTTCTTATAATGATTTGTCTTAGCAGTCATAAGTTTGGCAAATAGTAAGCACGACACTTAACCAATGCCCATATAGTTCGCTGTAGGGTGATAAACATTGCCACGCTTTTAGCGGGCTTGAGAGTTCATCGCCACAACAGTACTAACCTTAATCTAAGTTGCTATCTTTCACAATTGAGCAATTGCTCTAAATTGCTTTGATATTCCCACATTTATCGCAAAGTTACAATTATTCTGCGCTATTTTGATGCAAGTGCGCACCAATAAGGCGCGCGCATTGCTTCGGGCTTTGCATATGGCAATGATGGCCACCATCGACTGTATGTGTAACTAAGTCGTTGTAGCACTTACTAAATTCCTGTTCATTTTGGTGCACCATGGAATAACCTTGCGCCCCCTTTATCAATAAGGTGGGTACTTTTATAGGTGTTAACAAAGCATGCGCTTGCGCTTTAGTGTAGCGAAAAGCGGAATAATGCTTTAATCGCGGATCTGTTGTTAACATCACACCTTGCTCTTTTTTAACAATATTACGCGCCATTAGTTGCCGAGCGATATCAATATTGAAATCACTGACGGCCTCGCGGCGCTCATAGAGCTGTTCGGCACTTTCATAAATCGCCCCTTTCTTTGCGCGGGCTCGATGTTTAAGCGCCTGAATCAATAAATTTTTAGTGTCAGGCTCCTCTGCGGTGACCAGGCCAACCCCTTCAATGAGCGAAAGTGAGGTAATAGGCTCTGGAAAACACGCACAGTACAATGAAGCCACCATAGCGCCGAGGGAGTGTCCGATGATGTGCACATATTTGGCCTTGCAACGCGTCACAAGTTGATGAAGGTCATCAACATAATCAATAAAATAATAATGTGCGTCTTGGCCTCGCCACTGCGATAAACCGTGTCCGGGCCAATCAATTGCATAAACCGGTAAATCCTTACCTAAGGCAGACATTAAAGGCAAAAAACTGTTGCTGTTATCCTGCCATCCATGCACGGCGATCACCACGGTGTCAGTGTTATTTGTGATTGCCAACTCTGTGTTGCTTTGTCCTTGCAGCCGAAGATGGCGCAGTTTGACCGAAAAACTAGGCACTTGAACTCCTTTTTGCCGCATTGCGGTTTATTTATTGATTTGTGGGTTTAAAATGTTGCCAAGCCACAACAGGACTAAATTATGAAACGCACTCTAACATTCGCTTCGATGATCTGCGCAAGTTTTTTTGCCAACGCAGAGCAAGCAGCACCTAAGAACATTATTTATATGATTGGCGATGGTATGGGCCCTGCCTACACGAGCGCTTATCGCTACTACGTTGATGATAAAAGCACCAAGGTGGTAGAGCCCACCGTATTCGATTCCATCCTCGTGGGCATGGCACACACCTATCCTGATGACGATACCATCGTCACTGACAGCGCGGCTGGCGCAACGGCTCTGTCCACCGCAACGAAGAGCTACAATGGTGCCATCGCTGTGGATACTCACAAGCATGATCTTAAAACGATGCTTGAAATAGCCAAAGAACGCAAAATGACGACCGCGCTTGTCGCCACATCGCAGATCAACCATGCGACCCCTGCAAGCTTTGCTGCACATAACGAGTCTCGCCGTAACTACGATGACATTGCCAATGATTTCTTCGATAATAAAATCAATGGCGCTCTACCAGTGGATTTAATGCTTGGCGGAGGTACACAGTACTTTATTCGCGAAGATAGAAATTTAGTGAATGAGTTTATCGCTCAAGGCTATCAATACAGCGATAACCTCAGTCAATTAGAACAATTACAGCAAATTCCAGCCCTGGGTCTGTATGCCGCTAAAGGTTTGCCATTTGCCCTCGATGGAGAGAGTAAACGATTAACGAAAATGACCGATAAGGCACTGTCGCTACTCGCAGCCAATGAGAATCCGTTCTTTGTAATGATCGAAGGCAGCCAAATAGACTGGTGCGGCCATGCCAATGATATTGCTTGTGCCATGGCAGAAATGGACGATTTCGCCCATGCCATTGATAAAGCCAAAGCCTATGTTGATGCCCACCCAGACACACTATTGGTGATCACAGCCGATCACTCCACCGGTGGCTTGACCATAGGTGCCAATGGCCAATACTTGTGGCACGCCGATGTGGTTAAAGGCGTTACGGCCACAGCGGGTGTCATTGCTGAGCGATTGCTGGCGAGCGACGATATGACCACCGTATGGCAACAAACCACGGCATTGGAATTTACCGAAGCACGTAAGGTTTTACTTACCCAAGCGAAGAATGTGGGTGAAGATGCGCTGGTCATGACTGTTAAAAAGTTAATCAATGAAGCAAGTTTTACCGGATGGACCACCTCTGGTCATACTGCTATTGATGTTCCTGTGTTTGCCTATGGCAACGGCGCAGAACAATTTATAGGGTCGCAAAACAACACTGACATCGCACAAAAGCTAATTAACTTTATTAACAATAAATAACATTGTTGATCTTATTGTAATCATGCGTTAATGTTTTATTGCTTGTTAACATAGTTTAACAACCCTACTGAAAACTGAAGACTCAAAAGCCGCTCTTGGAGCGGCTTTTTTATTGCTTTAAATCACAGCTTAAGAACTACTGTATCTGCGCATCGCCTGTTCAAGCGTGAGTGGCATGTCAAAATAATAGCCTTGCATCAGATTCACAGGGAGCGTTGCTATGTAGTCAACGTGAAATGACGACTCCACCCCCTCAGCGACAACACTAAATCCTAACTTGTTACAAAGCTGTGACATATTTTCATATAAATAGGTGGCCTTGTCTTCGGCGTTAACCGGAAGCAAGCTGCGGTCAAACTTAATGGTATCGACATTAAGCTTACTTAAAATGTTTAAACATGAGTAGCCGGTACCAAAATCATCTACCGCACATAGAATCTGAGCGGCGCGCAATTTATCGACAATTTCTTTGGTGCGTTCAAAATTATTGTTGTAGGACGACTCAAGAATTTCAACCTCAACTTGCCCAGGAAACTTGGAGAACGCCTTGAGCACGCGGCGGTAACGACGGTTAATCAAATTATCGGGAGAAATATTAAAGCTAATTTTAGGGTTCATCTGATGGCGCTGAAACTGCAATAAATCAAGCTCTAACTGGTCAATCACAAAGCTGTCCACCACATCCATCATCTCAAAGCGCTCAAGCACGTCAATAAACCACGGTGCTTTGATTTGACCGTCCGCTTGCTTTAAGCGTAGTAGCGCTTCGAAGCCAATGATTTTATGCGTGGTGTTATCGACTTTGGGCTGGTAATACAAACACAGAGTGCCTTCTTTGAGGGCACTGATCACCTTATGTAGCTGGCGCTGGTCTGCAAACTGCGCGGTGTTACGCTTTGCGAATTGCGCTTCGACGTGGCGCTCAAGTTGCCGTCCTGCGCTGACTCGTTTCACTAAAATATCGAGCTCACGCCCACTAATATTATGGGCACTATTGGCGCGTACAAAGGGTAAATAAACAAGCGTATTGATAGCCACCAATCCCGCTTGCAGTGCCACACCAATAAAGCCACCAGTTAATAAGTAGCCGCTCAATAGCACCGGAGTGAACCAGGGTATCGAATCAATATTGCTTAGGGGTAAAGCGCCGCTTTGTAGTAGCGCATAGGCAATAGCTGCATTTACCAATGGACAAAGTAAAAAAGGAATAATGAAAAATGGATTAAACACCACAGGCACTGCATACATCATTATTTCACTGATATTGAAAAATGAAAATGGCGCGCTTAGTTTAGCAATCTGGCTCTCATGGCTTTGTTTTCCTTGTAATAAACAAGCGATTAGCAGACCCCAAATGCCACCACTGCCACCTAAAGCCACAAAGGTCGATAAGAAGCTGTAGTTACCTAGGCCGGGCACCACTTCGTAACCTGTGAGTTCTGCTGAGGCAAGTATGTGATAAGTGTTATCGCCATGAATACCAAAGAGCCAAAACACATGGCTAAATATAATTTGCGACATTAACTGCTGCCATTGGCCCCAATCGCTGTGACTTGCGCTTAGCCACGACAAGCAAGCGGCCAATCCAGAGTCAAAATAAGGAAATAAAACAAAGGTTACAAAAACGGTCAGCACATATGGCAGCATTAAATTGAGATGCTTGACCAAAAACAAGCTGACATTGCCCACAGACATAATTCTAAGCCAACGTAAGCTCAATGCAGAGCGCAACAGGTAGCAACAAAATATCGGCATAAGAATGGTGTACAGCACACCGGCGCGATTATTTATACCCACCCCACCGCTATCGAGCGCGTAGATATAGCCTGTAGCAACACAAAAACAAGTAAGCACTAAAATCGGTGCGGCGAAGGTATTTAACTTGAGGTTCTTCGCTAAATAGTAACTAAATGACAGCAATGTCGTTATCGGAAATAACGTCCATATTAGGTTATTAAAAGAATACAAATAGGCATAAGGGCCCTGTAAATGCTCGTAGCCAAGCCAGTGAGTCACCAAAGAAACTAGCGCCGCCATAATAAAGAATGGGATGAGGGCTATGTACCCTTCTCGCAGCGAGAGAATAACGGTGTTGGCCGCTAACTTGGCAGCGCCGCGAGCAAGTACATCAAATACGCGGTGAAGCACGAGTTAATCAACTTTTATTATTATTTTCTAAGAGCAGTTAAGTTAACGTTAATGAGAGGTAATGTCCATAATTTAAAAACGTCGCTCAGGTTATGCGTAGACACTCACGCTAAGCATGGACTGCACTTCTTGGCGACGCTCTAAAAACGCGTATTCTTTATACGTGGCAATCGCATTACTGGTGCGGGTATTGGCAGGTTGGTCGTAAATGGTCTGACGATATAAAGCATCCGCTAAGCGACGACCTTGACTGGAGTCTTTAACAGACGACGCAGGCTGCTCTAGAGCCGGTTTTTCTTGAGCGCGCCCATCTCCGACAGGCTGTTGATTTCTTTTCAGTTCCAGCGCTGGGTTAGTCGTGAGTGAATTGACCGTACGTATCGTCATACCATTAATATATAAAAATCTAGCGACTTATTGAGTGTGATATAAACAGCGAGTTTGCGCAATGTTTATTCGCGTCCGGGTAATTTCTTCCACGTTACCGTGTCACGAACATACACCGGCTGCGCTTCACTGGCACTGTGTTGTTGGCCTTGTGCAAATTGCTCTGCCACCAGCGCCAGCATAAACTGACTATTCGGTAAGGTAATATGCTCATCAACGCTAATGCCGGCTACTGAATGAGCTAAATCAGGGTAACTTTGCCACCCGGTGCCAACGGCAAGGGCCGCATCAAAAGGGACTGCGAGTGCTTCTGGCTTCACCACCTGCTGCGTGCCGACCAGCGTGGCAAGGCCATTGATATTCTCAAAAGCCCCCACATAAAGCTCACCCATACGCGCATCAATGGCCGACACTACTTGGTTTACACCACGTTGCTCTATCGCTTGCTGCGCCATCATGGCCAGCGAAGAGATACCGACAACGGGCTTTTGCGCTGAAAATGCGAGCCCTTGAGCCACCGAGACGCTGATGCGCACGCCGGTGAAGCTACCTGGTCCTTCGCAATAGCCGATAACGTCCACCTCTTTTAGCGCGCAATTGGCCTTGGCAAGTAGCGTGTCTATTTCAGTTAAAATACGTTGGCTGTGCTGCTGTGGACAGACATCAAAGAAACAATATTGCTGTCCTTGGTGGGTTAAGGCGATGGAAAGCGCTTCTGTGGAAGCATCGATGGCTAAAATGGTGTTGGTCATGGTTAATCTATTGCTGCTAAAAAGGCGTTTACTTCATTCATATCACGGCTACGACGCATATTCGGTAGGCTTTTTAGAAAGACTTGGCCGTAGTCGCGGGTGATCACTCTGTTATCACATAATACTAAAACACCGCGATCTTGGCTATCACGGATCAGCCGGCCAACCCCTTGCTTGAGCGCTATAACCGCTCTTGGCAGTTGAATCTGCGCAAACGGTTCGCCACCACTTTGCTCACAGTCCTGCATTCTCGCTTGTAACAATGGGTCGTCGGGGGCCACAAAAGGCAGTTTATCTATCACCACGCAGCTCAGCGCGCTGCCACGTACATCTACCCCTTCCCAAAATGACGCGGTGCCCATTAATACCGCATTGCCATGACGAGTAAAGCGCTCAAGCAACAAGCGCTTAGACATTTACCCTTGCACAAACACTGGATAGTCCATCTGTTGGCATAATACCTCAGCGACCATGTGCATGACACGATAGGAAGTAAAGAGCAAAAAACAACGCCCTTTTGCGGCGCGGATAACTTGCTGACAAATGCCCACCAGCGCCCTTGGCATGGCATCAGAATTAGCCTCAGGTAGATAGCGAGGTAAACAAAGCAGTGCCTGATGTTGATAGTCAAAAGGACTGGCCAGCATCAATGTACGCGAAGGAGATAAACCTAGCGCATCACTAAAATGTTGTAAGCTGTCATTGACCGATAATGTCGCAGAGGTAAAGACAAAACCCGCCTCTCGCTCGCTGAGCATCTCTTTGAATTTGGCCGCTATGTTCAACGGGGTAATGTGAATGGTCAAATGATAGCGAGTGGCTTCATACCAGTAACTATAGCCACGCACTGACACATCAAAAGCGCGATCGAGTTGGCCTTTCAATGTCATCAAGCGCTCTAACATCGGCTCCACCAATTCACTGCGCTCTAAGCATAACTTAAGCACTTGATTTAAAAATGCTAAGTCTTTATTAACACGGTGAATCGCGTCACACAGGGCTTTATCAGTCAGCGCTTTTCGCCAGTCTCCGCGCCCGCCGTCACTGCCAAAGGCCAAACGCATGTCCTTGGTTGCCGATTCTAATTTATCCAGCGTCTTTCCCAGTTGCAACATATCACGTAATTCGCTGCGATAAAGCATTCGCGCGTCGGTGATAAAAGCGAGAATCTTCTTCGTCGATATTGTTTCGCCAAAGTAGTCACTGGCAATATCGGCCAATTGATGGGCCTCGTCAAAAATATAGCCATCGGCCCCAGGTAACAACTCGGCAAAACCACTGTCCTTCACCGCCATATCAGCAAAGAATAAGTGATGGTTAATGACGACGATATCGGCATCTGCGGCGCGTTGACGGGCTTTACGAATAAAACAACTGTCGAAATCAGGGCACTCACGCCCAAGGCAATTATCAGCAGTGGAAGTGACGTATGGCAGAACCTTGGCATCATCTTCGATGCCGACGCAATCGGCAATATCGCCACTGCGTGTTTGTGCTGCAAACTTTGCCACCATGGCTAATTGATGCATGATATCGGCGTCGTCACTTGGAACATGAGCAACATGTTGATTAAGGCGATAATGGCACACATAATTAGCGCGCCCTTTTAATAGTGCTTTCTTTTTAGCACTGCCCAAGGCTTTGTATACAGTGGGTAAATCGCGGTGATAGAGCTGTTCTTGTAACGCCTTTGAGCCCGTGGAGATAATATATTTGCCCTTGTTCACCAACGCAGGAAGCAAGTAAGCAAAGGTTTTACCAGTGCCAGTTTCTGCTTCAACAATCGCTTGTTGAGAATGCTTTAATGCCGAGTCACACACCTGCGCCATATCTATTTGCGCTTGGCGAGGTTGGTAGCCTTTCAGTGCGAGAGCCAAAGGCCCGGTTTGCGAGAATAACTGCTCGATGGTCATGGATATTGCGCTCGGTGGACAGGCGCACATGATAACGAAAAAATCAGTTGCTACCAACAGGCCAATATTATGTTGTCATTTTGGCAACGCTCGGTTAATATTCTGGCGCTAAAACAACCCTCTAAAAGGACTTAACAATGAAACAATTAGTCGTTGTCTCTGCCGTTGTCGCCGCTGCACTTCTCAGTGGCTGTAAATCGACCCCACCGCGCGTTGCCCAAGATAAAACGGTTTCAGTAAACGGCACCGATTATGTATTCGGTGGTGTATACAATGTCGATAAAAATAAATTAGAGCTTAGTATTAATGGCGACCCAGCGATGAAGGGCAGTTTCCCTCCATATACGCCTACGTTGAATATGAGTACCAAGTACAAAGGCGAGGAGTTTTCCAGCTACTGCTACTTCGGTTCGGTACTTCAGGAGCAAGGCGGTGCTTTTGGCGCTATTGCCGGGGTGATCCAAGGCTCCAATAATAAATCGGGTGACAAGTGTGAGATTAAAGTAGCTGGTGAAATCAAAGAGCACCTTTACTTCTAAGCACTAGGCCCAGGTATCGAGGTGAGGCGATGAGTCCTTGCCTTTTTTCTTTTGCGTGTCTTCAACAAATGTTTCCTGCCCACGCGCTTCCTTGTCTTGTTTGCGCTCGTTGCGCACCTTCGCAACTTTGTTATCTTTAACACCGGCAACGTGAAAAGCGCCATTGTGGTGCACTTCTAGGCGCGTTATCCGCCCTAAAAAAGGGATCATAACATCCATACCGCTTTCCTTTTATCAACACTAACAAAGTAGTTGTACCTATAGACTATTATCGGCCGTTATACCTTATACTTTAATTTTTGTAAAAAAGTAGTTGCACTACTTATAAGAACTATGATTATCTATGTGCGTAGTCAACAAACAACGCAAACACACTAAAGAGCATACGACCATGACAACGATTCTGACAACTATTCATCATCATCACCACAGCACCGAATAGCCTGTCAGGTCTTTCGCTGGGGGGTTATTCCTAAAAGGAACCTCTGGCGACGATATAGCAAGATTCATTTTCGCCCCGAGGTTTCCCCTCGGGGTTTTTAGTTTTATCTATTAAGGAAATGAATTATGAGCAACAACAAACGTTTACGTATCGCAATCCAAAAGTCAGGGCGTCTTTCCAAAGATTGCCAAAACCTGCTTAAGCAACTTGGCGTTAAACTTAATCTACGTGAGCAGCGCTTAATTGCTCACGCCACCAACATGCCTATCGACGTGCTGCGGGTACGTGATGACGATATCCCTGGTTTAGTTATGGATGGCGTGTGCGATTTGGGGATCGTAGGCGAGAACGTGCTCGAAGAGGTGCAAGCCGAACGCCGCAACAGCAGCGCCAGCTTTGCCGTTAAGAAACTGGCAAAATTAGACTTCGGTTACTGTCGTCTTGCGTTAGCCTGGCCCCAGGAGCTCGGCGCACAAGACAAGCAGTGGTTCAACGGCAAACGTATCGCCACCACCTACCCTGAAATCCTAAGCCAGTACCTAGAGCGTGAGAACATTGACGCCAGTGTAGTTATGCTCACCGGCTCGGTCGAGGTTGCGCCGCGTGCTGGACTGGCTGATGCTATCTGTGACTTGGTATCGACCGGTGCCACCCTAGAGGCCAACGGCCTGATGCAAGGCGACACTATTTTAGAGTCCAATGCCTGCCTAATCCAAAATCAAGAGCTCGCTGATGACGATAAGCTGGCGCTAATCGACAAGCTGATGCCGCGCCTACGCGGTGTCAAACAAGCGAAGGAAAGCAAATACATCATGATGCACGCGCCAAAGGCCAAACTTGATGATATCTGCGCTTTACTTCCGGGGACCGGACAACCCACCTTGCTTGCACTCGCTGGCAGCGATGATTACGTGGCCCTGCACATGGTTAGCAGCGAGACACTATTTTGGGAAACCATGGAGTCGCTCAAGGCCCTCGGCGCTAACTCTATCTTAGTCATGCCCATTGAAAAGATGATGGAGTAATTAGCATGATTGTGTGGAACTCTTTGAGCGGCGAACAACAGCAGGCGCTATTACAGCGCCCAGGGGTTGCTGCTGCCGATAATGTGCGCCCCATCTGTGAAGACATTATGGCCAAGGTGCAACAACAAGGTGATAGCGCACTCAAAGCCATTGCCGCAAAGCTTGATAAGCGCTCGACTGAGGCGGAAATTTTATGTCCACAACAGGATATCATCGATGCCCAGCAACAGTTGAGCGAAGAACTAAAAGCGGCTATTGATCAAGCGTACACCAACATCAAACGCTTTCACCAAGCGCAACAACCGAAGTCAATCAGCCTGAGTACGCAACCGGGTGTTTCTTGTGAGCTGCGCTATGAGGCCATTGACGCGGTGGGCATTTATGTACCCGGCGGCAGTGCGCCGCTGCCCTCTTCGGTGCTAATGCAAGGGGTGTTGGCACAGCTCAGTGGTGCCAGCACCGTGGTATTGGCCACCCCGGTCAAAGGCGATGAGCAAGTACACCCGGCTATTCGCTATGCTGCCAAGCTATGTGGCATCACGCAAATCATGCAAATTGGCGGAGCCGCAGCGATAGCGGCAATGGCCTTTGGCAGTGAATCTATCCCGCAAGTGAATAAAATTTTTGGCCCGGGTAATGCGTATGTCACCATGGCCAAACAGCTCGCTGCACAACAGGTGCCTGGTCTTGCCATCGACATGCCTGCCGGCCCCTCTGAAGTGCTGATTATTGCCGATAGCCGCGCCAATGGTGAATATGTTGCCGCCGATTTGCTGTCGCAGGCCGAGCATGGTCCGGACTCGCAAGTGATTTTGCTCAGTGACAGCGATGAGGTCATTGCCGCCACTGAGCGTGCCTTAGAACGACAGCTGGCCACCCTTAGTCGCGCCGATATAGCCCGTCAGGCGCTTGCACACTCGGCGCTAATTAAAGTGACCGATATTGACCAAGCGGTGCGCATCTCGAATCTTTACGGCCCCGAGCACTTAATTTTGCAACTTGGCGACAGCACACCGTACCTAAACAACATAAAGAATGTTGGCTCCATCTTTGTTGGCGATTATACCCCTGAATCTGCCGGTGACTATGCCTCGGGCACCAACCATGTGTTGCCGACCTATGGGTATTCAAAAGTATATTCGAGCCTTAGCTTGCTCGATTTTTACCGCACTTACACGGTGCAAACAGTGACTAAAAATGGTCTTATTGATTTGGCCAACGCCATTATTCCAATCGCCGAAGCTGAAGGCTTGGATGCACATGCCAATGCAGTTCGCGTACGTTTAGGAGCGTCCTCATGACTACAGAGTTATTACCGGATAATATCGCCGCATTGAAGGCGTACAGCTCGGCAAAAAGTGAAAAACTCAGCGGCACTAGGTGGCTCAACGCCAACGAAAGCCCGTATAGTAAAGCCTATAACGTCAGCGCATCCAATTTGAATCGCTATCCCGACCCACAACCGCTAGCGGTGATCAAGGCCTATGCCCGCTACTGCGAGCTGCAACCAGAGCAAGTGTTAATGACCCGAGGGGCTGACGAGGGCATTGAACTCCTGATGCGCACCTACTGCCAAAGCGGAGTTGACAGTATTGCGCTGTTTACGCCCACCTATGGCATGTATAAAGTCAGCGCCGACACCCATAACATCGGCATTAATGAGCTTAGCCAAGCACAACTACAACAAGCCAGTGCCAGCGAGCTCAGCGAGTTAGTCGGTGAGGCTAAGTTGGTGTTTATTTGTAACCCCAACAACCCCACTGGCGCTCTTATCAGCGTTGACAAAATCGCCGAATTGGCTCAGCGTTTAGCCAAGCGCGCCATTGTTGTGGTCGATGAAGCCTACATTGAGTTTTGTTATCAGCACAGTGCTGCGCAGCTCATTAAAACGAACGCCAATATCGTGGTGTTGCGCACCCTTTCCAAGGCCTTTGCTTTAGCGGGGCTGCGTACCGGCTTTACCTTGGCGCAGCAAGATACCTTAGCACCGCTGCGCAAAGTGATCGCTCCCTACCCCGTTGCCACTGTTATCGCTGACATTGCTGAACAAGCCGTAAGTAGTGCCAACATCATTTCCATGCGCCGACAAGTGAGTATTCTCAATACGTTGAAGGCCCAGCTGGTCGATTGGCTGCAAAGCAGCGCGGCGATTAGCCAAGTACTCACTGGCGAGGGAAATTTTGTCACCCTCCAGCTCAGAGATAAAGCCGCGATTGGCCTGGCCTATGAGCGCGGCTTGGTAATGCGTCCCTTTACCTTGTTTGGTGAGGATAATTGGCTACGTATTTCCATTGGCAATGAACAAGAGTTAAATGAAGTAAAAGCCTGGCTGGATAGCTTAACCAGCCCAGCGCCAACAACCAAGGAACCACAATGAGCAACCCGTATTTATTCATTGACCGTGATGGCACCCTGATTGAGGAGCCGAGCAGCGATAAACAAGTCGACTCACTGGAAAAGCTTAAGCTGCTACCGGATGTTATTGTGGCGTTATTAGCGCTGCAAAATGCCGGTTATCGGTTAGTCATGGTATCGAACCAAGATGGCCTAGGAACTGAGAGCTTCCCACAAGCAGACTTCAGTCTGCCCCATAACGCCATGATGGAGATTTTTAGCTCGCAAGGTATCCACTTTGACGAGGTATTAATTTGTCCTCACTTCGACAGCGATAATTGCAACTGTCGTAAACCGAAAACCGGTTTACTGACGCAGCTGATGCGCTCAGGTAAAGTGGATCTGAATCGCTCTTATGTGATTGGCGACCGCCAGACCGATCTCGGGTTGGCAGAAAACCTGTGTATACGCGGTATTCTTTATAACAATAATTGGCCGCAGATTGTCACCGAGTTAACCACCGCTAATCGCAGCGGTGCAGTATCGCGCGATACCAAAGAAACGCAAATCTCCGTGGCCGTCAATCTAGATAGTAACGCCCAAGGCACTATCAGCACTGGGCTTGGTTTCTTCGACCATATGTTGGAGCAAATTCGTACCCACGCCAATATCGCTTTGGATATAAATGCCAGTGGCGACTTACACATTGATGAGCACCACCTAGTGGAAGATGTAGGCATTGCCCTTGGTCAAGCGCTGCGCCAAGCCCTCGGAACGAAATCACAAATTGCTCGCTACGGCTTTGCTCTGCCGATGGATGAGTGCAAAGCCGAGGCGCAAATTGACCTTTCTGGTCGTGCATCGTTCGTGCTGAATGCCGACTTTAGCCGCGATAAAGTCGGTGATTTGGATGTGCAAATGGTCGAGCACTTCTTCAAAAGTCTCAGTGACAATGCCGCGATTTCGCTGATTTTGTCTGTTTCACCGGGCAATTGCCACCACCAGGTGGAGGGGCTGTTCAAGGCCTTCTCTCGGGCACTGCGCATGGCCATCGCCCTTGATAGCTCTCAGCAAATGGCAAGCTCAAAGGGGGTGTTATGATTGCCATCATTAATACCGGCTGCGCCAACATTAATTCGGTGCGCTTCGCCTTTGAGCGCTTAGGGCAAGATGTCGAAGTGATCACCTCCCCGGAGCAGTTGGCCACATTTGAGCGCGCAGTGTTACCGGGTGTCGGCCATGCTAAGGTAGCAATGCAGCGCCTAAAGCAAGGCGGCTGGCAGCAAGCGATCAGCGAGTTTCAGCGGCCATTGCTTGGCATTTGCTTAGGCATGCAAATGCAGTGTGACTATACCGATGAGGGAGATACGCCGTGTTTAGGGGTTATTCCTGGGCACGTTAGTGAGCTGCAGGTGGGTACGCTCAGTGCACCGCATATGGGCTGGAATCGCCTGCACATCGAGCGTGAACACCCGTTAACTAAAGGGGTACGCAGCGACGACCAAGTGTATTTTGTACATAGCTTTGCCCATGCCTGTAATCAGGCGACCTTGGCCTCAAGTGAATACGGACAACAGTTTTCCGCCATTGTCGCCGACAATAACTTTGCCGGCATGCAGTTTCACCCTGAGCGCAGCGCAAAAGTCGGCGCCCGGTTATTGCAGAACTTCATAGATTGGCAAGTCTAAGGATTGAGTATGATTATTCCAGCATTAGATATATTACAACAACAAATCGTGCGCTTATTTCAAGGCAAGTACGATACAGCCCAGTTCTACCCCTTTGATTTGCAAGCGCGATTAAGCGAATATCAGGCCCAAGGGGCACAAAAGTTACACTTAGTCGATTTAGAAGGCGCGCGCGACCCAAGCAAAAAGCAATGGCAGCAAATCCAAGCAGCGACCGCACAGCTAAAGGTTCCCTATCAAATCGGCGGCGGTGTGCGTAGCAGCGCCGATGTCGAGCAGTGGCTAGAAGCCGGTGCAGCGCAAGTGGTTATCGGCTCCAAGGCGGTGAACGAGCAACAGCAAGTTGCCCAGTGGATCCGTGAATATGGCGCGCAGCACTTCGTTATCGCCCTAGATGTGAATAAAACGGACACTGGCTGGGCCCCTGCAACACACGGTTGGCTGCAAAGTGCAGATGTCTCGTTGTTTAGCTTAGTTGACTACTACAGTGACCTCGGGGTGCAGGATTTCTTATGCACCGATATCTCCAAAGATGGCACCATGAGCGGGCCTTCGTTTGCGCTTTATCAGCAACTGCAAGAGCATAACAGCCGTTTACGCATCCAAGCCTCCGGGGGCGTAAGCTCCTTAGAAGACATTGCCAAACTCAAGGCCATAGGTACGCAAGGCGTTATTCTTGGTAAATCCTTGCTTGATGGCGCATTCAACGTTGAGGAGGCGCTGGCATGCTATCAAAACGCATAATCCCCTGTTTAGACGTCAAAGACGGCCAAGTAGTTAAGGGCGTGCAGTTCAAAGGCCATGAGGTAGTCGGTGATATACTCGCTTTGGCAGAGGCTTATAGTGCAGCAGGCGCCGATGAACTGGTGTTTTATGAGATCAGTGCCAGTGTCGAAAAACGCCTGCTAGATGTAAACTGGGTAGAGAGCATCGCCCGGCACATCGATATCCCCTTTTGTGTTGCCGGCGGTATAAAATCAGTGGCTGATGCAGCCCGCGTCTTGGAGCGCGGCGCCGATAAAATCAGCATCAATAGCCCGGCCATCGCACGTCCCGAGCTTATTCGCGAATTACACGATGAATTCGGCAAACAATGTGTGGTGGTGGGCATCGACAGTTTTTACGATAAGGACAGCGATCAATACTTGGTGTATCAACTAACCGGCGACCCCAATGCTTCGTCGCGTACCCGCTACAACACCTTGGAATGGGTCGAGCGCGTGCAGCAGCTCGGAGCCGGTGAAATCGTACTAAACTGTATGAATCAGGACGGTGTGCGCAACGGCTATGATATTGCCCAGCTAAGCAAGGTACGCCAACGTTGCGATGTGCCGTTGATTGCCTCAGGAGGCGCAGGGACCATCAGCGACTTTAGCGATGTCTTTAACCAAGCCAATGTTGACGGCGCTTTGGCGGCCAGCGTGTTTCACAAAAACCTTATTAATATTGGCGATTTAAAACGTCACCTCGCCGATAACAACATAGCGACTCGATTATGCGATTAGATATTAGCAATGTAAACGAAGTAAATTTTGCCAAAGCGCCGTTAATTCCTGCGCTGATTCAAGATGTTGATACCGGACAAATTCTCATGCAAGGGTTTATGGATCAAGCGGCGTTAACGCACACCTTAGAAAGTAAAAAGGTCACCTTCTATTCACGCTCGAAACAGCGCCTGTGGACCAAAGGAGAAAGTTCTGGGCATTATCTCCACGTTGAGCGCGTGTACACTGATTGCGACCAAGACTCCATTTTAGTCTTTGCTCGCCCAGATGGGCCCACTTGTCATTTAGGCACGCAAAGTTGTTTTGGCGATGCAAAACCCAACTTAGGTTTTTTAGCCGAGCTAGAGCAAATTATCGTTGCCCGTAAGGACAGCGACCCGCAAAGCAGTTACACCGCCTCGTTATTTGCCAAAGAGCTCAGCCGCAGCTGTCAAAAAGTGGGCGAAGAAGGTGTCGAAGTGGCCCTGGCTGCCATGAAAAATGATAACCAGGAACTGACCAACGAAGCCGCTGACTTGCTTTATCACCTAATCGTGCTGTTGCAGCGACAAGGCTTGTCATTGTCTGAGGTGGTCAGTTGTTTACAATCACGCCACTAAGACCTATTAATTGACAGTAAATATTGCCAGCATGGCCTTTGGTTGGGTATCCTGTGGGTACCCCAATTAAGGAACTCATTGGCATGAAGGCAATTTATCCTACCTTAGCGGCGCTGGTTGTTATTAGTGGTTGCACCAGCCCGCAACAAAAAGAGAATCAAGCATATGTCGACCAACTCAGTCCCTGCGACAAAATAGAAGCGCTTGTTGGTGCATATGATAACCAATTTGAGGGGTTGAAGCTTGGACGCATTCAATCAAAGTACATGGATATCTGGCAATCACGCTATAACTTAATTGGTGAAAGCTGCCAAATAAGCGCCCTTAATGATAAAACCATGAACTATCATTGCCAAGAAAGTTATAAGGATAAAACCCAAGCCCTTAGCATTCATAACAAAGCGGTGGAGTTCACTCGTCAGTGTTTGGGCGAAAATTGGTTTGAAAAGCAAAAAGAGTCTGCCAACTCACTACGCACGACCTTTGTGCTTGATGAGTCTGCCCCCGTTGTTTCGATACATACTGGTAAATCTTTATCAAAACGAACCCCATGGATGACCTCTTATGAGGTAGGAACTAGCGTTAAATAAGGCATAAATACCACTGCTGCAGCGGCCTCTTAAAAAGGACAGCGGCCGCTGATGTCATCTGGTTGTCATTTTTTCTACATCTTACTGCCTTAAATATTCGCCACACTGGCCCCATACCCATCACAGGAGAGGATGATGGTTCCTATCTATGTCATTAACTTGGCTGGCAGCCAAGAACGCTTGGCTCGCGCCGAGCAACAGCTTCACGCCCAACAACTTGACTTTGAACGCATAGAGGCGGTTAACGGCAAAACCTTAACTGCAGAGCAAGTGTCCGCTGTTTACAGCGAGGCGGCTAATCGCCGTCATTTTTATCGCCCTCTTAGTGCCGGTGAAATTGGTTGTTATTTAAGCCATCGCCGCTGTTGGCAAACCTTGATACAAAGCGGGGCTGAGTATGCGGTAATTTTAGAGGACGACTTTACCTTGTGTGGTGATTTAGCCGACAGTATTTCGGCAATCATAAACACCAACATGGCTATCGATATCGTTAAGTTATGCAGTTATCAAGGCCGGGAACGGCCAGTGAAGTACAGTACTCAAATAAGTGGTGAACAGCACTTAGTGGTGCATGATAAGCCCATGAGTGGCTGCTGTGCTTATGTCATTAGCCGCCAAGGTGCGAAACAGCTATTAGCTCATAGTACCAAGATCAGCCGCCCGGTAGATACCGATATTCAATATTGCTGGGAAACCGGTGTTGACGTTGTCAGTATTAAACCTTATCCCGTCGCTCAAGATAACTTTTTTGACAGCGATATCGCCGCAAAAGGACGAAATAAACCCAAGCCCTACCCACTGCAAAAACAGTGGCTGGCGCTGACCACCTTGCCAGCACAAATCATGGCGAGGAAAAACTTGATTAAAAATCTCAAGAGCCATGCTCAGCATTAGACTCTCGCTCTCATTAAGAGTGGCGTGCAGGTAAAGCGCACGCCACATTTATGCGACTAGATTAAATCAACTCCCATCCAGGCTTTGAAAAGCGCTTGTTGCGCCGCTGTCGGGTTATCAACGGCCTTGATAGTCGCTGATTCATTGTATTCGCCACCGAGTGTAAGCGTGGTGGTTCTTAGGTTATCTCTGCGAAAATAAGTGATCTCAACTTGCTCACCCACCGCGAATTGCTCAACCAAGGTAGCTAAATCGCTGCTGACTCGCTTGCCGTTGATAGCCACGATGCTATCCCCTGCTGTGAGGTTCGCTTGCCAAGCAGCGCCATTTCTGCGCACATGGGTTAACTCAATCAAGCCATTGTCAAGCTTACCTTGCACATCTAGCGATGGGCTTTGTTTGGCATCTTCTGAGTAGGTTCGCTGCAGCCCTACCTTAGCCAATAAAGCATCAAAATCTACTTGTAAGGGGCTATCAACATGGTTTTGCCACCACTGCGTGTAATCTTGGCCGCTGATATCCTTGAGAATGGCCAACACATCCGCCTCGTTAAACCCTTCAGGCAGACGATGGCGCTTATACAGTTCACGATGTACATCACGGTAACTCACTGCGCCATCAGAGTCGCTTAGCAGCTTTAAATCTAATACCATGGAGATCAGCGAGCCTTCAGAGTAGATATTGGTACTAAAGTTACGACCATGATCGCCGCCAGCATTAATCCATTTATCAAAACTGGTATGTGCTGCACTTTGCACCTCGCGTCCTGGTGTCTTCAAATGGCGGTCTATGCGCTTACCCAAATCTTTAAAAAACTCTTCTTTGCTCATTAGCTCACTGCGCAGCAGAAGGTGATCCTCAAGATAGCTGGTCGACCCTTCAGCAAGCCACAATAAACGCGAGTAGTTAGGCGCTAGGTAATCATAAGGTACTAACCCTTCAGGGCGATAAGCTTTAACGTTCCAGGTGTGAATAAATTCATGGGCTGCGGTGGCAATAAAGCCCAAATAGTCTTCACGCTTGGCGAACTTGTCGCGATGACGTTGAATGATGGTCGAGTTCAAGTGTTCAGTAGCACCGCGAGCACCGGACGTTGCATGCACCATAAACACATAGCGCTGGTACGGGTAATCATCCCAAATGACATCACCGGTCTTTACCAAGGTGGTTAAATCAGTGACCATTTTCTCGGTGTCATAGTTACCTTGGCCCCAAATCACGAGCTCATAATCGCGCCCGTCAACGGCAAATTCATAATGGCTGTTAATACCGCTCTCAATGGGGGAGTCCACCAATACATCGTAATTATTGGCGATAAAGTGATGCTCATTGTCGCCATTATCCATTCCCGATACGGAGCGCCATTGCTTAGGAACATCAAGCTGCACAGAAACAGGCTCATTGCGGGTTGCTTCACTAAACATAAAAAAGCCAGAGGCATCGATAAAAGCGTGACTGTCGTCAATGTGGCGCGAACGCAGGCCTAGTTGATTGGCATACACTTGGTAATTCAAGGTCACCGCTGTGGGTTTATCCAAAAAAATGCGCCACGTGCTTTTATCTACTTTTTGCCATTTCAGCGTATCACCTTCACTGTCTAGGGCCTCGAAATAACGCACACCATTGGCGAGATTTAATATGTCGTAGCGCCCCGTGCGCCATGCTGGTAGCTTGGCATCGATATAGCTTTGTCCGATTTTATCAAATTGGACCTGTACATCACCCAAATGATGTGTACCGTCATCGATAGTTAATGTGTATTGCGTATCTGCCAGCGCGCAGTGGCTAAGGGCAACCATAGCGGCCCCCAGTAAAGCTTTTTTCACGTTCAAACCTAAAGAGAAATGATACTATGGCCGCCACCCTACCAAGTCGGGCGCACAAACAACAAGCATTTGCGCCCAATTACTGATTCACAACAAAAAATCGGTGAGTAGTTCAGAAAAGCGAAGAAAATTGTTGTACACTAAAATCTATAGTAAGACAGAAGGAAAACGGGTGTGTCTGAGCAGCTCGACGCCTTAAGAAAAAAGCTTAATTCCGCCGTCTCCCAACGGCAAACAATCGAGAACACCCGCCAAGAGCAAGTTCGTACCCTCGCGCAATTTATTGCCAAGTTATCCTTGGTGTGTAAAGGCATGGATATCGAGCTAGATAACCGTCTTGCCGCATTTAGAAAGTTGTTACACAAAGGCGCCAACTATCAAGACCTGCTCCCTGTGATAGACGAGCTCACTGACTTACTGTCTCGCCATGAAGCCAATCTGGAAGCGCGTTTTCGTGCCTTGCATCAGGGTGTGCAGGCGGCAGGCGTTAATTTGCAAAAGCGTAAAGGTATTCCCGCCGAGCTAAGACGCACCCTGCGCCATCTACTTAATACTGAGCTGGTCGACGCACAAACCGCTGTCGACTTTTTGCCGATACTAGAGCGATTAGTCACCATATACGACCAAGTGATGGCCAGTCGTAGTCAGCAAGGGGATGATGACACAAGCGATAATACTCAACTACAGCCCTTAATTGATGAGCTTAACGCGCTGAGCAGTGAGATCTCCTTAGAAGGGGAATTGGCTGAGCATCTACGGCAATTAAAATCACAAATTAATGCTGCCAGTACAATCGATAACTTACTCAATGCCAGCGTTGAAATTATGCGCGTCATCGTCTTGAGCCTGAGTAAAGAGCGCCAGTCTGCTCAGCACTTTCTCGCCGCGTTAAATCACAACCTGTCGGAATTGCAGCAAGCCATCGCTAAAACCAGCGACCGCTCCAAGCAATTAGATAGCAAAATCAGTGCTGTATATCGCCAAATTGATGAAAACATCAATCACTTGAGTGAGCAAACCGCGCAAGCGACCGATATTCAAACGCTCAAAGAAACTGTTGAATCTAAGCTCTCTGCCCTGACCGAGCAATTACTGAGTAAAGAGAAATTAGAGGCGCAGCAACGGGACACCCTAAGCCAAGCGTTGCACAGTATGCAATCTCAAGTCGAGGCGTTGGAGCAGCAAGTTGCACAATATGAAACCAAGCTTGAGCGTCAACGTCTGGTGTCATTGCAAGACGGGCTGACTAAATTGCCAAATCGTATTGCCTTTGATGAGCGCATGGATCTTGAGCTGAAACACTTTAAACGCCATCAGACCCCCTTGTGCTTGGTGGTCATTGATGTCGACCACTTCAAGTCCATTAATGATAGTTATGGCCACAGTGCCGGTGATAAAACCCTGCAAGTTTTGGCCACGGCGATGAAAAAATCGATTCGCAGTACCGACTTTATAGCTCGCTTTGGCGGTGAAGAGTTCGTAATGCTGATGCCAAACGTATCCATCGATAACGTAGTTCGTCCGCTAGAGAAGCTGCGCCACACTATTCGTAGTATTCCTTTTAAGTTCAAAAATGAGCAGGTGCAAATCACGGTGTCTATTGGGGTCACCCAAATTAACGCCGACGACACTGCTCTCAGTGCTTTCGACCGCGCTGATAAAGCGCTTTATGAGGCGAAGAATGCAGGGAGAGACCGGTTAATTTTGTCCAGTTAACCTCCAAGGCATTGCGTTATTGCTGTGACTGTGTCAAAAACAACTCAAGCTGACCATCTATTTTTAAGTGCTAGTCATTTTCAGCACTCGCCACATGCATAAAATTAAGGAGCAGCAATGCAAGTACAGCTTAATCCTACTGGCGTATTAAACCTTCTTTCACAATTAGAAGTAGATTTGCTTGCGCAATCGACCACTGACCGTTATCGGCTCTTTCGCAATTGTGCGCTCGCGGTCCTTAACGTGGGCAGTCATACCGATTCCAGTGCCGAAATTTACGATCGCTTTCAAGACTTCGACATTCGTTTAGTCGCCCGCGAGCGAGGAATCAAAATAGAGCTGACTAACCCCCCTGAAACCGCTTTTGTCGATGGCGATATCATTCGTGGTACCCATGAGCATATTTTTTCAGTCATTCGCGATATCTTATTCATTTGTCAAAAACACCAAGCGATGGTAGAACCCGATCCAAAAGCGATAACCCACATGGTCTTCGACATGCTTCGCAATGCCGATGCCATGCCAGTGAACACCGATCCGAACATGATAGTGTGTTGGGGTGGCCATTCTATTAATGAAGTCGAGTATAAATACACCAAAGAAGTGGGCTATCAACTCGGTCTGCGTGGCCTGAATATTTGTACAGGATGCGGTCCAGGTGCCATGAAAGGGCCAATGAAAGGCGCAACGATAGGCCATGCCAAGCAACGCGTTGACAACCCGCGTTACCTCGGCCTCACCGAACCCAGTATTATCGCTGCAGAGCCACCCAACCCGATTGTTAACGAGCTGGTCATTCTACCGGACATTGAAAAACGCCTGGAAGCCTTCGTTCGCGTTGCCCATGGCATTATTATTTTCCCAGGTGGCGCAGGCACTGCAGAAGAGCTGTTATATTTACTTGGCATCTTGTTGCACCCTGAGAATCAAAAGCAACAGCTGCCGGTGATACTTACCGGACCGGCACAAAGTAAGGACTATTTCGATGAAATAGTCAGCTTTGTACGCGACACCTTAGGCGAGCAAGCTCTGGACAAATTTGAGGTGATCATTGACGACCCGGCATTAGTCGCCAGTAAATTAAAAGCGCAAATGCAAGATGTGCGCGACTATCGTCGCCAACAGGGTGATGCCTACTACTTCAATTGGACGCTGCGTATTGAGCCTGAATTCCAGGCACCGTTTGCCCCAACCCATGAGAATATGGCGTCTTTGAACTTGCATTTAGAGCAGCCTAAGCAACAACTTGCCGCCAACTTACGCCGTGCTTTCTCGGGGATTGTTGCTGGCAATGTTAAAGATGAAGGGATCCGCGCTATCAAACAGCATGGGGTGTTTGAGCTATCTGGCGATCCTGAGTTAATGCGTAAGATGGATACCTTGTTAAGTGCCTTTGTGGCCCAAGGGCGCATGAAGTTGCCAGGCAGCACCTACATCCCTTGTTATACCATTAAGACATGATGCACTTTCTACTTATTGACGCGCTGAACTTGATTCGGCGCATTTATGCGGTGTGCGAGTCTCAACATGGTAGTGATAGCGATGCTGCCATTGAAGCAGCGCTACAGCGAACCAGTAACGCCATTAATAAGCTAATGCACCAATATCAGCCCCACTATGCGGTTGCGGCCTTCGATGGACAAAGCAGCTGGCGTCATGCTTACTACCCTGATTACAAGATATCACGCAAACCGATGCCAGAGCGCCTAAAAACTAATTTGGGCCGTTTTGCGCAAGCGTTTCACGCCGCCCAAATAAGCACCTTGAGTGTAGATAACGAAGAAGCGGACGACGTATTAGCGACCTTGGCCAGTAAAGCGCCTAAGACCATGCAATGTATTATTGTGTCCACCGACAAAGGCTACTTGCCACTGTTAAGTGAGCAAATCAAAGTATATGACTACTTTGGCAAATCTTTTCGCGATGCTCAGCAGGTACAAGACAAATACGGCGTTAGCGTGGCGCAACTGACTCAGTATTTCGCCTTGGTGGGCGACAAAACCAATGATATCCCAGGTGTAAATGGCATAGGTATAAAATCAGCAAAGGCATTACTCACTCAGTACGACAGCGTTCAACACGCCCTAGCGCAGGCACCTGAAAATAAAATTCAGCGACAATTAACCGATAATTTGCCACAGTACGTGCGCGCTTTACATTTGGTATCGCTGCGCTGTGATATTGATCTTGGCGTAAGTCTAAAGCAGTTTCGAGTTCACAACGGGGCGCAGCAAATTGTTCTTCCACCGCACTCGGCTTCGCAAAGCAGCGCCAAGCCCGGTATACTGAGTTAAATTGGCTGGTGGACGCAGTATCACAATGTTAAAAAAAGTATTACGTTATGTGGTGTTAGGTATTGGTGTGTATGCACTGATAGCGACGCTCGTGATGACCTTTTACAAGGATGACCCTGGCTCCATGGTATGGCAGGACAGAGAAGCCTATAACAAACGGTTTATCGCAAGCCTCGACTCTGCCGATTCAATGCCTATAGAAGAGGTCCTTGATACCTTAGGTACGCCGGATCTAACTTTTGTAAAACGCCGAGGCGATGATATTTACCAAATAGTCTTTTATCGCACTCAGCACAAAAAGGCCGATGGCATCACCACCAAAGATGAATGCACCGGGCTGCTGTTTAAAAATAAAAAGCTTTTAGTATGGGGGCAGCAAGCCGAGCTTGCCTATGACAAAGTCGACTTACAATCCTAAATACGTCGAGCAGTTCGACCGCGTTATTGACTACATAGTACGCTTTGATAAAGCCGCATTGTCGCGCTCGCAGTGGTCTAGCTTATACCCTGCCCTGCTCGGTCTCAGTGAGCGTTTAAGTGTGTTAGCCCATAAGCAAAACGGTTTGTTTCAATGGCTGCTATCGACCCACATACAAAACCTTGCCTATGCACAGAGCTTGCGTCTAAAACGCATCGCCATCGTGGCCGGATTGTGCCGCGCTCACAATTACCACCGCAGTGATACGCAAGTAATGATGATGGCGGCGCTCAGCGCTGACATATCAGTACTATCACTGCTCAATAAGCGCCATAATGGCGAGGCTCTAAGCAGTGCAGAGCGCCAACGGTTTAGCCAAAGCGCATTACTGAGCCTGAAGATGCTGTCCCTCAGCGGCGAAGAGCAACCTGCGCTAACGCAGATCATCGCCAAGCTAAAACGCTATCGCCGCGAAATTATCAGTCATCAACGCGCGCCTCTATATGATGGTTATACGCGCATCGTGGCCTGCGCCAGCATTTTAGCAGAGCAAATGACAGCAACACGGCCGTTGCACCTCTTTAATGCCTGCGCGCAGTTGTATAAAGCCACTCATAATGTTGCCATACAGCAAGACTGCGATACGTTGGTCAATTTCTATTCACCACAACTTCTTGGTTCGCGACAGCGCTTTGAAGAGAATGACTATTTATACATGGGCTGCCACCCTGATGGTCAGTATATTTTCACCGATGCGCAGGCCACTAAGTCCCGTTTTCGACTGCTCGCCAACCCTCACTGGCAATACCGCCAACCGGTGCGTTATCGCAGTTGGTCGTCAGTGAGTGCCCGCGCCAGTGTCCCTGTACAACGCGCCAGCTCTGCCGCTGGGGCGCAGCGCGATCATGATGCCATTGTCGCACAAATTCGTGGTGCCCATGGTTATAGCGATATTGAGAAAGTCATCGCACAAGACGACACGCTCGTTGCGCAAATCATGATGCAAGCGAGCCAATATAATCGCGGTGCACAACAGGCCAGCTCTTTGCGTCACGCGCTTTCCATGGTTGGGCTTTACAGCGTCGGGGATTTTATTGCCCGAGTGATGTTGGAAGAAAAGATGCTGCAACTGTGCCACCCAATGGCGCAGTTTCTCCAAGCTCGAGTACACAGTGCCATTCGCATCGTTGAAGATATCGCTAGGCAAACAAAAGACCTTCAGCATGAGCGACTATCAGCCTTATTACTATGTTATTTCAATTTCTTTATTTTTGAGTGCCCACAGCGGTTGTCTCGTACCATTGCGTTAAACCCGTTGAAAACACCCATGCAACAAGATATAGCGCGCCCATTGGCGACGCTCCTTGGGGTGCAACAATATGATAATGAAGCGTTGCGCCATTATTTGACCCGTCATATTGGCAACAATGAGTGGGTCAATGCGTTATTAAACAGCGAACAACAACCATTCGACCAGTTAAACAGCAATGCGCGACTATGCTGTACGTTAAAAATCATCTTGTTCTACACCTTCTCTGGGCCGGCGACGGCAAGTGCTTGGCAACAGCAGTTGGTTAAGCAAACCATGGTCGATTGGCAAGGACCCAGTACCAAAATCGAGCGGCTGGTCGATCGCGCCTTATCTTGCGCACCGCACAATGGCATTTAACTTAGCTTAATTCACCATATTTATAGTCGGTATAAGGTATATTTAAAAGCGATATACTGGAAAAATAACGCCTTTGCTGCTATAAAACGCCCCTGAATTCTCACGTAAATTTATCCACCCTAAACGTTCATTTTACTGTTCTTGGTAGCAGCGTTGGCGTCGTTGGTGGACACATCTATCAGTTTTAAGGAATAGGTTACATGGCTAAGCAAACCATTAGCGTCATCAAAGGCGATGGCATCGGTCCAAGCATTATCGACGCGGCAATTGAAATTCTTGATGCCGTCGGTTGTGAGTTTGATTACGAATACATTGATGCTGGTCTAGCCGCGCTTGAAAAAACTGGTGAACTTCTACCACCAGAAACGCTCGAAGCCATTTCCCGTAATAAAATCACGCTAAAGGGTCCATTAACTACACCAGTAGGCGAAGGTTTTACTTCAATCAATGTCACACTTCGTAAACAGTTTGGCCTATACGCTAATGTTCGCCCAGTAAAATCGTTTGCTGGCACCAAGGCGCGCTATGACGACATCGACATTATCACCATTCGTGAAAATACCCAGGGTATGTACTCTGGTCTAGGCCAGGTCGTTTCAGAGGACGGTAACGAAGCCGAAGCGATGTCTAAAATCACTCGCGATGGCGCTGAGAAAATCGTAACCTTTGCTTACGAGTTAGCACGTCGTGAAGGCCGTAAAAAAGTCACTGCAGTACACAAAGCAAACATCTTGAAATCAACCTCAGGGCTGTTCTTAAAAGTGGCTCGTGAAGTGGGTGAGCGTTACCCTGATATTGAATCAGCGGAAATGATCGTTGATGCAACTTGTATGAAACTAGTCATGAATCCTGAGGAATTTGACGTTATCGTAACCACTAACCTGTTCGGTGACATCCTTTCGGACTTATGTGCTGGTTTAGTAGGTGGTCTAGGTATGGCCCCAGGCGCTAACATTGGCGAAGACGCGGCTATTTTTGAAGCTGTTCACGGCAGTGCCCCTGATATTGCAGGCAAAAACCTGGCAAACCCAACATCCGTTATTCTCGCAGCCATTCAAATGCTTGAATACTTAGACATGGGTGACAAAGCAGAGCGAATTCGCGCAGCAGTTGCTGATGTCATTAAAAGCGGCGACCGTACCACTCGCGACTTGGGTGGCGAGCACGGCACCACAGACTTTACCGCTGCCGTTATTGAGCGTCTGTAAGCAGGAAAAAACTCTGCATACAGGTGGTCATTATGATTGAATAACCTGACTAAGACCGGTTCGATACCGGTCTTTTTTTTGCTAAAAACTTTACCATTAGGGCAACTTTATTCTAAGCAGGTTAATTTAAACTCTCATTACGTATTTTTTATTCAAAATTCATCTTGCTCGGGGTTGACAGTATGCTTTCAAAAGCTTAACAATAGAAGCCATTGTTGAGTATAAAAGTGTTTACCCATGTTTAATGTCGTCGTTCTCGTTGTGATTCTCGTGGTGGTCTTAACCAAGACTACGGGGCCTACGTGAGCGAACATATAACGCTAACAAACCCCCGCCCTTAAGCGGGGGTTTTTTTTTAAGGAATGAGGATGAATGAGCAACAGTTTAACGGTGGAGAGTTAGTCGTCGCCGCGCTAAAAGAACTAGGCGTTCAGTATATATTTGGCTATCCAGGGGGATCGGTATTAGATTTATACGATGCGCTATTTGAACAGCAGGACCTTGAGCATATTTTGGTGCGTCACGAGCAGGCAGCTACGCATATGGCCGACGGGTATGCCCGTGCGACTGGGAAAGTGGGTGTGGTCTTGGCCACTTCCGGTCCCGGAGCGACTAATTGCGTAACCGGTATTGCCACTGCCTACATGGACTCTATCCCCATGGTGGTGATCTCCGGGCAAGTACCCAGCAACCTTATCGGTGACGATGCCTTTCAAGAAACGGATATTGTCGGTTGCTCACGGCCTATCGTTAAACACAGTTTCAACTGCCGCAGCGCAAAAGATATTCCCACTATGCTTGCCAAAGCATTTTATATTGCCAGTAGCGGTCGCCCGGGTCCGGTTGTTGTTGAACTCCCTAAGGACGTACTTAACCCAACCCAGAAATTCCCATTTGAATTTCCACGTGACATCCAGATCCGAACCTATAACCCCAACAAGAAAGGCCACCCAAAACAAATTAAAAAAGCGGTCAATGCGGTTCTTAACGCTAAAAAATTGGTCATTTATTCAGGAGGCGGTATCGTTCTCTCCGACACCAGCGATAAGCTAACCGAACTGGTAGAGACGCTTAACGCCCCTTGTACTAATACGTTAATGGGACTCGGTGGGTTGAGCGGTGAGCATCCAAACTTTATCGGTATGTTAGGCATGCATGGCACTTTAGAAGCAAACAAAGCGATGGCCAATGCGGATGTTATTTTAGCTCTAGGTGCTCGATTTGATGATCGGGTTACCAATAACGTGAATAAGTTCTGCCCAGACGCAACCATAGTCCATGTTGATGTTGACCCAACTTCAATTTCTAAAACTATCAGCGCGCATATTCCGGTGGTTGGTTGCTTAGACACTGTACTGACACAATTATTAACCGCTATCAACACATCGAACATTGCCATTGATAGAAGCGCCCAAGAAGATTGGTGGCAGCAAATCAATCGTTGGCGTGAACAAAAATGCCTTAGCTTCAGTGCAGGCAGTGACAAAATCAAGCCACAAACGGTTATTCAAAAGCTTTACCAAGCCACTAACGGCGATGCCTACATCAGTTCCGATGTGGGTCAGCACCAAATGTTTGCTGCCCAGTACTACCCCTTTAAAAAGCCTCGCCAATGGATCAATTCCGGAGGCCTTGGAACCATGGGATTTGGTCTTCCTGCAGCGATGGGCGTTAAGCTTGCTTATCGTGATAGCGAGTCAATATGTATCACTGGAGACGGCTCCATTCAGATGAACATACAGGAGCTATCAACTTGTTTGCAGTATAACTTGGCGGTCAAAGTTGTATCACTGAACAATCGTTCCTTAGGCATGGTGCGTCAATGGCAAGACATGATGTACAGCGGTCGTCACTCGTCGTCTTACATGGAGTCCCTACCTGATTTTGTCAAACTGGCGCAAAGCTATGGCCATGTTGGTATACGCGTTGATCATCCCAATGAGCTTGATGGCGCCATTGATGAGATGCTCAGTATCAGCGATAGGTTGGTCTTTTTAGATGTGCGTGTTGATGAGCTAGAGCATGTTTACCCGATGCAAATCAAACTAGGCGCAATTGATGATATGTGGCTGAAAAAAGGAGTGAAAGCATAATGCGTAGAATATTATCAATCTTATTAGAAAACGAGCCTGGCTCACTTTCGCGCATCGTCGGCTTGTTTTCCCAGCGAGCTTATAACATCGATAGTCTCGCGGTAGGCACCACCGATGATGCATCGTTATCGCGCATTACTATTACCACGCAGGGCGGCGATCGTATCCTTGAGCAAATCCTCAAACAAGTTAATAAATTAGTGGGTGTGCTCAAGGTCATTGATTTAACCGAACAAAGTCATATTGAACGTGAATTGCTATTAGTTAAGGTTGTAGCCCAAGATGAAAGCACACGCGCAGCAGTAACCCGAGTTGTTGATGTATTTGGCGGCGCCATTTTGGATATGGGGCGGATCAGCTATTCATTACAACTCGCCGCAAGTACTGAGAAGCTAGAATCATTTTTGGATACCTTGCGCCATGAAACAGAGGTCATAGAAATGGTGCGTTCGGGGGCTATCGGTTTGGGACGTGGCGATAAAGCCTTGAAAGGGTAGCAACAAGACGGCTAGCATCTCATTGACTAATTATGAATTGCAGAGCTTTAAACGTAAAAAAGGGCGAAACCGCCCTTTTTTCACAATTGTTAGTAAACTGATTATGAGTTTACTGAGTCTTTCAGACCTTTACCCGCTTTGAAGCTTGGGATATTCGCAGCAGCGATTTGGATTTCTGCGCCTGTTTGAGGGTTGCGGCCGGTACGAGCTGCACGCTCTTTAACTGAGAAAGTACCGAAGCCTACTAGCGCGACAGAGTTACCATCTTTCAAAGAGTTAGTCACCGCACCTGTGAACGCGTCCAGTGCACGGCTCGCCGCTGCTTTTGAAATTTCTGCATCATTGGCGATCTTTTCGACTAATTGAGCTTTGTTCATTGTTTGATTCCTATTCGTTATTTTTTTGCCTTAGCAAATCTATCATTATGCATTTTTACTGACTTGGCAACCGCAAATCACACATTTTCTGAAAAAGTTCTCCTCTGGAGAGCCCTTAGGCACAGAGTTTTAGCGTTTTTCTATCACCAGCGTGATTTCGCCAACCTCCAATCCCAACTTATCAATTGCGGTGCGGTTGATCAACCTAGATTCTGTGACAAGGTACATCCAATCGTCTAGGTCTACCGTCATGGTATCGCCGTCATAAGGAATTTCGAGGGTGTACTTCCAGTTGAAGGCACTGCCTCTGGTCACCCCTTGCGCGGTGCCAACTACATCATTGGCGGTCCCAGTAAGAGTGCCATTTTCACCCAGCTCTATGCGCCATACACGGGTGTCCTGCTCGCCGTCTTGATAATAGAACTGCTCATCAATAACGCCCTTGTTTCCCTGCCATGAGGCCTGCATATCAACGCGAAAACGCCGTGTGACCTCGCCTGAGTAATCTTGCACTATGCCATAGGCAACTAACTCACCGGAAAAAAACTGTTTAAAATCAAATTTTGGTTCAGTTCCTTCATAATCCTCGATGGAGGCCGAACAGGCAGTCAATATCGCCAATACAAACACACCTAAATAAACGCGTAATGACTTCATTCACTTGCTCCTATTAACTTCTGACGTAGTTTTGGCTCGCTGGTGTTCGGCGACAACCATATTGCCAAAAACGCTTCGCTAAAAGCCTGTTGCTCGATGGTTTGTAACTTTTCACCGTTATAATAAAAAGTACCAACGCCCTGCTCATTGGTCTCAAAAGCCAATGAATCCCCTTCTGTGATATCCGGCCATAAGCCTTGTAACGTATCGCCATATTCACTGACGTACTGCGCCTTATCAAGGTGTCGCCACTGGTCAAATGTAGCTTTGACGATGTCGCTAGCTTCTATATCTCTGAGATAAGTGAGGGTCAAGCGCACTGGATGCTCTCCGGCTTGGTAGTCGCCATCGGTCGTTGCTAACTTAGCGCGGTATAGGTCCCAGAACATATAGCTCATAACCCCTTCACCAACCGCCTTGAAGGAGACCTGTGACCACGCCGGTGATGGCGCCATACCACCCAGGGTCAATGCCATAATGATAGGAAGGTATTTCATGAAAAATCATCCGTAATAACTAGGTATTATCTTCTACGCGCCCTGCAAGGCGATTGATCACAATAATCACGGTAAAAGCACTGGCCCAGAGCAGCCCATATACAAGGTAGAATTGCCACCAAGGCAAGGGCGTTGACAGCACGTCAAAGCGAGCAGCACCTAGGTAGCTAAATGGTGCACACACCCAGCACAAGACAAAGCATTGCCACAACGGCAATCGCGTAATGAACCGCAATGAATGATTGATAGTTAGCAGAAGGGAAACCCATAATAAGACGAGCCACCAGGGTATCCAAGCACCTTCGAATTGCAGTAGTGCAAATTGCGCAGCACTCGTTTCGAGTAATAAAGCAATGGGGAGACTGGCAAGTAACAGTATGTCTTGCTTGCGCTTATCAGAGAGCGCAAGCATCATCACAATCAGCGCCGCCATCATTGGCAACGCATCGTTTTGCCAAAAAAAAGCTGCCCACCAGCAGCTTTGAAACAAAACAAAATTAGTAGCTAAGCGCCACATGATCATCACCACCGTTGAAGCCTTGCTTACGCGCACTTAAATGCACAGTGCTAATTGCCCGCTGGCGAAATGCCCCTTCGCAATAAGCCAGATAATACAACCAAAGGCGATAGAAGGCGCTGTTGAATTTAGCTCCTTGCAATTGCGGCCACGCCTTTTCAAAGCGAGCGCGCCAATCAGCTAACGTCCGAGCATAATGAAGGCCAATATCATGTAATTCATGCATGACCAGGTCTGTGTTTTTACGCAAATGCTTACTCATTTCATCAACACACACCAAACACCCGCCAGGGAAGATGTACTGTTGAATAAAGTCAGTTTCTTTTACGTATTTACTGTAGCGCTGGTCATTAATGGTGATAGCCTGAATAAGCATGGCACCACTGGGCTTTAGAAGGCTGTTGCATTTGCTGAAGAACTCACCGAGGTACTCATGACCTACCGCCTCAATCATTTCTATAGAGACAAGCTTGTCGTAGTGTCCTTCAAGCAGTCGGTAGTCTTTCTTTAATAGGGTAATTTTATCTTCTAAGCCGTGCTGCGCGATTTTTTGCTGCACATAGGCATGTTGTTGATCTGAGATGGTTGTAGTCGTTACATGGACATCATAGTGGGTAGCGGCATAGATAGCAAAGGCGCCCCACCCTGTGCCAATCTCGACAACCTGGTCGCCATCGGCCAACTGTACACGCTCGCATATCAGTTTTAATTTATGTGCCTGCGCTTGCTCAAGGGTTGCATCTGCTTGAGGATAAACGGCACAGGAGTAAAGCATTTCATCACTTAAGAACGACTCGTATAATTCATTGCCCAAGTCATAATGAGCAACAATGTTTCTTTTGGAGCCTTGCGTGCTGTTACGATTACGCAAATGCTTGAGTCGGTATGCGATTGCGCTGAAAAAGGCGAAGCGGCCTTCAAATTCATCGAGCTGGTCTTGATTGAGAACAAAAATCTCCACCAAGGCAGTCAAGTTATCGCATTGCCAATGGCCATCGATAAAGGACTCCGCCGCACCAATACTGCCGCCAAAGGCAAACGCATCGAACATACGCGCATCGCTTATATCCACACGAGCTCTAAGCGAAGAGGTGTTATTACCAAACTGATAGCTCTGATCACGAAAATGCATTTCTACATAGCCGTGTTCTAAGGTTCTCATTGCTGCCAAGACAAAGCGTTTAGCGATCTGAGACTTCCAACTGATTGATTTTTTTGCTTCTACTTGGGTAACTCTATCCATCTTTCTTTCCTGGGTGAGCGTAAAACGGCACACGCTTTAACAATAACCTTAATGCTTGCCAGTATATCCCGCGCATGACACTCAGTGTCATTATAGGAAAACGCCGCAACACCTTAGTGAACGCACGACGCTCTAACCCTTGATGTTGCAATCGCATGGTGGCATCAAATAATTTCTGCCGCTGGCGTTTGTTCTCAATATGGATAAGCATCGCCCGGTTTTTGGCTTTCACTCGCCAATGGTAATGCATATCCAAATTCATAAAAGGCGATACGTGAAACTGCTTTTTAAAGTTCACTTTAGTTTGTAAATCAACTAAATAATAATGACGCTCATTCCAAGGAGTATTACTCACTTCGGCAACCATGACACTGAAATCGCTGTCACCACGATAACGATAAAAGTAAAAATTGGCCGGAGAAAAGTAAATACCGCAACAGCGCAGCTGCACCAACATGTAAACTTGGGCTATCTCTTGCTCTACGCCCAGTTGCTGTGCTTTAAGCACAGCGCGTTCAAACAGCGAGCCGTGTTCATCACGCAAGTAATCGCCTTGGTTAAACCGCAGCACCTTCCAGCCATGCGTCCCAACCAAAGGGTGTATGCCATCAAGCTGCTCTGGGTGCTGAGTATCAACCCACATCATATACAGTGGGTAATTAAAACCATGATAAACGGGCTCAAAACGCCGATGACGCACATCGCCAAGCATGATCGCGCACCCTTGGGTCAGTAGCGGTTCCTGCACGGCTTCAGTGCTCAAAGTCGACCCCTAGCGCTTTGGCTACATCTACAGCACTGCGCACGCCATCTTCGTGAAAACCGTTGTACCAGTATGCGCCGCAATAGTAAGTGGCTGCGAGATTAACCTCATCTCGGCGTTGTTGCGCGGCGATGCTGTCGCTATTGAATACAGGGTGATGATACGTGAAACGGCGCAACACCTTACTATCATCAATAGCCTCATCACAATTAAGAGTCACACACAACGGTGGGTTGCTGTGCAAACCTTGGAGGATATTCATTTGATAAGTGACAACTGCGGCTTGCTCAGTGTTGTTATCAAGGCGATAATTCCAGCTCGCCCACGCTGCACGACGCTCAGGTAACAAGCTAGTATCAGTATGTAGAACAACAGAGTTGGCAGTATAAGGCATCGCGCCCAGCACTTGCTGCTCGCTTTCGGTGGCATCGCCTAACAACGCAAGGGCCTGATCGGAGTGGCACGCAAACACCACCGCGTCATAATGGTAAATCTCGCCGCCTTGCATATGAATCGTCACGCCATCTGGGTGCCTAAACACCTTTTCTATGTTCGCATTTAGATAGATATTGTCTTTAAAGGGTTTCGTTAGCGGACCGATGTATTCACGAGAACCGCCTGGGATCACATACCACTGCGGGCGATTAGTAATATCTAACAGGCCATGGTTGTAAAAGAAGCGGATGAAGAACTCGATGCCAAAGTCTTGCATCTTTTTGATCGACGTTGACCAAATCGCCGCCCCCATAGGCAAAATATAATGATTGCAGAAGAAATCGTTAAACCCATGCCTATCAAGGAAGCGACCTAAGGTGTCGCCTTGTTCATATTCGCCGCTGTGATAAAGGTCCTTACACAACCGGTTGAAACGGACTATTTGCCACAACAAATGCCAAAACTTCGGTCGCAATAGATTGCGACGCTGAGCAAACAAAGTGGTCAATGTATGGCCATTGTATTCAAAGCCTGTGTCCACGTTGTGCACGCTAAAGCTCATTTGTGTAGGCTTGCGACCTATGCCAATTTCAGCGAGCAACTTTTCAAAACGCGGGTAGGTGCGATCATTAAAAACAATAAAACCAGTATCGACGCTGTGTTGCTGTCCGCCGACCTCAACATCCACTGTGGCGGTGTGCCCACCGATGTAATCGTTCTTTTCGAAAACATCAACATGATACTTTTTGCTCAACAAATAGGCACTACTGAGGCCCGCGATACCACTACCTATTACTGCGATTTTCTTCACCGCACCATTCCTTTTGCAATTTTGCGCCACAGCGGCCAAGGTAGCACGCGCAGCAGTTTTAAAATAAATGTGAATCTTTTTGGAAAATGAATCTCTTTGCGCCGTTTTTGCAGCCCCTTATACATGTATTCAGCGGCTTGCTCTGCACTGACGGCCATGGGCATAGGGAAATCATTGTTATCGGTCAATGGCGTTTTCACAAAACCTGGGTGGATAACGCTCACGTCAATGTCTTTGAGATCCACAGCCAGGGATTTTGCCAAATAAGTCGCGCCTGATTTCGATGCGCCATATGCCTCGCTCCGCGTCAGTGGTAAATATGTGACACTGGAGGAGACAATGGCGAGGTGGGCACCGGATTTAAGTTTCGGCAACAGCGCCTCAAGGCAATAACCAAGGCTCAGAAGGTTGATGGTAATAACGCGCTCGAACAATGCACTGTCAAAATGACGCGCATCATCAACGTATTCGCAGTTACCGGCGTTGAGCACCACCAAGTCAAGCTCGTCTATGTCGGTGGTGGCTGATTTTATAGCCTCTAATTCGGTGACATCAAACGATAACCCTTTTATATGCCCTTGGCCTTGGCTGTCTTCTAACTCTTTAAGCTTTTGTTCGTCTCGCCCACACGCTATAACATCGTGTTGCTGCGCATAGCGCTTAGCCAGAGCTTCACCGATACCCGATGTTGCCCCTGTGATTAATACTTTCATAGCCTAACTCCCTGCTTTGTTGTCAACGAGCTTGATTACTTTGCCAAGCAAAGGGATATGTCGGTATAACATAGCGCCTACATCAAAGTAATCGCGATGGTGGATGACTTTGCCTTGATCAAATTGCAAAAAGCTGTGCCCTGCAACCGAGACCTCATTGCCACCATTTAACTTGGGGTGTGAAAAGCGCATGGTCCAATACAAGAATGCATGATTATCAAAAGCAAATTGTTGGCTAATATCAAATGTGCAGTGATTAACATTGGCATACATGTTGGCGAAATATCGCCTTAGTTGTTGCAACCCTTTAACTTCATGAAGGGGGTCTTGGAAATGAATGGCTTCGCCATAAACTTCATGCAGCAAGTCTAGGTTATGCTTATCCAAACGCTGATAAACTGACACAAATTGCTCAAGCGCGTTATTCATCGTCCACCTTAAATCGTGCTAAGGCACGTTCGCGTGCCGCTTTATGATCAACTATCGCTGGCCAATACCTGTTGCTTTGAGTTGCTGCTAGATATTGGTGCGGAAAGTGGATCTGCTTAGCAGGCACTTTTTCTAACTCTGGTAGGTACTTACGGATGAATTCGCCATCTGGATCAAAACGTTCACTTTGCGTTATCGGGTTAAAAATACGAAAGTAAGGCTGCGCGTCACAGCCGGTGCTTGCCGCCCATTGCCATCCACCATTGTTTGACGCCAAGTCACCATCAATCAGGTGACGCATAAAAAACTGCTCACCAGCGCGCCAATCGATGAGTAAATGCTTGGTCAGAAAGCTTGCCACCACCATACGTAGGCGATTGTGCATCCACCCTGTTTGCACTAATTGTCGCATTGCTGCATCCACCAGAGGGTAACCCGTTCTTCCTTCGCACCAAGCGTTAAAATCTTTATCGCTTTCACGCCATTTCACGGCGTCGTACTTGGCGTTAAAGTTAGCGTGTTTGCATAAACGCGGATAAGCAACAATAAGATGGCGATAAAATTCTCGCCAAATCAGTTCGTTGACCCAACTAAAGAGGTTACTTTTTGCGCTTTGCAAAATATCAGGGTGGCGCTGCTGTACGTTAACGAGCAGTTGTTTAACGCTGATTATTCCAAGTGCCAAGTATGGGCTCAACCCGGAGGTGCCTTTAATCGCTGGAAAGTCTCGCTGCTGTTCATAAGTGGTGAGCTTATCGTCAATAAAGCGCTCAACAATCGCGCTAAGTGAATCATCATCAACCGGCCATTTTTGCGATTCACCGTCACTTTGCAAACAACGAGGCGTCTGCCACTTTATCGCGTTATGTAACGACGGCCATGACGGCAATGAAAAGTGGCTTTGCTCATACTGCTTTAGCCATTGACGCTTAAATGGGGTAAACACGCGAAACATGTCACCGCTTTTTGTACACACCGAGCCTGGCGGGGCAATTACATCGCCATCAAACCAATGAAACTCAAGAGCTAATTGCGCACATTGGCTGTCACGCTGGCGTTCATTCACTTCATATTCGCGGTTGGCATAAACATGCTTGACGCTCAAGCTGTTACATAACCCTTGTAACGATGCGGGTATGTCACTAAATTCATCAACATCCAATACGTGCAAGCGAATACCGTGCTCACTCAGGCGCTGACCCAAATAATCGACACGTCGCAGCATGAGATCCCGTTGAATGGGCGCCATGTCGTGCCGTTGCCACTGTTTCTCGCAGACAAAGAAAACGGCGTCTTTTGCGCCGTTGTTTAATGCTTCAATTAAAGCTTCGTTTGCATAAAGGCGCAAGTCGCGCCGAAACCAGAACAATGAACTCATTTAAATACCATACCTCAGCTTTAAATCGTTTGGGTGGGGATTAAAGTAGACTTGTTGCGCTAAATAGGGATTTGGGTGCACCGTAAGGTGGTGACGCAATAATGTCAGCGGCACATATAAAGGCACAAGCCCCTGGCGGTAGTCTTCGATTGCCGCACGTAATTCTTGCTTTTCCTCTTTACCGAGGTGCTGTTTGAAATACCCCTGCAAGTGCATCAAGGTATTAGTATGTGCTTTGCGCGACGCAGGCTTTTTCAACGCATTCATTAAGCCAAGGATATACTCATCGGCAATAGCTTCGATGTCATCCCCTTCGATACTGCCGAGCAACCGGCCTAAATCACGGTACGCTTGATAGTTGTGACTCATCAATAGGTATTTATGCAAAGAGTGAAAAGTAGTCAGCCGATGAGCGCTTAATCCTGACTCACGCAGCTTGCGCCAGCTATGATAAACATAAACACGCATAACAAAGTTTTCGCGCAGGTGCATGTCATTAAGTCGGCCATTTTCCTCACAAGGGAGTAGCGGATTAGCCTTCATTATTTCGGCGCTGAAAAAGCCTACACCCTCTGATGTATTGCCCGTCCCAGCTTCATTAAAGACTTTGACTCGTTCCATGCCACAGCTAGGACTTTTGGCACAGAATATAAACCCATCGAGGTGTTGGCCCTGATTCTGTGCCACCTGCTGCCCGTAGTTTTTAAGGTCGTTGCCAACTTCGCCACTGCCATCAGGGCGACACACAGTTATCACGTCGTCTTTACGCACTTGGCGAATGGTCGGCCTAGGAATGGGTAAACCAATTGCCACTTCTGGACAAAAAGGCACATACTGCACGTGCTTTGCCAGCTCATCCATGCAAAAGTTAGAGCGCTTGTGCCCAGAGTCAAAGCGAACTTTTTCGCCGGTAAGACACGCGCTAATACCTATTTTCAACGATTTATCCATTAATATATAAGCTCGCCAATGGGGTTCAGCAATTTACTTAAGCCTTTATTGAAGTGTAGTGCACTATTGACTACTGCCAAGCACAAACACCCCTGTTCGGTGTAAGGAGTATGGTCGTGCTTATGATCAAGCCATATAAAATCGCCTGGTTGATACTCTCCTTCTTCGTCGGTAAAGGTGCCATCAAGCAATAGCGTCAACTCAAAACCTGTGTGCGTATGCTCGGGAATAGTCCCCCCTGGAGCAATGTACAATAGGCTAGTGCGGATACTGCCCTCATCAAGCTCCAGGCGCGAACGCGCGAGCTTGCCGGCCTGAACAAATCTCGACATGCCCACATGACTCAATGCACGTGGTAACGTGATGTTTCTATCACCAACGGATATTTGCTTTGCACTTTGAATGGCAAAATCATCGACGTCTGTATCTGCAGTAATATCACTGAGCATGGCGCTCATCTGCGCATCAAGCAGCTCTTGTGACCCAGTGAGCTCCTCACCGGCGTCATCTGTAAACGTTTGTTCACCAATGCGCTGCTCTAATGCTGCGACGGTGTCGCAACAGTCATCGCAAAGCTCAAGGTGAGCTGAAATTGCCACGCTCAGCGAAGCTGGCAATGCGCCAAGCACATGTTGTTCTAACAACTGTGTGTTCGGGTGAAATTTAATCATGCTCTGCTCCCAGATGATTTCTTAGCTTTGAGAGCGCCAATCTTAACCGCGACTTTACGGTTCCAACTGGTACGCCTAACTGCTTCGCAAGTTGCTCTTGCGACATTTCTTGAAAGTACACTCCCTTAACCACCTCCTGCTGGGCGATGGGAAGCTTGTCTATATGCTGCTGCAAGAGTTGACTCTGTAAATGATCGCCAAACACTTCTTGCTCTTCTTCATGATGCTGCACCAACGGCCAGATATCTTCGCTTAAGGTATCTTCTTTATTGCTGCGCATTTTGCGCAGCGCATCGAAAGATGCATTACGCATTACGGTATAAACCCAAGTCGTCGCTGCACCTTTACTCGGATGGTAAAGGTGAGCTTTACGCCAAACTGAAGTCATGGTGTCTTGCACCAGCTCCATCGCCGACGCTTCGTTGTTGTATTGCTTAATGCCAAAGCGTTTTATCTTTGGTGCGAAATAAGAAAACAGCGTTGCGAATGCGCTTCTGTCCCGATGCTCTGCGACGCGCACTAACGCATCTGACAAATGCTCAGTTTCACTGCCCATGTTTCTTCCTTTGCTTTGATTGCCACCGCTTGGTGCAATACTTTGCTGCGGAGACTTGTTACACGGCTTGTCTAACACGCTTTGCAATCCCATTGGCTGCCTCAGTAATGCTTTTATTTGTGAGATTTACGCAAGGAGTGGCGCGATAGATCATCGCTCGTTGAAATTAATTACAGTATGGAGGAAGTCGAGCAGTTGTTCAAAGTCGTGATCACAGATTATTAACTTTTTTTGATTATAATCAACAGGTAATATCTCTAACCAGCGATAAGCAACCCACTTGGCATCGTCGTAGTTAGGGCAATCATATAGGCATTTGAGCTCTGGATTATTGTCTAACACCCATTTTAACGCCTGCGCCAAATCGGTATGTTCAACCTCAGGCACGGTCGCAGTCTCTATTTCAGTGGGGTGGGTACAATAGCGTAAGCCGTTATCGAGGTAGGTTATGTTGTCTATGCGCATCAGGCTTTCACCTTGCACAGTGATCAACAACTGGCCTGTCGGGTCTTGGTCAAAATCGATAATTTTAACTAGGCAACCAAATTCGCTTGTCTGGTCGTCATTTTCCTTGGCTAATGGGGTGATAACAAAGCCGCGTTGTTCGCGCAGACACTCTTTTACCATGTGAATGTATCGCTGCTCGAAAATTTTGAGCTTGGTCACGCCCTGCGGCAACAACACCAGCGGCAGAGGGAACACGGCATACTTCATAATAATCCTAGGACGGTGGGTAGTGCGTATACTACGTCATGTCTGTTAATGCCGATCAGATAGCCAGTGAAATAGTTAGGGTGAGGACAACTACTCTCCCCACCGACCGAAATTACGGCAGACACTAATGCCTAGGTAGGTACCAAACAAACTTGCTACGGGTAGCAGCATAAGCCCCAGTAAGGCAAAATTAAGCGTCATCACCCTGCTCCTTCGCATTCGTTTTATCAGACGCTTTATCTGATGCCTGGCGCTGCTCGGAAAATAACGTGTGAGTTGCATCACGTAGTGCCTGTTTCTGTGACTGGATGAGCGATGAATACGCTTCGTTTGCAGCAGAGCGAACAGCCTGTTCAATTTCTTGAGTGAGAGAGTTCGCATTTGCCATTGAACTTACAAATAAAGCGGAAGTCAGAATTGTTGCCTTGGTTAACGTTTTCATGATGATGTTCCTGTTGTTAAGGTATTGTTTAATTAGTCGCATCATCTATTACAAAGGTTGTGCCAGAACCAACAAATTTTTTAACCCCTTGTAATAACTGGACTTTTATTTTACAGCAGGCGAAGTACTAAATTAGCCATATAAAATAAAAACTATTTCTTAGCTTTTTTCACACTGCAATTAGCGATTTAAACCAACCGAGTTTTGTTCAGAATTAACACTTTTATTTGGGTGTACATGTGTACGCTGAACAGTTATAGTTGGTTCGTCGAAGCAAGTAATAATGAGTTAAAACAGATGCAAGTGAGTGGTTATTCCCCGTTTGAAGAAAAGTTAAACTGGTTAAGCCATGGTCTTGGTGCCTTACTCGCTATTGTGGCCTTGGTTGCTATGGTGCTCGTCAGCGAATCCATAACTGCTGTGGTAGCGACCAGCGTATACGGTGCCAGCCTCATTTTAATGTTCGTCAGTTCAACTCTTTACCACGCCAGTGTAAGTGACAAGGCCAAACGCGTCCTGAAAAAGCTTGACCACAGTGCCATCTACCTATTAATTGCAGGTACGTACACGCCCTTTTTATTACTTGCGCTAGGCGGATACTGGGCCTGGATAGGCATGTTTGCTATTTGGGGGTTGGCTTTATTTGGCGTGATATTCAAATTAACCGCAAAAATCCCGCGACCGAGAATTTCTTTGGCCACCTACTTGGTGATGGGGTGGATAGCACTTGCGTTTATCTATCCACTTTATCTTGCACTGCCCGGTGGCGCGATGTGGTTGTTGGTATTGGGTGGGGTATTATTCAGTGTGGGTACCTTATTTTACAGCGCCAAACATCGCCACCTCAGCCATGCCATCTGGCATTTATTCGTGCTGATTGCCTGTACCTGCCACTTTTTGGCCATTTACCTATACATTATTTAGTTGCCAATAACACACTCTCGTTGTTAGATATGCCAAGCGAAACGGCGCATATTGACCTTCCCGTCGATTACAAGCACGCCTTCGCCAAGCAGTGCTTGTTGTTGTCGTGTGAACCCATCACTGCCTTGCGCAAACGATATTTTGCCTTGGCTGTTTACCACCCGATGCCAAGGCAAGCGAGAGTCAGAGGGTAAGTTTTTCAGGGTATAGCCCACATAACGGGCATAGCCAGGTAGGCCAGCTCGTTTGGCTACTTCGCCATAACTGCATACCTTGCCTTTAGGAATGGCAGCGACCACTTGATAAATCATCGCGGCTTTATCCATGGGCTATTTCCTGCAATTTTGTCCACACATGTCGAGCTACCGGACCGTGATGACGGGAATGTCGGCGAAACGCACGAATCTGCGCGCGAAACGCGTGCTCTCTATCGCTAAGGTGAATCACTTGCAGTTGCCCGGTCGCTATTTCTTGTTGACACAAATCGAGACACATTAAGGCCCAGCCCGCCCCCGCAAGCAACATGGAGCGCAGCGCGAATATATCGTCGAGTTTCATCATCGCCGCTTGATTTAAAAACGGCATCCGCCCACTTTCGAAATGCAGATCACTTTCAAACATCGCCACACAGGGGTAACTTTGAAGCTCTCTGTAACTTATCTGAGTTTGTTGAATAAGCTCCGGTGAAGCCACAACACCCACTTCAATGTCTCCAAGCGGCAAACTTTCTAAGTCGCCGGTAGCGTGAAAAATATCAAACCAGGGGCCAATCCCTAAATCACTTTTACCGCTATTAACTTGCTCTAGCGCGGTGAATCGCCGACCACTGTCAATCTCAAACTCGGTGTGAGCAAAGGCATGATAGCAATCGCGCAGCAAAATACTGAGCTCTTCGCCAACACACACTTGCTCGTAGCTGATGCGAAACTTTGGCTCATTACCGTTGGCGAGCTCGCTGGAGAACTCACTCAATTCGTCCATATCGCGCAGCACATATTGAGCACGCCGACAAAACGCCTGGCCTTGTTCAGTGAGTGAAAACCGATAACCTTCGCGATTGACCACAGCAAAACCGACGCTCTGCTCTATTTTCTTGACCATCATCGTCAGCGCCGGCTGAGTTTTATGTAAACGCTTTGCTGCCTCACTGAGCGAGCGACACTGAGATAACACATCAAGTACTTTTAGCCATTCCAGCTTCATAACATTACCTTATGAAGTTATAAGTAATTTATAATTTTTATTTTAGTCTACGGCAAAGTAAGCTAACGCACCAGCGTGCTCTTATACTGGCATACATACACACTATTCACAGGGAGTCTCATTCATGTCTCGCAGTCTATTCGTATTAGTCTTGCTCGCGATGATTTCACTAACGGGGTGCTCACAAGAGCAACCCAAAACCGATAAAAAGCCACCCATCAGGCCGGTTAAACTCTTTACCGTGGGTCACGCTGATGAAAAGGTTATGCGTAGCTTTCCTGCCGAAGTAGTCGCCCACCAAGGCTCCTACTTAGCCTTTCGTGTCAATGGAGAGCTCATAGAATTTCCCGTGTTAGCGGGTCAGGAAGTGGAAAAAGGCGAGTTACTCGCTAAGCTCGACCCTGAAGATTTCCAGCTACAGTATGAAGAGCGCAAGGCCCGTTATGACCTGGCTCAGTCGCAGCTAAAGCGCGTAAAAACACTTTATGAGCGTAACATTGCCAGCCAAGCAGAACTCGATGAAGCAGTCGCCAACGCCCGAGTTGCCGAATCGGCATTCAATATTGCTAAAACTAACTTAGACAACTCAGAGTTAAGGGCGCCTTTCGCCGGTACCGTTGCCAAAGTATTCGTTAAGAATTTTGAAAACATTCAGGCAAAGCAAAATATTTTGCGCTTAGAAACCCGAGATTTAATGGACGTAGTTATCCAAGTACCCGAGAAGTTGGTGGCCCGCGTCAACAAGGATACCTTGTATCAACCCACGGTGATCTTTGACGGCTACCCAGATAAGGCCTATACGCTCACCATCAAAGAATACGACACCCAAGCCGACCCTGCTACGCTCACCTACAAGGTGGTATTTTCATTACCCGTGCCCGAAGATTTTAACTTGTTAGCGGGGATGAGCGGCCATGTGTATATTGATATCAGTAAAATCACCGGAAATGCCGAGTCTTGGCATAAAATTCCGGTGGAAGCGGTCTTTTCTGACTCGCAGCAAGGCCTAGCGAATAACAGCTATGTATGGATTTATAAGGATAACGCCGTGCATAAACGCCAGGTCGAGGTGGGGCAAATGCACCGAGACGGACTAGAGATACGCTCTGGCCTAAATAGCGGCGAGCAAGTGGTGGCCGCAGGCGTACACTATCTCAAAGAAGGGATGCAGGTGCGCCCGTGGCAAAAAGAGCGAGGCCTATAAATGAATCTTGCTGCATTTGCCATTGAACGCAAAGTTATTAGTTGGATGTTTGCGCTGTTCCTGCTCATTGGGGGAACGGTCTCTTACTTTTCTCTCGGACAGTTAGAAGACCCAGAGTTTACTCTGAAAAAAGCCATGGTGATTACCCTCTACCCTGGGGCCTCACCGCAGCAGGTAGAAGAAGAAGTAACATACCCAATCGAAAATGCGATTCAAGAATTGCCCTACGTCGACTATGTCACCTCCATTTCCTCTAACGGCAAAAGCCAGATTACGGTGGAGATGAAAAGCACCTATCGCAAAGAGGACCTAAGGCAAATTTGGGATGAACTGCGCCGCAAAATTAATGATGTTTCGGCATCTATGCCGCCAGGGGTGTACCCCAGTCAAGTCATTGATGACTTCGGCGATGTGTATGGTGTTACCCTTGCAGTGACCGGTGATGGCTACTCCTATGATGAGCTTAAAGACTATGTTGATTTTCTCAAGCGTGAATTGGTGCTGGTCGATGGCGTTGGCAAAGTCACTGTAGCCGGCGAGCAGCAAAGCCAAGTGATTGTCGAGGTGTCGACCCATAAGCTCGCGCAACTGGGACTCAGTCCTGAGCGCATATTTTCCCTGTTGCAAGCGCAAAACACCGTTTCTAATGCCGGTCGCGTCATGGTCGATGGCGAGTCTATTCGCCTGCATCCCACTGGCGAGTTTGACAATGTTGTTGAACTTGAACATGTGCTTATTTCTAAGCCCGGTGCCAGCGAGCTCATCTACCTCGGCGATGTCGCCAAGGTTTATCGCGAGTATGCTGAGGTGCCCTCGCATATGGTGCGCTACAACCAACAACAGGCATTATTAATAGGTCTTTCTTTTGCCAGTAACGTCAATGTCGTAGACGTTGGTCAACGTATCGATGCCCATTTAGCGGAGCTGGAGTATCAGCGCCCCCATGGCATGGAAGTCGCCGCCATTTACAACCAACCCCAGGAAGTCGACAAGTCGGTGTCCAGTTTTATTATCAGCCTGGTCGAAGCGGTGGCCATTGTTATCGTGGTGTTGCTGCTGTTTATGGGGGTCAAAAGCGGTATTTTAATTGGTGGTATTTTGCTGCTCACCGTGCTCGGCACCTTTATCTTTATGGTGCTCTTTGATATCAACCTACAACGCGTCTCCCTTGGGGCGTTGATCATCGCACTAGGGATGTTGGTGGATAATGCCATTGTGATCACCGAAGGCATTCTTATTAATATGAAGCGTGGGCAAAGCAAACTAAAGGCAGCAGTCAATATCGTTAACCAAACCAAATGGCCCTTACTCGGGGCTACGGTTATCGCCATTACCGCCTTTGCCCCCATTGGCCTGAGCTCGGATGCCAGTGGTGAATTTGCCGGCAGCTTATTTTGGGTGTTGATGATATCGCTATTACTGAGCTGGATCACCGCCATCACCCTTACGCCGTTTTTTGCTGATGTGATGTTCCGTACTCCAAAGAACAAAAACCAAGCCCAAGCAGGCGATGAAGATCCCTACCAAGGGTTTTTATTTAGTGGCTATAAGTTTATCTTGCGCCATGCCATGCATTACGGCAAAACCACTATCGTATTAATGCTGATCCTTTTAGTCGGCGCGGTGGTGGGCTTTAAATCGGTCAAACAGTCGTTCTTCCCCGCCTCTAACACGCCCATGTTTTACATAGATTATTGGCATTACCAGGGCGCTGATATTCGCACCACCAGCAAAGGTATCGCCAAACTCGAGCAGTTTTTACTCGAGCAGGAGTTGGTTGAGGAGGTCACCGCCACCATAGGTCAAGGGGCACCGCGCTTTATGCTCACTTATGCGCCAGAAAAACAATACCCTGCTTATGGTCAGCTGATTGTTCGGGTGAAGGACCGAGAAGCTGTATTGGCCATGATAGCTAAGGTGCGTGACTACGAGCGCAATCATATTGTTGACGCCAAGCTAAAGCTCAAACGCATGGAAATCGGGCCATCGACCGATGCCAAAATCGAAGCACGCTTTTCTGGCCCCGACCCTGTGGTGCTAAGACAGCTGGCTGAGCAAGCGAAGCAAATTCTCGCCAGTGACGCCGGAGCCTTTCACATTCGCGATGATTGGCGCCACCGCACAAAGCTCATCCGCCCACAGCTCAATGAGCAAAAAGCCCGCCGTTTGGGAATAAGTAAAACGGATTTAGACGAGTTACTGCTCACCAGTGTGTCGGGTAAGAAAGTGGGACTCTATCGCGACGGCACCCAGTTGTTGCCAATCATTGCCCGCTCTCCAGAAGACGAGCGTTTAAACGTTGAATCACTGCGCGACTTGCAAATCTACAGTCCAGTATTAGGCGTGTTTGTGCCAGTGACGCAAGTGGTGGATGACTTCACCGTACGCTGGGAAGACCCCCTCATCATGCGTCGCGACCGCAAGCGCACCATTACCGTGATGGCGGATCATGATTTACTTGGCGATGAAACCCCTGCGAAGTTGTTCGCCCGTGTACGTGGCGATATCGAAGCCATCCCCCTCCCCCGAGGCTATGAACTGCAATGGGGTGGCGAGTATGAGTCTGCCAACAAAGCACGCTCAGCCATTTTTGGCTCGCTACCACTGGGTTATCTAGCGATGTTCGCGGTCACCGTGTTGCTGTTTAACTCAGTGCGTAAACCTCTGGTGATCTGGGCCACGGTGCCTTTGGCCATCGTCGGTGTCAGCGCTGGCTTGCTGGCCATGGGCGCATCCTTTGGCTTTATGTCACTGCTGGGACTATTGAGCCTCTCAGGCATGTTAATTAAAAACGGCATCGTGTTGCTGGATCAAATCAATATCGAGTTAGCTGCAGGTAAAGACCCTTACGAGGCGGTGTTTGACTCTGGCGTTTCCAGGGTTAGGCCGGTTTCCATGGCGGCTATCACCACAATTTTAGGGATGATCCCGCTGCTATTCGATGTGTTCTTTAAGTCCATGGCGGTGACCATTATGTTTGGTCTCGGCTTTGCCACCATACTCACGCTAGTTGTGGTCCCGGTGCTTTATTGTAAGTTCTTTGCCATACACAGCCACCGTCGCAATGGATAATACCAGCAGTCATTAAAAAGCCAGCTTAAGCTGGCTTTTTTTTGTTAGCGTTCAACCTCTATCACATCGGCTATGGCTAACGCTAGGCGTCGATAGCCTCGGTCATTAAGATGAATAGCGTCAGATTTAAAGCGGTTATCGCCTAGTAATTCAGACAGTATATCTGCCACCAGCACCACCTGATACTGCTCGCTTAATTGTTGATACAGCGGCGCGTCAGACAAAAACAAAGACTTGGTCGGCACCGCCACAAGGATCACTGCAATCCCTTTACTTTGCGCATGCGTTATCATCGCGCCTAGGTTCGCTTTTGTTTGCCCGCTATCTTGGTTACGCAAAAAATCGTTTCCGCCTTCAAGTAACACCACCGCCTGAACCTGGTGCGTGTCGAGTGCACGTTTAAAGCGCTCAAGGCCCTGCGCTGTTTGCTCGCCAGAGACACCACTGGCTATCACTTCCAGCCCTGTTAGCTGAGCGAGTTGCTGGGGATAGGTGCTGTTTTTTGCACCCACTGACACGGTTAAACTATCACCGAACGCTAAAATAGAATCGCCAGCATGCAACGTCACTTTGTCTGATTGCGAGCAACCGGTTATAAAAACAAGCAGCACAAGGCCAATAAAGCGCATCATTTCTTTAGCCTCAATGTTCCTTTCACCCGCTTGTTTGCCTTACTTTTTGGCTTGTGTACAGGCGCTGTGCGAGCCCGAGGTACGGCTTTGCGCTTTGGTTGTGCAGTCTTCGATGTATTGGAATGTTGCTCAGAGGGCACACTGTGCTCAGTTTTAGAATGCTCTTCGGTTTTACCAGAGTCCGCTATTAGATCATTAATAGTGGCCATTTCTGCATCACTTAAATGGCGCCATTGGCCACTTTTTAGCCCGGCTAATGTCACATTCATGATACGCGTGCGCTTGAGCGTAACTACTTCATAGCCAAGATACTCGCACATACGACGAATTTGCCTATTCAGGCCTTGAGTCAGTATGATGCGAAAGCTATCCGGCCCGGTTTGCTCAACCTTACACTTCTTGGTAACAGTGCCAAGAATGGGAATACCCGCGCTCATACGCTCAACAAAGCGCCGATTTAAGGGCTTATCAACCCGCACTTCGTACTCTTTCTCGTGGTTATTCCCTGAGCGCAATATTTTGTTGACGATATCGCCCTCGTTGGTGAGGAAGATAAGCCCTTCGGAGGGCCTATCTAAACGGCCAATAGGGAAAATACGCTCGGGATAATTAATCGCTCGCACAATATTACTTTTTATTTTCTTTTCAGTGGTGCAAGTTATGCCCGTTGGCTTGTTGTAGGCGATATAGACACGTTTAGGCTTAGTTTTAAGCGCTTTACCATCAATGTGAATGGTGTCGGCATCGGTCACTTTATCGCCCATTTGTGGCGCATGACCATTTACGCTGACTCGCCCCGCACTGATCAGCGCATCCGCCTCACGGCGCGAGCAAAATCCGGTTTCACTTATGTATTTATTAAGGCGCGTAGGTTGACTCATAGTTCTACTTGTTGCTTCTTTTTCACCTGCGCATTGTAAAGCAGTTACCAACAAAAATCAGAATTAAAAGTGTTGATTGAGGATACTTTGCACATCGAAGGGGTACTCATCAAGTGTGCTGTTATGGGTTCTTGTGTAGCTTTTAAAATCAATTTGCTGCCAATTATCGGGGTCCACCAAAGGGAGGATGCGCTTGACGTTTCCCTGATGCGCGATTGCCAATTTAAAGCGCACTTCTTGAGTACTGCTTTTTGACACTGAAAAACGGTGATCATAGGCTTTGACCAAAGCCCAAGCCCCCATCAAAAAGTGTCCACCCACCGACGCCGTTTGCCTACCATCGGCTATAGCGCTCAAGGAGTCGGCCAGCCAATCAAAACCACCGATAAACATATCTTTATTGACCACTTTGCCATGTTGCTGAGCTTGTTGTGCAGCCGCCAGCGCCATGGCGTCCGAGGCGCACCAGATGATACTTAACTCAGGATAGCGCCGTAATAGTTTGGCTGTTTGTTGACGGGCAATTTCTTGCTGCCAACGACCATGCACGACTTGCACTAGTTGTCCTTGGTGGTCTGCTAAAAAGTCGCGCAATCCATTCACACGCAGGTTTGTTTCTCCTCCGTAGTGCCCCCCTATCGCCGCCACCAGCGGTGACTCTATGCCTTGCTCAACGGCTTTGTTGTGCAAAAAAGAAGCGAGTTGCTGCCCAGCGTGTTGGTTGTCATGGGACAGCTCCGCCAACCAATAATGGAAGCGCTCACCAGGCTTTTGCACAAGCTCCCGCTCTTGTTGGGACAGTGTCTCTTCCAACGTGACAAAATAAACCTCGCGCTGCTCCAGTAACTGCATAGACTGACCACTGCCGCCGGGGTAATTGATAAGCACCGCATAATCCGGCGCAGGATGAGTGGCTAAATACCGGGCGATGGCTCGATGCTGAAACTCTCGATGACCGTCGCCATAAACAATGTCTAAATTGATGTCTAAGTCCCCGGCAGCTTGCACCGCAAAAGTCTCTACTTTATGCCAAAAAGGGTCGCCCGCTGTAGATGGGTTAACAAACAGCACCCGCATTGCGCCATGTGCGCTAAAGCAAGATGACACATAAAGGATGGCAAATAAGATAACATGGTTTTTCACAGGGACTCCTTGGCTAGCGCTGAGTATAGTTTATGTTGATGGTATTAGCGCCATCGCTCTACCGCTTTGCGCCAAGCCCATTCTACGGGGCCTTGAGTAAAGATGCGCAGATACGCGTTCGCACCGAGCAATTGCACAATGATAATGGCAAAGGCCAATAGCGCGTAATGCGCTAGCGCAAAGTTTTGTGCGATATACAATCCAAAGTAATGGGTAATGACCAGCATCAATGCGCTTTGTGCCAGATAACAACTGAGCGATAAGCGCCCAACATTGGCAAGCAGCCTAATCCCTACACCAATACGTAGGCGTCTACGACTGAGCCAATGCAAGGCAATCAACGCCGTGATTGTGCCACTAATGGAGTTCGCAATAAGGCTTAGCGTTGCCGTAAAGCTATTACCATAGCTAAGATGAATGCCGCTGAGCAGTAAACAGAGCAGCAACCCAGCTCCGACAGAGAGCTTCACCTGATGTGGCCAAGGCGATGATAAAAAACCACTGCGCCATGTCGCTGCAATCAACAGCATCGCCCCTAACTCCAGCCACAGCACAGAAAATAGGGATACCAAGGTCATCAGCAGCATATTGATAGCGTTGCTTGAGCGCGTAGCTAAAAAGTGAAAGTTATCTTGATTGAGATACCCTTGGTATTGCTCGTCGTCATAGGTGAGTGCAGGTTCAATATACAACCCACTTAAGGTCAATAGCACTGCACTTCCAACAACAATAAACAGTATGCCTTGACGCAGTTGCTGTTTCGCGGGTGAATCTAACATCGTCACTAACAACAGCCCGGCAAGGGCATACCCGAGTAAGATATCCCCCGCCCACAATAGCATCCCATGCACCAGACCAATGACCGCTAAGCAATAGAGTCTGACGCGTAAATAGTGCATAGGTTCGTCGCGTGAGTCCGTGGCACGGCGCTGCCACTGGACAATTAACCCCACCACAAAGAGCGCCACAAACAGTCCCCGAAAGCGCCCATCAAGTAGTAGAACCTGTATGCCATAGAGCAGCGAGTCGACTAAATGGGTACCGGGCGGTGCGATATAACCATAATCGAAATAAATGAAAAAAGGGGCATTCAAGAACAACAAACCAAGGATAGCTAGCCCACGCAACGCATCAATTTCAGTGCGGCGCGCATCGGTGATTAATTGCCGATAATACCCTTGTTCGGCGAACAAACTGGCCTTAGACACTCCCCCTCCACGATACAAATAGCGCTGACATTGTCGATAAAAAACATTACCATAGCACGGTTGTATTTATACGCGGTATCAGTTTCATGCATTCCTTCATCTGTTGTTCCCCCTCTAATAAGCACCGCTTGCAAAAGGGTTTTACCTTGATTGAACTCATCATCGTGATAGTTATTCTGGCGGTATTGAGTATCACCGTGTTACCGCGATTTTTAAATTTACAAAATGATGCGCGCATAGCCGTACTAACCAATGCGCAGACCAGTATCGAACAGGCGAATACACTGATGCAGATGAAGGCGCAGATGCCTAGTTACCGAGCCACTGCGGTGACCGGGCGCAATGATCTTATTGATGTTGACTTAAACCGAGACGGTGTGATTGACCTCAGCGACGACAGCCCGGATGTGAGGTTGAAATGGTTTTTCTTAGATAACACCGATGTCGTCAAGCGGGTGGAATTTAGCGACGCCTTGGTATTTGAAGAACAAGGCATCGATTTTACCTATATTGGCTATGACTTTGATGACGACGGCGCGGTGCAAGATGACCAGTGCTATGTGCTTTACACACAAGCGCAATCTGCCGATCAGCCACCTACTTATGCACGCCAAACAACCGGGTGCTAAGCGCTATCGACGCGCTTTACAAATCATCGAACATTTGCGACCAGGTAATGGCCGATTGGTGTAAATTGGGCAACCCCTCATCACTGATGTTGAGCGGTACACAGGCTCTTTGCATCGCCCACCAACTACCAGATTCGTACGCTTTTACTAGCTCGAGCAGATAAAACAAGGTGTTGTTTTCCCCATTTAGCGCATTGGCAATATCATCAGGGAAAGGCAATTGCTCTACAATGCTTTGCATGGGCCTATCGAGCATAGCATCAATGAGGGAAAAGAGCCCTACAAGGAACGCGCTGCTACTGAGATGGGGGAAATAACGCTTTGCTAATAGCTCACAGAAGCGCGCGCGAATTGACGACATTTTGGTCAGCTCAAGCGGTTTTTCGTGGGCGATATGGGCGGTCACTATCAGTGACACAAAACGCCGCACCCGCAGCTCGCCTAGATACACTAAAGCTTGCTTAATGGAGTCCATACGCTCTTTAAGCGGAAACAGCCCAGAATTAATAAAGCGCAATAATTTGTAGGCTAAGGCGGTGTCTTGAGAAAACACCTCGCTGAGTTTATTGAGATTAATATTGGGCTTGAGGGTCATGCTGTAAATCATCATGATCAATGCCGAACGAGCAACACAATCGCGCTGTTTAACCATTTGCGGGCGAGCAAAATAATAGCCCTGAAAAAAATCAAAACCGCGTGCTTTGGCTTGCTCGTATTGCTCTTGCGTTTCTACTTTTTCCGCTAGGTACTTTATATTTGGATACTTTTTTAACACTGCGAGGGTTTGGTCTATTTCCTCAAAGCTGCTGTGCATAAGGTCAAACTTAATAAGCCGCACTAGCTTTAGAAACTTTTCCCATTGTGGGTGGTATTGAAAATCATCGAGCGCCAAACGAAAGCCACGGTGAAACAACTCTCGACATAACTGATAGTGCTCCTCACTGGGCTCAACAGTCTCGAGTATCTCAATCACCACTTTATCGGTAGGAAGAAACTCCCCTAAACGGGCATGTAGCGATTGCTCACCAAAATTGATCAGTGCTTTTCGCCCACCGGTGAGAAATGATAAACCTTGATTGAGCTGATTGTCATAGATCAGTTTGGCTGTCGCGGTTTTATCCTCGACATTCGGGAAGCGGTTATCTTCACCATCGCGAAACAACAACTCATAAGCAACCACCTTCTGTTGCTTGTTAAATACTGCTTGGCGCGCTACAAAAACGTCCAACCCTGCTCTCCTCGGCTACCAAATTCGCACTCAATCTTCACTACGACGCAAGTATACCCACCGCAAAAAACTTCACAATCGAACAAAAGCATAGGGTTGGAGAAGAATTTAACGCTTTACCTGAGTGTTAAGCATGGCTGAAGATGAAAAAAACACCAACAAATCGACGAAAAAGCGCAGAATTAAGGCCAAGTTACTTGTTGTCAGCACACTTTGCCAGTAATGTTACAGCCTATCAAAATGAAAGAGCCCCACCCTTCTTTTCATGATTACACAGTGCAAGTCACTGCACTCTCCCGGGGACGTGGCTTGCTCATGCGATAACTGACAACAATAACTTCCTGATAATGGAGTAAGCAATGCGTTTATCTATGATTGCCGCAGCGATTGCTGCGACTACCCTAGTTACAGGCTGTAGCGAGCAACCTGCTAACAACGAACAAAACCAAGCTCAAACCGAACAAGTAGCCAAAACCACCACTGACGCTGTACAAGAAAATCTCTTTTTAAGCCCTAGTCCATTGCAATATATGGCGCCCGAATTTGATAAGATTGATACCAGTTTATATGAGCCGGCATTTGATGCGGGGATTGAAGAGCAACGTGTTGAGATTGAAGCTATCGCTAACAATTCTGAAGCACCTACTTTTGAAAACACCTTGGTTGCAATGGAACAATCCGGCGCCATTTTGGACCGTGTACGCGCCGCTTTCAACAATCTCTCTGGTCTTATCTCAAATGATGAATATCAGCGTATCGATGCCAAAATGGCGCCGGTATTGGCCGAGCACCGTGACAATATTTATCTAAACAAGGCCCTTTTTGACCGTGTTGCTGCTGTTTATGACAACAAAGACACGCTGAATAAAGAAGACCAACGCCTGGTTGAATATTACTATAAACGCTTTGTGCGTGCGGGTGCTAAGCTGGATGAAAGCCAAAAGCAACGTATGCGCGAGATTAACTCTGAGCTTTCTAAGCTCAGCACTGAGTTTTCGCAAAATATCTTAAAGTCATTCAAACAAGACACCATCTTAGTCACCGACAAAGCGCAATTAGCGGGTTTAGCTGAAGATGAAATTGCCAGCTTAAAGGCAGCAGCGGAAAAAGCAGGCAAAGACGGCTACATGATCACCTTGGTCAACACCACCCGTCAGCCCATTCTTTCAAGCCTCGAAAATCGTGAGCTACGTGAAAAAGTGTGGCGCACGTCATCACAGCGCGCGCAACAAACCAATGGCCCAATTGCTATTAAAGAAGCGCAGCTTCGAGCAGAAAAAGCCGCTTTGCTTGGTTTTGAATCATGGGCACATTACCAGCTAGACGATCGCATGGCGAAAACGCCGGATGCAGTGTTTACTATGCTTGATGATCTTGCGCCGAAAGCGGTCGCTAAAGCTAAATCTGAAGCTGAACTCATTCAAGCAGCAATCAAAAAAGACGGTAAAGACTTTGAGCTTAAGCCTTGGGATTGGGCTTATTACGGAGCGAAGGTGCGCGCCGAGCTATATGACATTGATGCAAGCTTAGTAAAGCCTTATTTCGAAATGAATACCGTTATTAACGACGGCCTGTTCTTCGCCATGAACAAGCTTTACGGCATTACCATGAAAGAGCGCAATGACTTGCCAACCTACCACGAAGACGTGTTTGTATGGGAAGTGTTCAATGAAGATGGCAGCTCAATTGGCCTATTCTACCTTGACCCTTATGCTCGCGAAGGTAAGCGTGGCGGCGCGTGGATGAGTGCCTATGTATCGCAAAACCACCTTAAAGGAACCAAGCCTGTTATTTATAACGCGCAGAACATTCCCAAGCCAGCTGAAGGTCAGCCAACACTGATGACCTTCTCTGAAGTAACAACTATGTTCCACGAGTTTGGTCATGCCATTCACGGTTTGTTCTCCGATGTAAAATACCCATCGCTTGCCGGTACGGCCACTGCCCGTGACTTCGTTGAATTCCCGTCTCAAGCTAACGAGGACTGGAACATTGAGCCGAGCGTACTCGCTAACTATGCTAAGCACTACAAAACTGGCGAGCCTATCCCTCAAGAGCTGCTAGATAAGTTATTGAAGTCGCATACCTTTAACCAAGGTTTTGATACCACTGAATACCTAGCCGCAGCGTTGCTGGATATGGAATGGCATTCTATTGCACCGGGTACCAAGGTTGAAGACTTTGCCCAGTTTGAGCAAAACGCGCTTGAGAAACACGGCATTGATTACTACCCAGTGCCGCCGCGTTATAAAACCTGCTACTTTAGCCACATCTTTGCTGGCGGTTACAGCGCGGGCTACTACGCCTACCTTTGGACAGAAGTGTTTGCAGCGGACTCGTTCGCACATATGCAAAACGAAGGTGGCTTGACTCGTGAAAACGGTGATCACTATCGTAAAGAAGTACTCTCGCGTGGTAACAGCCGTGATTTAATGCAAAGCTACATTGAATTCCGTGGTCAAAAGCCAACCACCGATGCATTACTTAAACGCCGTGGTCTCGTGGAAGACAGCAAAGAGTAAATAAACGCTTTATAAGCGCATCATAACGCGGCCCTAGTGCCGCGTTTTTTATTGAAAAAATTCATACTCAGGTACAGGCATCCCTACTGTGGCCCTGCTATAATGCCCAGCGTTTTTCCACACCATCCAGATTATGATAAAAAAAACGCTTATTACCCTTATTTCCCTCAGTGCAATCGTCCTTGGCGGCGGCGCTGTCTGGTTGAGTTATCAGTTATATCAGAACAAGTTTGTCACTCTAGATCCACAACTTAAAGAGGTGTCGGGGATTGAGTTTGATAAACGTGGCCGCTTGTGGGCCATTAACGACAGTGGCGATGGCCCATTTCTCTATCAGGTCGATGACAAAGGCAAAGTGCAACGGCGCGTGCAAGTGGTCAATGCCAAGAACATTGATTGGGAAGACATGACCCAAAACGAATTTGGTCATTTCTTTTTAGGCGACTTTGGTAACAACGATAATCTGCGCCGCTGGCTGACAATTTATAAAATAGAAAACCCCATTGATATTAAATCTGATGAAACCAACGCAGAGATCATTAAATTCACCTACAAAGAATTGTGGGAGCAGCCGCTTACGCCTGAACGTAAGAACTTTGATTTAGAAGCCTTTGTTGAGTATCGACACCAACTGTATTTATTTACCAAAAATAGAACTCAACCATTTGATGGTAAAACGAACTTGTACCGTATTGGCAATCATGCGGGTAATTATGAAGCGCAATTTATCGCCTCGTTTCAAACCTGTACCACCGCCGAAAAGTTATGTTGGGTGACATCCGCAGCCATGAGCCCAGATAGGAAAAAGCTGGTATTGCTAGACTCCACCCATTTATGGCTGTTCGAGAACTGGCAAGGCGATAATTTTTTCTCCGGTACCATAGATAAGATCAATCTCGGTTTGGTAACACAAAAAGAAGCCGTCACGTTTTACGACAATGACACCCTGGTTATCACCGATGAGGAATTTAATGGGATTGGCCGCAATGTCTATGTTATAAAATTAACACAACAACAAAGAGAGCGTGTCAGCGATGGCTCCAAAGCCTTGTAGTATAGCGCCTCACTGACCACCTATTTAAGGAGTAATAGGGTGCTAGATAGTCCTATGCTAAAACAAATTACTGAATCCTTGGATACCGTTATATTCAGCTACGGTGGCTCCGCGTTTACCCTAGCGACCTTGATTCAAATCCCACTTATCATCGCCGGCGTGTGGCTCGTTGTGCGCTACATTGGTCGGCTTATCCATCGCCGTATTATACAAAAGCGTATGGGGCCAGATGCGGCGCTTTTATTCAAACGTATTTATTTGGTGCTGTGCATCATTATTATCATCTTTACCACCCTTGAGGTGCTTAATATTCCGCTCACCGCATTCGCATTTGTCTCAGGGGCCGTAGCGATTGGCGTCGGTTTTGGCGCACAGAATATTATAAACAACTTTATCAGTGGTTGGATCCTCATCGGTGAGCGCCCCATCCGTATCGGCGACTTTTTAGAGGTCGGTGATGCCAAGGGCGTTGTGGAAACGATTAACACCCGTTCGACCCGTATTCGCCGTAACGATGGCGTGCACCTACTGGTTCCTAACAGCCAGCTGCTAGAGAATACCGTAACCAATTGGACACTGATCGATACCATGGCGCGCACCTATGTTCGAGTTGGCGTGGCCTATGGCAGTGATGTGAATTTGGTGGCTCAGCTTATCACCGAAGTGCTAGAAGAGGTGCCCACCGTACTCAATAACCCACCCCATAGCGTTATTTTTGAAGATTTTGGCGACAGTGCGCTTATCTTCGATGCAGTCTTTTGGGTTAATGCGGAGGCCGAGTCCAACGTACGGAAAATAAAAAGCGATATCCGTTTTGGAATTTGCGCAAAATTTGCCGAACATGATGTGGTTATCTCATTCCCACAACGAGACGTGCATATTGATGGTGAGTTGAATATTCGCCAACAAAAAAGCCCCAACTAGTGGGGCTTTTTACTTCGCTTAAATATGCTTAGAAAGCATCAACGACCTTGTGTAACACTTCTACTTTGCTGGCTTTAACCAAATCAGAAGCTTGTAACTGGTCATTAAGTTGCTGCAATTCTTTGGCCGTCGCTGGCTTAACCAAAACGGTGCCATTAGCAAACTGTTGAACCATTTGTAAGTCGAAGGTGTTAAGCACTGCGTCAATATCGCCCGCAGGGATAAGCACTAAGTTGCCGCTTACTGTAGCAAATTCACCACGCAGGGAGTGGCGCATTACATCGCCTTGCCACAGCCCCTCACGGTCACTGGCTACAGCGCCATCATTGGCTTGCACATAGGCATTCGTGCCCTGCACGCTCACAGTTTTAGCCGGATCGGCTAAGTAAGCAGGTACGATACGGACATTGTCCACCTTTTCATACAGACCCACGCTGGCCTTTCGCTCTAACTTAGCGGCACTGATCGCAGGCACATCTTGAGTGCTTAGCTTATTATCTTGGTCCATAGTCGATTTTAGCGTTGTAGCATGAACTGGCGCCATAATCGCAGCGCTTAGCGCTATTGCAAGAGTTGTTAACTTATTCATTATTATGCTCCTTATTGACGACCAGTTACACGTAAACCCCATCCCTCGAGGACAGATTCTGCCTCGTTCGGGAAGACTACGCTGGTTTGACCGTTCATACTAAACGCAACTTGATTAGGCTGCGCCGTATCAACGACTTTCACAGTCCAGGTTCCTTTCGCACTCTCGCCATAGAAAGCGTTTGAGCGGAAATGCACCGTTGGCAAGTGAACATAACCTTGTGCAAAGTTGAAGTTGGCATCCAATGCTGGGTAAAGCTGCGCATGATGAGACGCAAGAACCACACTCTTAGTGCCACTTGGCGAAGTCACTTCGATAGCCAAGTCTGAACCCGCAGAGCTTTGAATCAGGCCCGGGATTTCTGGGTGACGGTAATCGGAGCGCATTTCTTCGTTAGCTACTGTGAAGCTAAACTGCATTGCTTCGATAGTATAGTCATCCGCCACTTCGATGCTGTGCGTTGCACCTGCCGCGTTGTTATCTGGAACCACTAAGGCTAATGATGCATCATCATTTTGAACACCCGCTGAAAGCCAGTCTGATTGCAGACGCTCGCCTAAATCAACATCATAGTTCAACGCCATTTTAACCGCTTCACCCGCATTCACACGGCCAAAGCCATAGAAGTTATTGAAGTGGTAACCTGCGGCGTTTTCTACCCAACCTTGGTGAGCAACAAACTCGCCGTTAGCCGTATTGAGCGTAACAGCGGCGTTATCAGCGTCAGTCATGCTCGCCGTTGTCGCCAAAATATGTTGAATGTCGCGAGCGCTTAAATCTGGGTTAGCTTCCATCAGTAGCGCGACCACACCCGCCGTGTTTGGCGCCGCAGATGACGTACCACTCATAGAGTTACTGTAGTGACAGCTTGGGTTCATTGGGTGACCCGGGAAGTCAAAGTTTTTATATCCTTCAAGGAACGACAGTGGCACACCCCATGCTCTCTCTAGGGCATCCATCATCGGCAATCCCGACGCACCTTGCAAGCAGGTCATTTCGTCCGTGGTGACCATTGCTGGCTCCCAGCTGCCGTCTTCACCGGCAGGGGCCGCAATAAACATGGCACTACCGGCAATAGAATAGCTTGAACGCTCGCCATTGGCTTTCAGTGCCGCCACAGAAACACTGTGTAAGCTACGGTTAGCCTGCGAAACGTTGAGATCAATACAGCTTAGGCCGATGTCATTAACACCTGAAGAACTACAGTAATTGCCGTTGTGGCGGCCTTCTTCGAAGTCGTTACCCGCTGCGTTAATGCTTAAAGCACCTTTGCCATCGCGCAACACATCGCTGGCGTAGGCCATGTTTGCCTCTTCGAACGGGTCCTCTGGTAAGAACGCCGGTGGGTTATAGCCATAGCTACGGTTAAAGACTACCTGCTCATGGTTTTGGATACCACTGGCAGGTAAGCCACTGATCAAGGCGCCCATGTGCGCGGCATTTTGGTTGGGAATATCCAGGTAGTTCATGGAGATAATTCCCGCATCAGGGGCCACACCACGACCACCCACACCATTGTGTGCTTTAGCCGCAATTAGACCCGCCACCGCAGTACCATGACGCGATGTTTTATCGCCGGTGATGGTCGGGTTAGTTGGATCGAGGGCGTCATCACGCAGGTTTAAAGAGCGGTGAGCAAGCACGTTATCAGCCAAATCTTCATGGCCAATTTCCACGCCTTGGTCGACCACGACGGCAATACTGCCTTTACCCGTGATCCCCAGTTTATACGCTTCCAATACATTCATGTCCGCACCGGCAGCGCGGCTAGAAACAAACGAATCCTCGAGTTGGGCGAAGTACGCTTCTTGGTCTTGCTCGGCGATGCCATTAAGCACAGCAAGCTGTTCTTTGAAAATATCACTTTGAGCAAAAGCGCGCTGCTCATTGTTATGTAAGTGCCACTGCTGCGCAGCTAAAGGATCGCCAGTAACATCGCTGATAGTGATGCTGCCAGCCGATGTTTTACCATTGGCAGATACATCGTAATTAATAACAGCAGGCTGCCCTGATAACGAGGTGTAGATAAACTCTTTGTCTTCACCAAGTGCTAAAGTGCCGTGTGAGAACGTATAGATACCGTCTTCGGCCGCAACCACCTGGTCTTCGTCATAGAATGTCAGCGTGATAGCATCGCCATCTTGATCGTGAGCAATCAAGGTGCCGGTCATCGGCTGCCATTGTTTCACTCCCTCAAGACTGACTTCCCCAGCTTTCGGTGCAGTATCAACTACAGGTTGATCGTCGCTGTCGCTGCCACCACAACCACTTAATGCGATAAGCATTGCGCTGGTCAAGGCGCTTAATTTTATTTTATTGTTGTTCATTGACCTTCCTTCATTGTGAATGAAGGAACCGAATTTACGCAAATAGGAACATACACTCAATAGAGTATTTACATCTCTTTACAACTAAAGCATGAATTTGTCATATTTTGGTGTAAGAGTTCAAAAAGCCAGCACTTTAAGGTTATTTATTGAACCTCAAGGCAACATTTTCCTACATTAGCGCTTGAATTTTGTTTCTAAAATGACGGATGAATTGGTGCGCTCAACGCCATCTAGGTTGCCAATATCATCAAGCAAGTGACTAAGCTTTTCGAGATTTTGCGCTTGCACTACCGCGATCAGATCAAACTCGCCACTAATAGCATATAAGTCGGTAATCGCATCTATGTGCTTGAGTTCAATGTTGGTTTTCGTGGTGAGCTTTTGTTTCACCTTAATCGACACATGGGCTGACACCATGGATGATAAATAGGCGTCACCATACTCGACACTGTAGCCTTTGATAACGCCACTTTCTTCTAGCTTTTGCATCCGGCTTTGTACCGTCGAACGAGATAAATCCAGTGCTCTGGCCAAATCAGAAATACTGGCGCGAGCATTGGTGCGCAGCAAGGACAACAACTTTTCATCTTGTGCGTTAATCATTTTGCATGCCTTTTTCGTTAATTTGATGGCTATTATAATCAATTTTAACAATATGGCACTGCAAATTGAACTTGATTAACGGCACCATAGCAGTAAGTTTTAATGAATCTATGCTTGGTGCAGCAATGACTCGGCCAAGCACAGTAAAAATAAAGGTGTGTCATGCAAGTAAATCGTGAACTATTTAATGAAGTAATGGTGCCAAACTACAACCCGTCAGCGGTTATTCCGGTAAAAGGGGAAGGCTCTCGCGTTTGGGACCAACAAGGTAATGAATTTATCGATTTCGCCGGTGGCATCGCGGTCAACTGCCTAGGTCATTGTCATCCGGCACTGGTCACCGCACTGAAAGAACAAGGCAGTAAAATCTGGCACCTTGCCAACGTTATGACCAATGAACCGGCTCTGCGCTTAGCGAAAAAACTCACCGATGCAACCTTTGCCGATCAAGTGTATTTTGCTAACTCCGGCGCTGAAGCCAATGAGGCGGCGTTAAAACTGGCTCGTCGTTGGGCGTTGGATAACTTCGGCGAAAAGAAAGCAAAAATCATCGCGTTTAACAAAGGCTTCCATGGCCGTACCTTCTTCACCGTTACCGTGGGTGGCCAAGCCGCTTACTCTGATGGCTTTGGACCAAAACCGGGTGAAGTGGTTCACTGCGATTATAACGACCTTGAGACTTTTAAGTCGTTGATTGACGACGATACCTGTGCGGTGATGATGGAGCCATTGCAAGGTGAAGGTGGGATCATTGCCCCTGATATGGACTTTGTTAAAGGCGTGCGTGAACTGTGCGATAAGCATAACGCGTTACTTATTTTTGATGAAGTTCAAACCGGTGTTGGTCGCACTGGCGAGCTTTACGCCTACCAAGGCCTAGGCGTAACACCAGACATTCTGAGCTCAGCCAAAGCACTGGGCGGCGGCTTCCCTATTGGTGCCATGCTTACCACTAAAGAGATTGCCAAACACTTAAAACCGGGCACGCATGGTTCAACCTATGGCGGTAACCCACTGGCCTGTGCGGTCGCTGAAGCAGCATTTGACACGGTAAACACACAGCAAGTGCTAGAAGGGGTGAAAGTTCGTGAACAGCTATTCCGTGACGGTCTCAATGCTATCAATGAAAAGTACAATGTGTTCAGCGAAGTACGTGGTAAAGGCTTGTTATTAGGCGCGGTACTTAACGCCGACTACCAAGGCCGCGCCCGTGATTTCCTTAATGCGAGCGTTGAAAATGGCCTAATGAGCTTAGTCGCAGGCGCCGATGTAGTGCGCTTTACGCCATCGTTGGTGATCCCTGAAGCGGATATCAAAGAAGGGCTAGCGCGCTTCGAAAAAGCCGTTGCTTCGCTGGTTAACGCCTAGTAACCACACGGCTAAGAGCCTACTTATGTTAGTACTTAGACCTATTCGCGGCGATGACTTCGCCGCGCTAAAACAAATCGCCATCGAATCGGGCCATGGTTTTACCTCACTGCCCGTCGATGACGAGTTGTTACAAGCAAAAATCGAGCGCTCTGAGCGCAGCGTTGAAAAGCATGTCAATGGCCCCGGCGATGAGGGCTACCTGTTCGTACTGCAAGACACCGAAAGCGGTGATATTGTCGGCACCACCGGCATTGAGGCGGCAGTCGGTATGAGCGTGCCGCTGTATCATTATCGGCGCTCCACGTCGGTGCATCACAGTCCAAGCTTAGATGTTTACAACCGCGTTGATACCTTGTCGATGTGTAACGATTACACCGACTGTTCGGAGATCTGCACCTTATTCTTACGTGAGCCGTATCGGCGAGGACTCACTGGTCGCTTCTTATCGCGCATCCGGTTTTTGTTTATGGCCGAACACAGCGACCGTTTTAGCGACACCATCATCGCAGAAATGCGTGGAGTCAGCGACGAGCACGGCCATTCACCTTTTTGGCAATGGTTGCAACAACACTTTTTTAGCATCGAGTTCCCCCAGGCCGACCACTTGGTGGGCTTAGGTGACAAGACCTTTATTAGTGAGTTGATGCCGAAATACCCCATTTACGTCAACCTTCTCAGTGAAGCGGCCCAAGCGGTCATTGGCCAGGTCCATGACAACACCAAGCCGGCGTTACGACTGCTGCAACGCGAGGGTTTTGAGCACCGTGGCTATGTTGATCTCTTCGACGCCGGGCCAACGGTGGAAGCCAAGCTAGGCAATATCAGCACCGTTCGCCAATCAAAAGTATGCCCTATTCTCATTAAAGAGCAGCTTGAACCGCAGGCTACCACCTGGGCGCTATGTAACGATAAGGTCGCCGATTTTCGCGCTATCTTTAGTGATGCCGTTGAATATTGCGACATCAAGCACCAACTTTATATCAGTGCCGAGGCTGCTGACACTTTAGCCGTCAGCCAAGGTGATTCAGTGCGCTTTTTCGCACTCTCTAGTCGTTAAGGAATGGCTATGAATGTTCAATTTATAAATAACCAATGGCTGGCCGGTGAAGGCCCGCATTTTGAATCGATAAACCCCGCGACAGACAGCGTTGTTTGGCAAGGCCAAGGCGCCAGCCCAGAGCAGGTCGATACCGCTATCGCCAGCGCCCGTGCCGCACAATTTGCTTGGTCGCAGAGTGCACTTGATGAGCGTATTGCCGTACTCGAGCGCTTTGTCGAGCAGTTAAAGGCCAATGCCGAAGAGCTCGCCACCACCATCGCCGAAGAAACGGGCAAACCCATTTGGGAAACGCGCACCGAAGTCGGCGCCATGACCGGCAAAGTGGCTATCTCGATTCGCGCTTACAAGGAGCGCACCGGCACGGTAGAAAACCCGATGCCTGGAGCCAAAGCCTTTATTCGTCACAAGCCCCATGGCGTGGTGGCGGTCTTTGGTCCTTATAACTTCCCAGGCCATTTACCCAACGGTCATATTGTACCTGCCTTGTTGGCTGGCAATACCGTGGTATTTAAACCATCAGAGTTAACACCTAAGGTCGCCGAACATACCCTTAAACTTTGGCAACAAGCTGGTTTGCCAGCTGGGGTTATCAACCTAGTACAAGGTGAGATTGAAACCGGTAAGGCCCTGGCCTCACATCAAGACATTGATGGCTTATTCTTTACCGGCAGCTCACAGACCGGGCACTTATTGCACCAACAATTTGGTGGTCATCCGGGCAAAATCTTGGCGCTGGAAATGGGTGGCAATAACCCATTGATTGTCAAAGGCGTTAGCGACATCGACGCCACGGTCCATGACATTGTGCAATCAGCCTTTATTACCTCAGGCCAACGTTGCACTTGCGCTCGCCGCCTATTTATTGAGCAAGGTGAACAGGGTGATGCCATTATCAAGCGTTTACTTGAAGTAACCAGCAACATTAAAATTGCCGACAGCTTCGCCGAAGAGCAGCCATTTATGGGCGCGATGATCAGCAAAAAAGCGGCAGCGGGCATGCGCGCAGCGTACGAGCAATTGCTTGCACAAGGCGCTACGTCACTGCTGGAAATGCAACACCTTGATACAAACACTGGTTTTGTCAGCCCCGGCATTGTTGATGTCACCAACATCGACCTGGCCGATGAAGAGCATTTTGGGCCGCTGTTAAAAGTGTACCGCTACAGTGACTTCGATAGCGCCATCAATGAAGCAAACAATACCTCATATGGTCTATCAGCCGGTCTTTTAGGCGACAGCCAAGCTGATTACGACTACTTTTTAGGACGCATTCGCGCTGGTATCGTTAACTGGAACCGCCCCATCACCGGTGCCTCAAGTGCCGCACCTTTTGGTGGTATTGGCGCCAGTGGCAACCACCGAGCCAGTGCCTATTATGCCGCCGATTACTGTGCCTACCCGGTAGCGTCGGTGGAAGCACCCACGTCTACCTTGCCGGAAAAACTTGCGCCGGGCTTAATACTTTAAAAGAATCAAACGCATCTATGTGTTAAGGAATTATTATGCATAACAATGTAAACACACTATTTGAACACTTGTGGGACAACTACCTTGAAGTGACTCCATCAGCCGTTAAAGTACACGAGCTACTAGGCTCGACTCAACGCGATGACGTTATTAACGACCATATTGCGCTGCGCACCTTTAACTTGCCTAAGGTTGGCTTAGAAAAGCTCGCTGCGCACTTTAAAGCCGTGGGTTACAAAGAGTGTGGCGAGTATCACTTCGAAGCCAAGAAACTCTACGCCAAGCATTTTGAGCACGAAGACCCGACTCAACCTAAAGTGTTTATCTCTGAACTGCTTGTTGAACAGTTCTCAGATGAGCTACAAAAAACCGTTCATGAGATGGTCGATAGCATTGATGAAGACGCCGTCACTGCAGACAACTTCTTATACTCTGGCACCCATTGGGATGTCAGCTATGAAACCTATCAAAAGCTATTGGCAGAAAGTGAATACGCTGCCTGGATGTCGGCTTGGGGTTATCGCGCCAACCACTTTACCGTGAGCATTAACCACTTGGCGCAATTTGATACCATTGAGCAGGTGAACCAAAAGCTTAAGGATGCTGGTTTTAAACTGAATACCTCAGGCGGTGAGATTAAAGGCTCTCCAGAGGTGCTACTAGAGCAGTCATCAACGCTAGCTGATGATGCGAAGGTGGCTTTTTCAGACGGTGAAAAAGCGGTGCCAAGTTGCTTTTATGAGTTTGCTCTGCGCTACTTAAAGCCTGATGGCGAAATCTACACTGGCTTCGTCGCCGCTTCTGCGGATAAGATCTTCGAAAGCACCAACGCCCGTTAAGCGTTAACGGTGCTTATACTGAGTCTTGCAGTATCCGCGTTCAATACGCGGATCACGCAAGGCTTGGTGTTTACTTTTGCGACCACTAACCCGCGCTCGCCAAAGACGAAAACTCCCCGCCTTTAGTTCACGGCGCATCAGTTTTATTACCGCTTGCTCATTGAGACCGTAGAGGCGTTCAATGGCCTCAAACGGGGTTCTATCTTCCCACGCCATTTCAATAATACGCGAATGATCGCCAGCACCTCTGTCCATCGTATCTCCTACTCATTGATTACTAATCACCACGCCTATTAGCCATAACGGCAACAAGGCTCATGGTGCAGTTAAACCTTGGCAAAGGCGGGAAAGATCACTGTGGCGCACAAAAAAGTTAATCTTCCTTATAAATATTGTCCGGTGTGTGGCTTGCGCTTTACGTGGCGTAAAAAATGGCGCAATAACTGGCCTTGTGTACGTTATTGTTCGAAGCGCTGCGCAGCTAAAGGCGTAGGCTAAGCACTTTATTATCAAGGTGTTTTCTAGCATACTTAGCGCATATATGCCGCTATTGGATTTTACACTAAGGAAGGGTTGCGCATGGGTGCAAAGCAAGATGTTACTGCCGAGCTACTACCGGATTGGGATCACTATATTGCTAGCGAGCCCAGTCGGGCCCTAGCGGATATTTATCAGCGCGCAGGCGCTCGCAGCCAAGATATTCGCAACTGGTATTGGCGCAGTATTCAATCCAAACGCCGCGCCTCATTAACGGTGCGCATTTTGACTTTCTCTTTGGTTATTCTTGGGGCTTTACTGCCTATTTTTGCCGGTCTATTTGAGCATTATCAACAGCGTCTATACCTAACCCAAGCAGGTGTCGGTGCGCTTGCTCTGGCGGGACTGTTACAAGCGGCAGATCGTATTTTTGGTTGGTCCAGCGGTTGGATCCGCTATATTTCAACGGTGACAGAAATGGAAAGCCTAAGCCGACGCTTTGAGGCCGACTGGTCACAGTATATTTTACACCGCCACCAGCCATTGCAACAGGACGATGTCCGCGCCCTGTTTGATTTGTCGCGCCACTACTTAGCGCGCACCGCACAATTACAAAAAAGCGAAACTCGGCAGTGGGTGTCAGAGTTTGCCACCGGCAATGAATTGCTCGGCGAGCTTATTCAACAATACCAAGCACCGTCGCAGCCAAGCGAATCAATATCTGCGCCGTCAACCACGCAACCGGGTGCCCAACTTGGGGCGGTGAATGTTAAGGTGGAATTTAGCCACAGTCCCTACTGCTACGCCATTGCCATCGACGATGCCGCCCCGATACGTTGTTGCGCCCACACGTGGACACAGCGCCATCTCGCACTGGGCGCGCACATCATCAAAATCTATGACGAGCAAGGTAACGAGGTGCTGGCGCAACAAACTTTTTATGTCAGCGCGGCACAGATTGCCGAGCTCACTATTGCCTTGCCGGCACGCTCAACATAGCCTTAATGGGCTGCGTGGGTATTGCTGTGCAGCAAGTGCGGCAACGCTTTGACCTGATAGGCTTTAAAAAGTTGGCCGCCGTTATCTATGATAATATCAATGCTGGGGTGAAACTGCTGTGCAAACACCTGCACATCTGCCGGCGTGGTCCACAAGTTTGACACCACCACCACCACTTTTTTGCCTTGCTCGGCGAGCTTATTCACCCGCTCACGGCTCGCTTGACACTGGCGCGCCGTATCCGCCTTGCGCTCTTGCCAATAACTTTCGCACCATGTGGCGCTAAATAACACTGCATCTGCCAAAGGGAGCTTTGTTGGCGATGGGTTATTTTCTCGAAGCATCTTGGCTGGCAGTGGCTGCGCGTTGGCTAATGCCGTAAGTGCCTGGGCCAACTGTTCATCGCTTTGATGGCTGCGATACACTAATTGCCCTTGGCGATTAAACAGCAAATGCAAGGGCGTCCCTTGCAAGCCGACCTGGGTTGCTAATTGCTTATGCTCATCCTGAGCAATCGTCATACCCAGTTGAAAACGCTCAACCACCTTGTTAATGGCCTGCGCATCATCGTTCAGGTCGATGTTAACGGCAACAAAGGCTAATTTATCGCCAAAATCTTGATAATGCTGCTGCAATTTTGGCATCTGTTGCATGCACGGGCTGCACCAGCTTGCCCACATCTTTACATACAGAGGCTTCGCGCCCTGCAACTGCGCGAGAGACACTGAGGTACCGCCTTGCAGCTCTTTTAGCTGAATGTTGTGCAATGGTGTGGCGTGGATGAACCAAGAAACGAATGTGAAGGTCAAAAGTATGAAGTATTTCATTGTTGCTACCTAGTTATTGCGATGGCCCTAAATTAGCAATATGCTGGTTGCAAAGCTTGAACAAAACCGACAATGTCATGACCTCGCCCACACGCATATTGAGCAGCCAGTATTATCGCCCTTTAAGCGACTTTGCCCTGCAAATAAAGGCCCTGTCTGTAGGTGGTGTGGCCCAGGTATGGCAGGCGCGAACCGGCGCTGAACAGCCCTACTCGCAGCAATTGTTACACGCTGATGCGCGCATGGGCTTGCTCGCAGTTACGCAGGGTCAGGCTTATTTAGGCGAGCAGTTATTAACGCCGGGGCTGTACATCACCGGTTGTCAGCAGCATAGCAAGGTGTTGAGCTGTGCAGCGGGCACTCATTTGCTCGGAGCCCGTTTTCATTTGGCGGCACAGGGCAGTTTCATCAGACAACCCGCCGCAGAGATGGTGAATCAATGTATTCGCATTGATGATATCGACACCGCCCCGCAACTGCACCGCGCCGCGCGATTCAGTGAAGCGCAACCATTTTTTGATCTGATTAAAACCCTGAGCAGCCATTTACCCCGCCAGCAACAAGTGCTCAGTGGCGCCGCGATTGAGGTGTGCACCAACTCCGCCGATTTAGCCGAGCAACTGGGCAAAACCCCGCGCACTATCGAGCGCTACTGCAAACACCACATTGGCATTTCCCTACGCAGCATTCATAAACTGCAAAGAGTGGCCCGCGCCCGCGAGCGAATTAAACATCAGCGCCAAACGTCTTTAACCGAGTTGAGTTATGCTCTAAATTTTGCCGATCAGGCTCACTTTAGCCGTCAGTTTAAACAAGTGGTTGGGCTCAGCCCGCGTGATTATCAACAACTCAAATGGGCTAATCGTTCGGCCTAAAGGGCTAGGCAAACCGCGCGTGTATCAGCGCACTGTGGCCCTGTTTGTCTACACCAACACATAAACCATCTTCCGCCAAATACAGTGCTCCGCTATACCTGTCTGTGGCAATGTCAGCGATGTGCGCCATCATTGCATCTCCCCCGTATCGGGCACTGAAATGGGTGAGTATCAGGCTCGGCACCTGGCGCTGTTGGGCATAATCACAAATGCGCTCAACGTCGCTATGGCCAGTGTGAAACCCAACCTTGTGCAAATCTTTAGCGGTGAAAGTCGCCTCATGAACCAATAACTGAACCCCTTCGATAAGCGGGTCTAAGCATTGCGGCTTTTCATTATCACCACACACCATGACGCTACGCGCTGGCCACGACGGGTAGGTATATTGGGTGGCCGATAAGGTGCGGCCCTCAAAGGTTACGTCTTCACCACGTTGCAGCTGGTTATAATGGCGGCCTGAGCCGATATGGTGGCGCTTGAGCTGTGCAATATCCAGCTTTAATGGGATGGCATGCTCGTCAAAGCGATACGCCTTGCTTGGCACCCGGTGTTGTAGCGCGCAGCTGCGCACTGTGGCCCAAGAGCCTGAGTACTTATCAAGGGCATCATAATCATAAAGCTGCAAGGAAAAGTTCAATTGCCAATCACTGAGTTTAAGAGTGGCACTGACAAAATCCAGCACCTGCTGTGGGGCGATGATGGTAAGCGGCGCTTGGCGGCCACTGAGCCCGGCCGAGGCAAGCAGCCCTGGCAAGCCATAGCAATGGTCGCCGTGTTTATGGGTAATAAATATCGCCTCAAGGTGATAAAGACTGAGCGTGGTTTTTAATATTTGATGCTGCGTTGCTTCGCCACAATCGACCAAATACCAAGGCTTTTTATCCTCTCGAAACACCGCGTAGCCTGAGACATTGCGCGTTGATGTCGGTGTGCCCGAACTACTACCGAGAACCTGGACCTGCATTGTGGCCTCCTTGAACAAATGAAGGTGTTGGTTGATTTTACGCACCTTACCCCCAAAATATAAGTAACAACAGCAACATTGTGAGAACCTCGATGAAAAACGAAATAGACAGTAAGACCCTGCTGCGGGTCTATGAACATATTCAAAAACATGGTGAGCAAACCGACGAGGGCAAGTTCTATGAGGGGCTCACGGCATTTTCTGATGTCGATGGCTATACCGTCTACCTTCAAGGAAGTGGTGTGTTAATGCGCTTTGGTTTTCACAACACTTACCACCTCGATTACCAAAGTGATAAAAACAAAGAGGATTTCATCAAAAAAATTGAGGCGATAGCTAAACAAGCTTGATCGCTGCGTCACTGTACCTGCGTATATCCTTTCATAGCAGTTTAAGGAGATGAATGTGCGCAGGCCTCGAGGTCCAAGAAAGACCCCCAAGACATTACAACACCACAGCGAGCAAGTGGTCGCCGCACTAAAAGCGGACCCCAGTAAGCTCGAACTCATCAAAAATAACTTGGAATATTACCGCCAGCAGCGCCATCTTAAGCGCGGCTTTTTACTAGCCATCGAGCGTTTTGATTGGGTTTTTAGCGCGCACAGCGATGTCGATGAAATCTGCGACGCACTGCTGCGCGACGATTATATTGGCAAACGCTTACGCCGTTATCCCCTGCTCTACAAAGGGGTATTGGATGATTAGCTTGGTGTGGTTAAAGCGCGATTTGCGCATTAATGACCATGCCCCTATTCATTTTGCCGCGCAAAGCATGCGCCCGGTGCTGTGTCTGTACGTTATTGAGCCCGAATATTGGTGCCTTGATGACACCAGCGAGCGCCAGTTTCGTTTTATTGCTCAAGCATTGCACTCCCTAGCTACCCAACTTGAACGCATCGGCGGGCGGTTATTAGTGCGTCGCGGAGAGGTGTGTGACATCTTAGCGCACATCCATCTACATGCGCCTATCCATACCCTGTATAGCCACCAGGAAACCGGTAATTCGTGGACGTACAGCCGAGATAATCAGGTGTTTTCATGGTGTCGCGAGCGCAGCATTACCATTGCCACCTATCGCCAACAGGCGGTATTTCGTGGCGCGATAGAACGCGATCATTGGCAAACAAAGGCGCAGCACTGGCTCAAGCAACCGCAATTAGAAAGCCCCACACACTTAACGAGTTTGCTTAGCCATCATGACGGTTTAGCATTACTAGATCACTATCCGGGCAACGATAACCTTATTGCCAGCGGAGCCCAGCATGGCGCCCACGCCTGTGCCTTGGCCACCCAGCAAAGCTTTTTAGCAACGCGCATGCACCACTATCGCGGCGGCATTTCTTCTGTCCTCAGTGCCCCCACCCGGTGCTCTCGTTTAAGCCCTTACCTCGCCTATGGCGTGATCAGCCTACGCGAAAGTATCCAGAGCCTGGGGGCTATCAAAGGCGCCGCAGGCCATAAGCGCGCGGTATTGGCCCGTATGCATTGGCACAGTCACTTTGTGCAAAAGCTGGAGTCAGAGCCGAGCTATTGTGAACACGCAGTGCACCGCGACCTTATTCATTTACGCGCCGAGCAGTTTGACGAGCAGCAGTTTTTAGCCTGGTGCCAGGGGCAAACGGGCGTGCCCTTTGTCGACGCCTGCATGCGTTTTTTGCATCACTATGGTTGGATTAACTTTCGTATGCGCGCCATGCTTATTGCCTATGCCAGTTACCAACTCTGGTTAGATTGGCGCCAACCAGCGGCGTTTTTAGCAGCGCAGTTTGTTGACTATGAACCCGGTATTCATTATCCCCAAGTGCAAATGCAATCGGGCTGCACCGGTATCAATCCGTGGCGAATGTATAACCCGGTGACACAAGGACAAAAATACGACCCGCACGGTCATTTTATTCGTCGCTGGCTGCCCGAGCTGAACAAGGTGCCTAGCGCCTATGTGCACACCCCGTGGTTATACAATGGCCTCAGTCATGACACCTACCCGCGTCCGAGTGTGCTACCGGACATTGCCCTGCGACAAGCCAAAGCGCGCATTTCCGATTACTACCGGCGCCATGTGAATAGCCGCGAGACGGCGCGCGTGGGCCACCAACATGGCTCCCGTAAACGCCAGCCAAAGGCATCAAGTAAAACAAAATCAAGCAAACAGCTGGGGCTATTTTGATCTCTTAGCACTGTTGGTGCGTAACAATTATTGCTTTTCCCTAAAGCATTATGCCCCTGAGCGGGCAAGCAGAGGTGCCCACCTCTGCTTTTTTTTGGCTATCCATCGCGCACTGCTCGGCTTTGACCGATAAACGATGACCGCCGCGCGCAATAATGGTATCTTTTGCGCCATTTGTGACTCCAAGGACAATAACAGGTATGAGTAAAGCAGTCTCATCTGACATGCCAGAACAACAAAAGGGGTGGTTTAATCGCTTTCTAGCAACGGTCGAGTTTCTCGGCAACCTGCTGCCTCACCCTATCACTCTATTCGCACTTTTTTGTGTCGCCATTGTGGTTATCAGCGGCATAGCCGACTGGGCTGGCCTCAGCGCCATAGATCCGCGCCCTGAGGGCGCTAAAGGACGCGATCCAGATGGTGTTATCGAAGTCGTTAGCTTATTTAGCGCCGAAGGCTTGCGCCGCATTTTTGAAGGGTTAGTGACTAACTTTACCGGGTTTGCGCCGCTAGGCACAGTATTAGTGGCCTTACTAGGGGTGAGCGTTGCTGAACACTCTGGGCTACTGTCAGCGGCCATGCGTGGCATGGTCATGGGCGCCTCTAAACGGTTAGTGACGTTTATGGTGGTGTTTGCTGCGATATTGTCAAATACCGCATCTGAGCTCGGTTATGTGGTACTTATTCCCCTAGCAGCAATGATTTTCCACAGCCTTGGACGCCACCCTCTGGCCGGTTTAGCGGCGGCTTTTGCTGGGGTTTCCGGTGGCTACAGCGCCAACCTTCTATTGGGCACCATTGACCCATTGTTAGCAGGGATCACCACCCCAGCGGCACAAATGATTGACCCTGACTACCAAGTGGGCGCTGAGGCCAACTATTACTTTATGTTTGTATCGGTGTTCATGATTGCCATCTTAGGCACTTGGGTCACGGAAAAAATCGTTGAGCCGCGCTTGGGTAAATATGACCCCAGTGAAGCCAGCATTGATTTGGGCGAAAATAAAATCGACCACCTGAGCAAAAAGGAAAAAACCGGCCTCAAATGGGCAGGTCTTTCGTTTGTGCTTATTGGTGTAATTTTAGCGTTCACCATTATCCCCGATGACGGTATCTTACGCCATCAAGAGACCGGCGAAGTGAAAGGTTCACCGTTCTTAGAAGGCATTGTGGTGATCATTTTTATCACCTTTGCTATTCCTGGGTTTGTTTACGGCCGAGTGGTCGGCTCAATGAAAAATGACCGCGATATTATTGATGCCATGAGCAAAAGTATGGGCTCGATGGGCATGTATATCGTTCTGGTGTTTTTCGCTGCGCAGTTTGTCGCCTTCTTCAAATGGACCAACCTCGGGACCATCTTAGCGGTGAATGGCGCTGCCTTGTTGCAAGCGCTTAACCTGACCGGGCCTGAGGTGTTTGTGTTCTTTATTCTTATGTGTGCCATGGTGAACTTGAGTCTCGGTTCATCATCAGCGCAATGGGCAGTAACCGCGCCTATCTTCGTTCCTATGCTGATGCTTATTGGTTATGCCCCGGAAACAATCCAAGCCGCCTACCGCATTGGCGACTCAGTGACGAACCTTATTACCCCGATGATGAGTTATTTTGGGCTCATACTCGCGGTAGCCACCAAGTATAAAAAGAATATGGGAATTGGCACCTTAGTCGCGACCATGCTGCCTTACAGTATGCTGTTCTTCCTCGGCTGGGTATGTTTGTTCTACTTATGGGTGTTTGTGCTCGGCATGCCAGTAGGCCCAGGCTCACCCACCTACTATCAACCTTAAATAAGAAAAGCCGGCCTCCATGCCGGCTTTTTTGTATTTGCCCACACATATTCAAGGCACATTACCTTTGGCGTATGCAGCTGTAGATGTTGAATAACGTTACATAAGAAAATCTCATGTGAAGCCACGTTATGATTGGAAGTGAATGGCTCAGTTAGAGGAAAGTCGGAAACAGAATAACGCGAGCATTTGAGTGAACAAAAATCGCTCTCATTTTTATATATCAAAGTTGGAAATAAACACTCTGTTAAGATATCCAATATCAGATTACTTCAATCACATAAGTGCTAACGCCCACCTGTTCATTCCTTCAAAAACATACAAAAACTGTATATTAAACAGTTGTAGCGCAATCGCTCACATAGTTAAGAAAACGAGAAATAGCTATTTTTAATAATACTGGCAATGAGTTAACTAGTCTGTTAAAAATATATCATTCATAAAAGTGGGCGGTAGCATAGTAAAAAAAACGTGCGATTCGCTCGCTATAAACATGTCAACTTGCATCGATTAGTAACGGTGTACCTCTATCTAGGGATGGAAAATGACTTATTCAGTTACTTATGAAGAAGGCTTCTTAATCAGAGAAATAGGGGCAATAGGGACAAAGCCTGACATTGCAATTACTGAATTAATTGCAAATGCTCACGATGCTGGTGCTTCAAAAGTTTCCATATTAATCCCCGCTGATTATGATCAATACATTACAGTTGAAGACAATGGAATAGGCCTTTCTAATAGTGAATTCGAGCAACGCTGGTTAAAACTGAGGTATGATCGAAGAAGACACCAAGGCTCTTTTGTCGAAATCCCAAATGACAATGACATAGTTGGAAAGCGATTAGCTTTTGGTCGGAATGGCGTTGGGCGTCATGCAGGGTTATGCTTCAATGACTCATATTCTGTAGAAACATGGAAAGATGGTAAATCTAATTTATATGAGTTGGCATTATCTGATGGGTCCCAACCAATTGAAGTCGTGAATTCATCAAATTATCAAAAAGGTGGGCATGGTACAAAAATTAAAGTTCTGGTTAAAAGAAACTTAATATCAGAACAGGAGTTATCGGAGATAATATCCGCGAGGTTTTTATTTAACCCTGAATTTAAAGTTGAAGTAAATGGAAAGCAAATCTGCTTATCGGAACACCCTGGAATAGTTAAAACTCAAGAAATAAAACCGATTGGCAATATAAAAATCAAGCTTACCTTAGTGGACTCATCAGCAGTATCTAGAACATCCAATCAACATGGCGTTGCTTTTTGGCTCGGGGGCCGTTTACTTGGCAGCCCATCTTGGTCAATACAAGGAAATCAAATTTTAGATGGTCGAAAGTCATTTGCAAAACGCTATACTCTGATCGCTGAGTCTGATGATCTATTCGATTATATTGAAGCTGATTGGTCTGGCTTTAAATCTGACTTTTCTTCTTTGGGTGTAATAACTGACGCAATTGGAGTATTCGTAAAAGCTTGTTATTTGGAGTTATCTAAGAGCGAAATAGACAGAGCTAAGAGAGAAGTAATTAACATTCATAAGTCAGAGATTAAAGAACTCTCTCAGTTAGCACGAAAAGAGCTGTATGATTTTATCGATCAAATCTTAGCTGAAAACCCCGATATTAAGCCAGAATTGTTAGAACTAGCATTAAGGGCCGCAATTAACTTGGAAAAATCTAGAGCTGGCGTTGCTCTTTTGCATAAGCTAACAACGATCTCTAGCGAAGATATAGAAGCTGTAGACTCCCTATTGCAAGAATGGTGTGCGTCTGACGCTATGAATATTCTATCTGAAATCGATTCACGAATAAAAGTTATTGAGGCAATCGAAAGGTTGAGTAGTGACCATTCTGTTGATGAGCTTCATACATTACATCCTTTGATAGAAAAAGCACGATGGGTTTTTGGTCCTGAGTTTGATACTCCCGAATACTCCAGTAATAAAGGCCTGATAAAAACAATGGATACAGTCTTTAAAAAGAAGCATAAGAAGGAAAACTTTTTAAATTCAGCTAAAAGACCAGACATCGTAGTTGGTGAGAACTCCTCGTTGAGTGCATTAGGCTTAGAGCAATTTGACGAAGAAATAAAGAAAACAAAAAAGGTTTTACTAATTGAACTTAAAAAAGGTGGTTTTGAGATTGGTAGAGAAGAAATGACCCAAGCAAAATACTATGTAGATGATATATGGCATGCGGGGGTCGGTTCATCAAGACCGTTTATAAAAGCCTATGTTGTTGGTGATACCATTGATAATTTTACTGGAAAGTTCGAGAGTGTTGGTTCGGATAAAGAAAATCAATACGGTGAAGTTCATGCCTTAACATATAGCGAAATGGTCAGGACAGCTGAAGCGAGGCTTTTCTCTCTAAAAGAAAAAATCGAGAGCCGTTATAGCGGCTTAGAGCAAGATAAACTTTTAAATGAATTACTTGCAACACCAGAGCAAAATAGCCTCGACCTAGCAATTGGTGAGTAAAGTCAGCTAACAGGCCATTCCAGCGCGGGCAATTAATGGTTTGATTTTATTAAGTTTTTCGTTATTCTAGCCAACTATTAAAAGCCCCTGAATGGGGGTTAGTATTTTTGGAGAAGTTTATGTGGACAGCAACATTATGGGTCGCTTTAGGTGTTATAACTGCTGCGCTTATCACACGTGGTATTAAAATATCTGAGTTCCGGCAATCATGGATTGATGGACTACGTTCAGACATATCCGAATATTTATCTAAAGCTCATCAATGGTTCGATTTATACTTAATTTTTAACAATGAAACTGAGCAAAAAAAAGCAGAGCTATCTGAAAAGTTAGACGTCTTAAAGTATGAAGCTTTGCATCTTCATAATCGAATTTGCTTGAGGTTTAAAGCCGACGATCAATCAGCAAATACATTATTAAAAAATCTTTTAGGTCTTTTAGACCCTGGTGAAGTAGGAATAGGTAATGATGCCAATTCAAAGTGGAGGGATTTATCAGATAAGGTGGTATCTGAAGCAAGAGAGTTATTAAAAGCAGAATGGGAAGCTACAAAAAACCCGTTGCTTAAATTTTATAAAAATATCTAACAAGCAATTTGAGAGTGATTCCCAACGCTTTGCATTTTTCATTCCATCGTTGGCTTTTGTGTTTAAGGTGGTATGGTTCGGTTTCGGGGTAGCGTTGCTCACACCTTAACAGGGCGTTAGGCAAACCTAAAGCATGATGGAGTTATCAGAGTTGGATTGGAATCTATTCTTTACTACTACTTCAGGATGTTCAACCGCTGTTGCCGCTTATTTTTCGTATAATGCTATTAAAGAAAATGAGAAGAATGTGTTTCTTCTTCAACGCAACGAAGTTGCAAGCGAACTTCGAAAATTATACCTCAAATTTCAATTTGAATATGAGACGTTCCATATCTCTATGAATCTTGAGTATGATTGAAATCGTCATCGTAATTTTCGTTGGTTTGATCTTGATAAAAGCAGTCCGTCATTCGCGAAAAGTTAACAAATATTTCTCTCAACTTGATAAACCACAAAAAGATGAGTTGGTTGAATTAGTCAATTCCAATCCAAAAAGGTATTTTCTGTCAGGCGGTTCATTTACAAAATTGCCGAAGCCGTTGGCAGTCGTCGGAAATATACTAGCTATTTGTGTAATTTTGTTTTTTGTGGTCTTATTTATCGCAGCACTTTCATAGCGTTACTGGTTTAAATTCATATAACAAGTCAATAATGGCATGAACGCAAAACGCATGGCTTGCGCTCCTTCGTCGCCAAGTATAGCCATGCATTTATGCGCCCCACATAGAGGCGTTAAGTTAACTTAATTTGGCAACGGAGATAAGGAGATATTTATGCCAAAGATCTACGAGTACCTTGGGTTGATATTGTTTTTCTATAGCAATGAGCACGAACCCATTCATATCCATGCAAAGTATCAAGGCAAAGAATCAAAAGCCGAGATTCATATGCTCAGCGGTCGAATACAAAAGATCGTCATCAAAGATAAAGGGACTGGCCTAGACTCGAAAAAGCGCAAGGAATTCGAAGAGTTTGTAAATGCCTATGCTGAGGATATTGTGAACAAATGGGTAGATTACTTCGTGAAGAAAAAGCATATCAGCCCGCAGATTATTAACCAAAAGGTGAAAAATGTCCGAATTATCAGTGGTTGATACAAGACACCTTACTGGCCATATCCTGGAAATAACATTCAACGATGGCCATAGGTCTGTAGTCGATTTTGCCCCGTTCATTTTTAGTGTCGGGCATCCTGACTATGAACCGTACAAGAACATCGATAAATTTCTTACTTTCGAAATTGAGGACGGCAATCTCAACTGGGACGACTATACGATGATCTTCCCTGTTGAAGACCTGTATTCAAATCGAATTGTTAGGGGTCGTTAAGGCGTTTTATAACAAGGTGTTATAGCGAGTTCGTCTTTACGCTCCTCTGGGGCTGCCGCACACAGCGCGGTAGTCCCTGGACACAGTGTTACCGAATAAATACTCTACCGTGTTTCTGTCCAAAAACGAGCTGACCCGACCGTTCCTCCTCACTCATAGCTGACCGTCAGATCTCTTATGACCTAATTCACTTAGATGCACAAAACCTCTGGCGTAATGCAGCTGTTTTTTTATTGCTCTAATGAAACATGGACATGACTATTAGTTGGTTAGGCATCACTTGCCTAAATGGCTACTTTCTACTTTTGTTTAGACGTTTCCAACTTTATTTCGCATCCTCAGCAGCGAAAGCGAAGACTGTCTAGGCTCAAATGGTGCACTGTGCTAGGGTTAGTTTTTAATATTCGCCATGGAGGCTTGTTCAGTGCGTACACCTCGCAAACTTGCTGCCCACTACCGGGCCATCGTCAGCAGCATTGGCTTCTACCCTGCTATTATCATCACCTTGCTGTTGTGTTTAGCGATGCTTTTGGCGAGCATCGAATATCATGAGCTGGTGATGGCCTTAAAATCACAGTGGCCGATGTTGTTTGTTGCTGATTTAGACACCGCTAAAACGGTGCTTAACATTCTCGCCGGTGGCCTCATCTCGTTGACGGTGTTTAGTTTTTCTATGGTGATGGTGGTACTTAATAACGCCTCATCCACTCTCTCACCTCGGGTATTACCCGGGCTCATTACCATGAAGTCGCACCAGTATGTGCTGGGGGTGTACTTAGGCAGTATTGTCTTTACCTTGGTCACCTTGATGAATATCCACGCCGAGAATGGCGATACCCAGCCGCCATCCCTGGGCACCTTTATAGCCTTAATGCTTGGGCTGTACGCCTTGGCGCTATTTGTATTTTTCATTCATTCTATTTCCCGTTCCATACAGGTGGACAATGTGCTTAACACACTGTTTTCACAAACTCAGCAACAACTGCAAGCCATCGCTCAAGCACAACAGCCCGACATCGCGAAAAAACGCCCTGACTATACCCAGTGGTATCATATAAAAAGCCCTCAAGCTGGCTACTTTAAAGGTGTACATACGCAGCAATTAAGTAAAATATTGGCACAACATGACCTTGAACTGGTCGTTGAAATTGAGCCTGGCTTTTTTTGTGTCGAAGGCTTTCCCTACTTAGCGGTGAATAAAGATATCAGCGATGACGGTGAACTTTGTGAGCAAATTTGTAAGTGCAGTGTTTTTTATATCGAAGAGTATATTGGCGATCATTACAGTTACGGCATTCGCCAAATTGCTGAAATCGCCATTAAAGCGTTAAGCCCAGGGATAAACGACCCCGGCACCGCTGTTAAAGCGGTAGACATGTTGAGTATTTTAATTATCACTCGCCTGCGCATTGCCGATCACAATTACACCTTGCTACACAGCGAGGAAGAAACGGCCCCTAGATTGTGGTTCTATGAGCCCAGTGTCGCTACTTTGTTAGAAGATAACTTTGACCCAATCCGCCACTATGGGCGCGAAGACACCACCATTTTAGTGAACCTTCTTGAGGCGCTAAAAAACATTCTGTTTGTGTGCGATGGTAATAAGGCTTACGTCGATGCTTTGTATCGCTATGTACAAGCCACCGTATTCGATGCTGAGCACAACATCACTAACCCCTATGAACGAAAGCGTATTGATGAGATGCTTGAGCGTGTCAATGAAGTCGCGAAGCGGCGCGGTGATGATGTTCATTTAGCATTATCACCGCAGCAACAAAGCTAAAGCTGCCAAGCGTAGCTGATTTTAGTAAAAAATGTACGCTCAGTGCGTTGCAGCTCATCCAGTGAGCCATCTTGATAGCCGCTGTCGGAATAGCCGAGATAGAATACCGACTGCGGATTCATTTTGTAGGAATACACCACCTGCGAGCCAAAATCGCGATTGCGCTTATGCACTTGCGAGTAAAGGTAGGCTTGCTGGTTGCGGTCAATATCTTCAAACTGCCAGATGACCTTAAGCATGCTGCGAATATTGAATTTATAGTAAAGTCGCAGGTCCCACTGCTGGGCACGATAAACGGATTGCTCATCAACATCGAGCTCACTGTAATTGTAATTCACCTTAAGCTGCAAATGTTGGTTCACATCCCAGCTCAGGGAGTTTTCAATATCGGCTCCCTCACCAAGGCGAGCATTGCTGTAGTCGATACGTGAGCCGTAATCGGCATAAAGCACATAGGTTAAATCTTGATGTGGGCGAATAGAGAACTGCACATAGCCATTATTTTGGATAAAGTATTCGCCGTAATAAAGCTCTTCGCTATGCCACATACCAAGCTCGTAAGTAGAGACCAAGGGCCCTTCAGCATATAAATAGCCTTCAAATTCTTGCTCAAGTAAATCGCCATCTAAATCAAAGCTTTTATCCCACTCTAAATCATATTGCCACTTAGTGATGCGGGCACCATCGTCACCGTACCAGGTTTGCCCGCCACCGAGCACGTACTCGCGAAAATCAGCTTTAGGCTGATAGCCCATATCGGCGCGATAGTCTTCATCAATCTGTTGATACTCGCCACGCAAGTTGTAATCACGCTTCGTGCGCTCAAGCGCCAAACTAATTGCCGTGCCGGACTGGTTAGCGGCAACGTCCCAATTTTCGACAAACAGCGCGCTATTATCGGTATCGGCATAAGACAGTCCGTAGTTAAAGGAGTCGCTGGCATTAAGGGCATAGGTACCATCGAGGGCTGCTACGGTATTATGATAATCTCCCCCTTGGCGCTGCGTAAGCGTCATCCCTACCCCACTGCGCTGTCCCCAGTCATAACGGTAACGCGCCACCGCATTAGTGACATCATCTTGCAGTTGCGCCAGTGATGAGCCTTGATTACCCGGCAATAAAACTGACGGGTTGGCGTCATCGGCGACTAACGTGGCATAGGTATGCGCGCCCTGCTTGCCGGTGACTTTCACACCATAATCCGGCTCGGCGATGGTGCGGCTGTAAAATAGCTCTTGCTGGTTGGTGCGAAAATACGAGGAACCATCTAAGAAAAACGGTCTTTTTTCGGCGTAATACAACGAAAAGTTGGTGTTTACATCGAGCTGCACAGCGTCAGCTTCGACCTGCGAAAAGTCCGGGTTAACCGTGGCATTAAGCAAGGTTTCATCATTGATACGCCAACGTAAATCGGCGCCTACTTCAACATCAACATCGCCATTTTGCCAATCACCGGGAACGTGCTCTTTACTATCATGGCGGCTAGCACTGATATGCGGTGTAAATAACACATCACGATGCTCAGTGCGATTGGCAAGCCCAGTGAGTTTATCAAATTGGCAAAAACTGCATTTTATATCAAGATCAAAGCCGACATTAGACAAGCGATAGAACACGTCCCGTGGGTAATTACGTGCAATGGAAATGCCCCAGGTGATGGGTTCATTTGTTTTTGGCAGGTTCAATACCGTCAGGGGTATTTTCATTTCGACCACATACCCATCGCTATGAATTTGCGCGGCGCTGTACCAAATGGCATCCCAACTGGGGTCTTCAACCCAGGTGTCAAAGTCGGTCGCGAGAATATCGCCTTGAGCACCATAAGCATTAACGAAAAACTCAAAGGCATTGCGCTCATCATTCAGGCTATCGATGATGATACCGACGTTGTCGTCCTGCCATAACTCATCTCGGTCTCGCAAGGCTCCGCGAATGGCCTCGGGGTTAGGGTCCTTGGCATCGATGCCTAAATATAGGAATTGACCATCATCGAATAAGTAGGCGGTTGTATTGACTGGAGAGGCAGCGCGTTCAAGGGGCTCATTCTGAGTGTTAACAGCGATTTGCGTGGCATTTTCCCACACATGCTCGTCAAGATTACCATCGAGTTTTACTTGCTCTTGCAGGTGTGCCAGTGCAAATTGTTTTGCTGGAGGGTATGCAACAACCGTTGCGCTGAAAAGGCTGCAACACGCAGCCAATAATAACACGAAGCGCGCCATAAACGTCCTTATTGGTACTACACCACTGTCTGCGTGGTAATTTTACTTTATGTTAACAAACAAAAAACAAATTACCACCCCTGTGCGGTGAACTTTGTACCTTTTTTCATTTATAGCGCGTGGACTGTTGTGTGCGGTTTTATAGCTTAACTAACGTGCCCTTAAGAGCCACACCGGCCATTAAAAAGCCAGCCCCACACTCAAATTGTTCACTGCTTTTAAATTCACGCTTTTTATAGTACGACTCTATACCCACGACGGCATTCATGCCTTCGCGCTGAGCGCGCTCTTGCAGTGCTTTAAGCGCACTGAGCATCACCCACTCACAGGCTTCTTTGTCTGATTTATTAAAGGCATTGGTTTTCTTATTGGTCATCACCTCACCGAAGGTCTCTTTCGCCGCGCTGTGTGGTTGATCGGCAAAGTAAAGGGGCACATCCAATAGCGCATCCTTGGCTTTCGTGGTCGCTAATAAGTCGGCAATAGAGTACTTGCCGATATCATCTCGAGCCGCCACACTGTGCGATGTTGCGGCCACAAGCGCTGCCATTAATAAATATTTTTTCATTTGTTATCCTCTGTTGTTATAGAACTTCCATGCCAACCCAAAGCCAAAGGCAACACTGTGGTTGCGCTCCACCAATGGGCTATCACGCCACTTTGCATCCTTGATGCGATAATACTTTACAAACCCGCCAAACCACCAGCGTCTTGAGTCATAACTTAGCCCCATAGACACTTCTTCACCGCCATATCCGTTACCACTGGTGTATTCGCTGCGCAGTGAATTAGCGGCCGCCGCTGGCACTGCATAAAAATAGTCGGCGTATTGTGAACTGGCATAATTAATTGCCAAACGGCTGGTTAACGTGATGCTTTGCGCTCCTTGTTGCCACAACCGCTGCCGCCACTGGGCATAAGGTCCCGCCTTAAAGCCAATATCATCAATGCGGGTGAAATCCGTTGCCAGTGCCTTACGAGTAAACACGCCAAGCTTAAAGTAACTAGGTTGGTTATAGTGGCCGACAACATAATAATCCAATGCTGGGCCCAACTCGAACACCCAGTCCAAATCATCCATGCCATCGCGGGCTTTACTCTCACCGCTGTCTACTGCAATTCCAGCGGTGGCAGAGATATCCAAATGCCAGTTATTATGCTGCCATAAGTAACCGGTGGCGCTGCGCCTATCAAGGTTTAAGCGTTCAGAGCGATAGCGCACATAAGGCACTGGCAACGTGTAGCTTTTTGACTCACGGGCACCGATATAAAGCGGAATATTAGCATGAAATACCCCCGCTCCAAGCTCAAGCTCTGCACTGACACTCGAAGCGCTGTACAGCGCTAAAACAAACGCAAAGCACCGCGTTATCAGGCTCATGGCATGCGCTTAAAAATCAGGGATGTGTTAATGCCACCAAACGCAAAGTTATTACTCATGACATAGTCACACTGTAATTTGGTTGGCTGGCGCAGATAATCCAGCTGTGCGCACTGTGGGTCAACACTCTCCAGGTTAACGGTGGGCGCAAACCACCCCTCACGCATCATTTCGATACTAGCCCACGCCTCGATGGCACCACATGCGCCTAACGTGTGACCCAGGTAGCTTTTTAGCGAGCTAATGGGTTTACGGCCAAGGGCATTAAAGGTGGCATGAGATTCGGCAATGTCACCGCGATCGGTGGATGTGCCGTGAGCGTTAACATAGCCTATTTGTTCGCCATTAAGCTGGGCATCATCAAGGGCCATAGTGATCGCCGTTTGCATGGTATCGCTGGTCGGCTGGGTCACATGCTCACCATCGGAATTACAACCAAAACCGACGATTTCCGCATAAATAGTCGCACCACGTGCTTTGGCGTGCTCGTACTCTTCTAAAATCAGTGTTCCCGCACCCTCACCTATCACTAGCCCATCGCGGTCTTTATCAAACGGCCGAGGCGTATGCTTAGGTGCGTCATTACGACAACTGGTGGCGTATAAGGTATCGAATACGGCGGCCTCGGTCACACAGAGCTCTTCGGCGCCACCGGCAACCATGGCTTTTTGTCGACCGAACTTAATGGCTTCATAGGCATAGCCAATGCCTTGTGAACCCGAAGTACAGGCGGAGCTGGTGGTGATCACCCGGCCTTTAATACCAAAAAACACGCCAATATTAACTGGCGCCGTATGAGCCATCATCTGAATATAGCTAGTTGCGGTCACCCCACTCATCTGCCCCGATTTCATCATATCAGCGAAGGCAATAAGCGGCGGCGTTGAGCCGGTTGACGAACCATAAGCAATGCCGGTATCGCCATTGGTAAGCGCCGGGTGCTCAAGCAAGCCTGATTGCGCCAATGCCCGCTCGGTGGCCACCGTGGCCATCAATGCGACGCGCCCCATAGAGCGCACCATCTTACGTTTATAGTGGCTAGGGCGCTGAAAGTGCGTCACCGGCGCCGCTAATTTGGTATTCAAATCAGCTATATCTTGCCATTGCTCCATCACTTTAACGGCGTTGTCGCCCTTCTCTAGCGCACTGCGCAGGCTCGGCCAGTCATCCCCTAGTGCCGTAATACAAGACATCCCTGTAACCACAACCCGTTTCATTACACTAACCCACCATTGACTGAAATAACTTGGCGAGTAATGTACGCCGCCGGATCAGAGGCTAAAAATGACACCGTTGCCGCGACCTCTTCAACATTGCCCATACGCCGCATCGGCACATGTTTTAATAGCTCCTTGGTATCGAGCTGCTCGGTCATTTCCGTGGCAATCAACCCGGGCGCGACACAGTTGACGGTGATTTTACGTTTTGCCAATTCCAGCGCTAATGCTTTTGTAGCACCGATGATCCCTGCTTTGGCGGCGCTGTAATTCACTTGGCCGCGATTGCCAGCGATGCCCGATACCGAAGCCAACGTAATAATACGCCCACCCTGACGGGCACTGACCATTGGCATAACCGCCGGGCGGACAACATTATAAAAACCATCTAAGCCAGTGCTAATAACCGTGCCCCATTCATCGTCGGTCATCGCCGGAAAGGCGGTGTCGCGCGTGACTCCGGCATTACACACCACGCCATAATAAGCACCATGTTCGGCAATATCTTGCTCTATGCTTTGGCGTGCTGAGTCTCTATCGGTAACATCAAAGCACAGGACTCGTGCACTGCGGCCCATAGCTTGGATTTGCTCACTGACTTTTTGCGCTTGCTCACGCTGGGTGCGACAATGCAAGATAATATCAAACCCTTGCTCGGCAAGGGCCAGCGCGATGGCCTTGCCTATACCTCGGCTTGAACCGGTGACTAAAATCGCTCTACTCATTGGTTTTCCTTAATAAACTTCATCGGGTCGGCGGGCTGAAATACATTAATTTTGGCTTCGAGATAACGCTCGTTATCGCATTCAATGGCGCAATCGAAAACACTGAGCCCGGACTCGTCCTGCACCACTTGCGTGACATAAATATCCAGTGTGCTGCCAAGCTTAAAGACCGGCTTTAAACAGCGGATTTTTCGACTACCTAATAAGAAGCCAATTTTAACACCACGCTGGTGCTGACAATCGTGAGCACCGGCATAGGCGGCGATACTCTGCGCCATATATTCGCTGCCGATATAACTTTGCACCCCATTGATATCACGCTGGTAAAAAGCACTGTCTGGGGTAATGGTCACTTGGCAATGGGCGCTGTCACTATCAAACGAAATCAGCTCATCAATCAACACCATGGGGGGGGCGATGCGCCAGCAATTCGCTTATAGGTCGATGGTTGTTGATCACGCTATTTCTCCAATAATGATACTGGCGTTATTGCCGCCAAAAGCAAAAGAGTTACTCATACATGTTTTCGGCCGTTCCCGAGTGGGTTGTTGTACAAGATTAATCGTCGCCAAGGAGGCATCAAGGGCGTAGCCGCTATGATATGGCAGCGTTAGGGTCTTCCCTAAACGTTGCTGCTCTATCAGCAGCCAACATAATCCAGCCTCTATTGCGCCGGCGGCACCCAAGGTATGGCCGGTAAGATGCTTCGAGGAACTTACCGGCGTTTGCGCGCCGATGACATCGGCAATGGCCCGTGCTTCCATGGCATCATTTTTTACCGTTGCAGTACCGTGGGCGTTGATGTAATCAATATCTGTGGCTGTCAAAGCCGCCTCGGCCAGCGCCTGGTGCATTGCCGCTATGGCACCTTTGCCTTGCGGCTCGGGTGCAGACATATGGTACGCATCGGAGCTACTGCCACAGCCTAATAACGCACAGCGCGCTGAGCCAAAATCCGCTGAGCGAGTCATAATGAATAAGCCCACACCTTCGCCAATATTAATGCCATCACGCTGCTGAGCAAAAGGCTGGCAAATCCCGGCGCTGGTCGATGCCAGTGCTTTAAAGCCATTGACGGTCAATTGGCATAAACTGTCTGCGCCGCCACAAATGACCGCATCGGCCAGCCCTGCTTGTAACATTGCTTTGGCGCTGCTCAGTGCTTTACTGCTAGAACTACAGGCGGTGGAAATACTATAGCATGGTCCCTCTATGGCCAGCTTGTCGCGAATATACTGCGCGGGGGCATCCAACGATTGCTGGTGGTAGTGGTAGTGCTTCGGCCAGCTACCTTGGCGAGCTTGCTGTGCTCGAGCACGCTCACCATCATAAATATCAGCGGTGCTGGTGCCGATGATTACGGCAATACGATGCGCTGCTATGCGGCTACGCAGCTTATCTAAGGTATTAGTTAATTGCGCCAAAGCAAGGTCAATCATGGCGCTATTGCGCCCGGTGCTATCAAGGGGCAAATTGGCGACCTGACCTAAGTAGGGGGTCATGCCCTCATTATCTAGCCCAGCGACTTGAGCCAAACCGCTGCGCTGTTCGCCGCTCAGGGCATCGAGATGGGCGCTGGTATCCGCTCCTAATGCGCTGACAAGAGCGAGGTCGTTTAACCAGGCGTTCATACCCCCACCTCGGTAAATATAATTTGGTATTGGTGCATATAATTAGTTAACGTTGTTGTGGCGCCTTGGTACTCTATGCGCAGTAATAGCGTGTGAGCACGTTTAATTTCCCTCACTCGGGTCGCGCCGCGCTGGAATTCCTGTATTTGCGCCCCTTTTAACTGCGCCTTGAGTTGCTGCATCGGCCAATGCACCAACTGCACATCGGCCAAAATGTACTCCGGGTCAATCGGCAGCGTGGCTAACTGAGTGCTTACGCTTATTTTCTCATCATCACTAAAGGCCATGGACAACAGCGGGATACCTGCCCCCGAGGTTAACACTAAGCGCAGCTCACCGCTTTGATTAACGGCCAGTTGGCTCAGTAGTGTAGCACTGCGCTCAGCCCGAGAAAAAGTCAGCTTTTTTTGCCACTGTTGCTGATGTAATGACGGCGGGGCAACACCCATATCGAAGCTCACCCCAGCGGCCAAGTCAACGCTTTTGGCGTTGCGCTCTGGCACCGTAGTACAGGCCGATAACACGCTGACAATAATTATCCATACAGCCCGCATTATTGAGTTTCCATGTTACAAAGAGTCGCAAGCACATCAAGACGGCGCTCACTTTGTGCCACATAGGGATTAGTTTTATCCCAGGCATAGCCTGCCAAAATGGCGCTGATCATACGCCGCACATCACTGCGCTGCTGTGGGTAAAAAATAACATCCTGAAAGCGGCCATCGTACCAAGCGAGGACAAAGGTTTTAAAGCACTCTACCCCTTGTTTAAGTGGTTGGGCAAAGTCTTTGTCAAAATCCACTTTTTCGCCACGCAAAAAGCCATCGACAATCGGCGCTGCCAATGACGCCGATTTCAACGCAATCGTCACCCCGGATGAAAACACCGGATCAAGAAACTCCCCAGCATTCCCCAATAACGCATAGCGCTTGCCATACAAGCGACTGACATCCGCAGAATAGCCGCCTAAGCGCTGGGTATCAGTGATTGCCTGCGCCGAGTCAAGCAACGCTGCGAGATTCGGCTCTTGGCCTACCAGGCGCCATAAGTTTTGTTGTTCACTGAGGGCCTCGTCAAAGTACTCGGGCTCACCCACCACGCCTAAGCTGGCGCTACCATCGGCAAAAGGGATAAGCCAATACCAGATGTCGCGATGCTGCGGGTGCACGGAAATTAAAATTTTGTTTCTATCAAAATTTGCGGCGCTGATATGGTCGTTGATATGACAGAAATAGGCCGTTCTTGTGGGCAAACTAGAGCGGCGCTCTAGCTCAAGTAAGCGCGGCAACACCCGGCCAAAACCACTGGCGTCGAGCACAAATCGCGCTTGCAGCCGATAGCGTTGCTGTTCGCTGGCCACGGACAGTTCGATATGCTCATCATGTTCTTGCAGCGCTTCAACTCGATGGCCGTAGCGAATCTCCACCCCCTGGGCCTGGGCGGTATCGGCGAGCAACTTGTCAAACGCTGCACGTTTGACTTGATAAGTAGTGCCACGCCCTGCAGAGAACTTGTCGGTAAAGTCGATAGCGGTATCCGTTCCTTGATAATGAAACGCGGCGCCATTTTTAAACTGAAAACCCAGCTCTTCGGCATGCTTGTCCACGACCTCGTCCATGCCGGCTTCGCTAAGGTAGGCCATGCATTGCGGCAGTAGGCTCTCGCCAATGGAAAAGCGCGGAAAATGCTGACCTTCAAGCACCACTACGTGCCAACCACGCTGGCGCAATAAGGCACTGACTAACGCCCCAGAGGGACCAGCACCGATGACCACAACGTCCGTCTGTTCAGTCTGATTTATCATTTTTATTCTCAATACTTAGTGGCGCTACCCAGTAAACAACAATAAGCCCGATCAGCACGGCAGCACCAAATTGGCTGATAGCGGGGGTATTCGAAAACACTAACATCGCGAATACCGCCAAGGACGACAACGCTGACAGGCTAATGGCAACAAAGGTGGTCGGCTGGCGCCCTGATTGCTGATAAAAAATAAAATAATCAACAGCTAACGCTAACACTAAGATAAGTCCCAAGGTATGAAATACCGACAGTGGCATAACGACCGCAATAAGGGTTACCACCAGCAACGCGCTGAGTGTCAACCAAGCAACCATGGCAGCCCCTCTGCGCAGGCCAAAAAATGCTATAAATACAATGGCTATGGCCAGGACTGCGAGCGCTAAAGCCCAATGAATACTGTGATGAAAGTGCGCTAACATGGCGCTCAGCTGGCCGGGCACATCCACCAACTGCATATCTTCAAACTCTGCCAGATAACCGCTCAGCGAGGCATGTTCAAGCGCGCTGACGGTGCTCAATGAATAAAAATATGGGCCTTGTTTGATAGGCGCAAGAAATACATCGGCCAGTGGCCCTTGAGCAAACTGCTCATAGCTCAACAGGGTATTTGCATCCGCTGGTAGCGCGGCGCCGCGTAATTGCGCCAAAAAGCTAAACCGGCCCTGCTGCTGCGCCTGGCGATAAAGCGTTAAAGCCTGTTGTTGGCTTTGCTGGCTAGGCAGGGCCACGCTGAGACCCTGAAATCGCCCTTGATGCAGTTGCACAAAACTGCGCACGCGCTCTTCGTTTATTAATAACTGCTCGATGCTTTCGCCTCGCACTAGCACCTGAAACGTTGGCCCATCACCATTTAAGTACAAGTGATGGCGCTTTTGCGCTTGCATAAGCTGCGCTGAGCTTGCATTAAAGCTGGCGATAGAATCGTTGACATGTGGCCACTGCACACTCAGCAACAAGCCACTCACACCCGCAAGAGTCAAAGCGATGACGCCTTTGCGCCGGCGCAGTCGAGCAAACAAGGTTAATGCGCACTCAGCAGTACTCAGTGCTAAGGGGCGTAATTGCGTAGGGCGCTGGGCACGGATCACCACAAAGCGCACGAAAAACCAAGCGCCGCACAATCCAGCAACAATAAAAATAGCGACATCTTGCAATAAGCTCATCGGCGCGGTGAAAAAGCAGGCGTAGCCGAGTGCTGTCGAGCCAAGAGCCAGCAATAACCCGCGTTTCAGTGCCACGCTGTAGCTATTGCTTTTTTTGGTTCTGTCGCTCAGCGCATGCAGCGCGTAATCGATGGCGACACCAATTAACGTCGTGGCGAACACTAAACTCAACACATGCAGTTGTTGGCGCAGCAATAAAAGCGCTAGCGCGCCTGCGAGCACTGCACTGCTTACGGTTAATAAACTCACCCACAGTGGCCAAACGCCGCGTATGGCGAGCAATACAAAAACAGCGAGTAACACCAGGCTCGCCAAGCCAAAGCGATTCATCTCCCATTGCGCTTGCTCCGCGTTTTCACTGTTATGAAATAGCACTCCAGAGTATTCAATCTCGGTTTCTGGGTGGGCTTGGCGAAGCGTACGAACCGCGTTTACAAGCTCCGCTGCCAGGGCATTGTTTTGCCATATTGTTGCTGTCGTCGTCACCTCACTGACCAGCAGCCAAACGGGAGGCTTATCTCCTTGACGCCATTGTAACTTACCATCGACGAGCCCTAATTGCTGACCTGTTGCAAAGGTGTCTAAAAAGCTAAAGGTTGCTAAGGATGGGTCATCACTGATACTGCTTGATAACCAAGGTGAGGCGGTCTGCGATAATTGCCGCTGAGCATAGTGACTAAAGGCCGTGGGTGAGCGCAGCGCTTGTTGATAGCCCTCGCTCATGAGCGCACCACGATAAGGCTGGTAGAACTCGGCGATACGCTTAAGTGTCGGTTGCACTTTAACCTTAAGCGACGGGTGTTGTTGCAGTTGTTGCGCCAGCTCATGATAAGCATTGACCGCCGTTTTTCCACTGAAGGAAAACACCAACTGGTTTTGCGCCGTACTTGATAGCTGCTGTTGCGCGCTATAAAACTGCGCATCGACGGCTTGAGTGGGCTGGCGCTCCAATAGGGCCATCATATCAGCACTGATACGCACTTCTTTCAGCGTCCACACCGCGACTGTGCAAAGCAGCAGGAAGGTGGGCCAAAGTACGACGCCTACAGACCTTACCCAGCTGCTCACTGTGTCGCTCCATTAGGGGTAAGGATGATTTCAGTGCGAGTGCCTTTTCGCTCATACAAGCCAATAAAACGCACCTGCTGTTGGCTGTCTTGGCAGCTGACAAGATGCGTGAACAAGCTTTTTAACTCTTGGCTTTGCGCCAGCAGTTTAAGGCACGACCAAGACTTAGCGGCGATCCGCTCGGACCGGGCCGCAGGCTCACTAATAAAAAACTGCGCCAGTTGCTGCGGGTCCTGCTGTAATAGTGCCTGTAATAAGGAGCTATAAGCACCACTTTGCGCCTGTTTAACAAATTGATCCTCACCTTGGCGCTCGAACACGCCCTCACTATCAATACGCAATACATTTTCTATCGGCGTTTGGGTGTGCCACCAAAGTTGCTGCGCCGTGAGACGATAACTGCCGGTACTGACAAAGGCGTTATCAAAGCCAGCGAAGTGCTTATGTTGCTCAAACTGCCCTTGCTGCGCCGCAGCCATAAAGGAGCACAGCATCATCAACACCGATAGCCACTTACTCACGATAGCACCTGCGCTAGCTTGTCACCGATAATACGTGGTGACACAAATTGCATCTCTTGAGTGGCTCTATCGACCGCTACTTGAACGGTATAGGCCTTCGTGAGGCGCTTATTCGAGGCACTGTCGAAGATCACATAGTCAATCTTCAGCCGTGTTTCATATTCTTTTAGGTAAGCCTCTACACGAATGCGCTGCGTAAAAGAGGCCGAGCCTACGTACTTAATACGCATATCGACAATGGGCCAATCATAACCAGAATCGCGCATTTGCAAATAGTCGTAATCGAATTTGCGCAACAACTCACAACGCGCGACCTCAAGGTAGCGGGCATAATTGCCATGCCAAACAATTTGCATTGGGTCGCAATCGTGAAATGGGATCTCTATATCGACGGCTGCGCTCAATAGCGTATTTTTATTATTCATAAAGGGTCCAACGCTGGTTTTGAATGTACTCGACGGTTTGCCGCAGGGTGCTCTCCAATGGCCGGTCTTCTTCGAGATTAGCAAAATAGCCACTGATGTCTTGGTACATGCTAGCAATGTCAGCGCTGAGTGCGCTTTGTTGCAACTCGCCGCGCTGAATACGTAGTCGCAGACCTTGCACTGCCGCCAACAGCGTGCATGCTAACACTTGCTCGGTCAATTCCAACACCCGCAGGCAATCCCTAGCGGCGATGGTGCCCATACTCACCTTATCCTGATTGTGACATTCGGTGGAGCGGGAAAAAACACTCGCTGGCATGGTTAACTTCAACGCCTCGGCGGTAAACGCGGATGCGCCGATCTGCACTGCTTTAAAGCCGTGGTTAATATAGCGGCGCTGCTGTTGGGCATCACTGAGATTACTGGGCAAGCCGTTGTTATAACGGGTGTCCACCAAGGACGCTATTTGCCGATCGGCAAGATCGGCTAAATTAGCCACCGCATTTTTCATGCTGTCCATGGCCATGGCGATATGGCCGCCATAGAAATGCCCGCCGTGCAACACATGCTCCCCTTCACCATCGATAATGGGGTTATCATTCGCGGAGTTCAGCTCATTTTCAATAAATTGTCGGAACCACGGCAAACTATCGGCCAACACGCCAATAATATGTGGCGCGCAGCGAATAGAGTATCTATCTTGCAAGCGGTCGGCATTGCGGGGGTGGCTATAGTGGTTAAGATCGTCTCGGATCCATTTTGCCACTTGCTGTTGGCCGCTGTGCGGTTTCACCGAGAACAGAATCTCATCAAAGTGATGGCTATTGCCTTTAAGGGCGATAGAGCTCAAGGCGGTAATACGAGTAGCTAGCTTTACGGCATAACTGGCACGCTCAAAGGCAAGGCAGGCCACTGCGGTCATCACCGCTGTGCCATTCATCATCGCTAAGCCTTCTTTAGGACGTAGCGTAATCGCCGTTAAGCCGCTTTGTGCAAATGCTTCTTGGGCGCTCATTACTTGCTCGTTAAAGCGTACCTCACGCTCGCCGACTAAAGCACCGGCCACGTAAGACAAAGGCGTTAAATCGCCACTGGCCCCCACCGACCCCTCTTGCGGGATAAGCGGTAAAATGTCGTGGTTAATCATATCACGCAGTAAGTGCAACAGCTCCCAGCTAACACCTGAGTAGCCTTGCGTCAGTGATGCTAAACGGGTCGCGAGAATCGCCCGCGTTTGCGCAGCACTGAAGTGTGCGCCTAAGCCGCAGCCATGAAAGCGGGTTAAATGCAGCGGCAGCTCTTTGACCAAATCAAGAGGAATATCTACGGTCACCGAGTCGCCATAACCGGTGGTCACCCCGTAAATGACGCCCTCTTTTTCTAGGAGTTGATCTAAAAACGCAACCCCTGCATCAATCTTGCGCTGCAGATGCGCTGAAGTGCTGATCTCTGCATTCACTGAAGCATGGGCAAAGGCGACAATATCTTCAATGCGAAGCGGCTTTTCGCCGAAATGAATCGTTTGACGGCTAGACACGAATTAGCTCTCCTTGTGGCGCGCGCTGTGCTCATCACGCTGCCAAAAATCAAAAAAATTAAACCATTGGTAAGGGTACTGCTGCACAACAGTCTCTAGCTCCTGCACGTAATCTTGGATTATTTTCTCCAGCGCTTGCTGCCTGCTCTTGCGTGGTAATGACAAGCCGTCGCTGTATTTGTTAAAGTGCACATCAAAGCCGCGTCCGTTGCGCATGCAAAATAGCCAATAAATGGGGCACTCCAGTAGCGCAGCTAAAATAAAAGGCCCTTGCGCGAACGGCGCGGGGCGGCCTAAAAATGGGCAGTATTGCACGCGCCCGATTGCCGTGGTGCTGGTTCTATCACCGACGATAACCACAAACTCCCCCTGCTCAACCTTGGTTTTCAGTAAAATTGCCAAGTCCGGGCCGAGTTCACTCACCTGGATAAGGTTAACTGAGACATTAGGGTTAATGCGTTGCAAGGTGCGGTTAAACTCCACTGCATGATGGGTAAACACCAACACATTGATTACGCAGTGGCTATGGCGCATACCTAACGCCCGGCACACCTCCAAGTTTCCCAGGTGGGAGCCAATAAAAATAGCCCCTTGCTTATGCGCCACTAAATCATCAAACAAATGCTGATTACGGTAATTGATTTGCGCTGGGCTAATGCGACCCAGCCAAGCGTCTATTTTATCAAAGGCGCTATCGGCAAAGGTACAAAAATGTTTCAGCCCGGTGCTAAAACGCCACGGTGGCTGAGTGCTGTTGTACCTATGTAAATTCTGCCAGTACTGCTTTGAGGCTGCGCGCGCCTTGCCCCCGGTAAGGTAAAAGTAAAACACCACAGGAAAAAGAAACACCCACAGCACCTTGCGACCAAAGAGCTTATAGACCGCCAATAAAAACTGCATGCCCCAATAACTGCCGCGTTCCTGCATTTTCGACCAATGTGTTTGGCTCATGAGTCTACCCTGGGTTTGCGCAGCAATAACTTAGGTAACCGAGGCAGCATGGCGAAAAATAATCGCGTATGCAGCCAGCTAATTTTGAGATTATCGTGCAGCGGCTGAAAGTGTGACACGCCCTGCTCTGGATAGATCACCTGGGTATCGATAAACAGCGAAGGAACACCTTGCCAATACAGACACACCATGACCTCAATATCAAAATCCATACGCGTCCCCAAGGCACGGCTATCAAACAAGGCGATACACGGGGCCAGTGGATAAACACGAAAGCCACACATGGAGTCTTTAATCGACAGGCTCAGGGTTTCTACCCACACCCAAAAGTGGGTGATATAGCGGCTTAAATAGCGATGCTTGGGCACCGACTCATCATACACCGGACGACCGCTGATAAGGCAATGGGGGTGAGCCTTGGCTTTAGCGATAAGCTTTTGCATATCGGCCAAACAATGTTGACCATCGGCGTCTACTTGCAAGGCATGAGTGTACCCTTGAGCATAAGCCCAGCGCAACCCCGTTTGCACCGCCGCGCCTTTGCCACCATTAACCTGATGCCTAAGTAAATGTAAACAATCAAAGCGCTCGTTTAACTGCTGCAAATAACGCTGTGCTGAAGCTGCACTGCCATCATCCACCATCACAATATCTAGGCCCATAGGCTCAAGTTCAGCAATGACATCGGCAATCACCTGCGTATGGTTATAGTTGGGGATCACAATGCACAGTTTCATGCGTCACTCGCAAACACAATACGACCGCTGGCATGCTGGCCTTTGTGCGAATAATACCGAAAAGTGAACTTATGCTCGCTTTTTTTCTCAAGCGCTAGGGTCACTTCCAGCCCTGGGGTCATGACCACCTGAAACTTGAGGACTTCGACATTTTCAACCGCATTATGGTAGCCAAAATATTTGCGTCCATAGTGAATGGCCCAATCCAGTTGCACCACCCCGGCCAAAATCGGTGCATCGGGAAAGTGGCCCTTAAAGTAATCAAGCTGGGGCGCAAGCGATAAGGTTAGCAATACCTCATCCGCTTGCTCATCAACGCCAACAATATCGGGGTGAGTGACTTTAAAATCAGTCAAAATACGACTCCAGTTCACTGGACACTAATTTGCCTTGTGAGTTGTAGGGTAAGCTTTGCAGATAGCGCCATTTACGCGGCAAACAGACCGCTTCGAATTCTAGACCAAGGTGCACTTTTAGGGTTTGGCTAATATGTTTACGCGGACATTGTTCGAACTGTTCTAGGCCCTCGCGAGTGAGCACCACAAGCGCGCCGAGGCGACCCGTACTTAACTGCATAATGGCCGCATGCTTGACCCAGGGGTGAGCTATTAGCCGGGCCTCCATACCCACCAGGTTCACCCGCTTTTCCGCCACTTTAACAGTGCGGTCGGCGCGCCCTAAAAGCATAAACTCGCCGTTGCTTAACAGCTGAACTTTGTCATCTAAGCGCATTGGCTCGTCTAATAATGGCGATTTTAGTGTTAGTTGTCCGTTGTGACGCACCAAGGTAACACCTGGGAACGGCTGCCAAGGCACAGCGCCGCTGGTGCTGACTTGGCGATAAGCAATGCCACCAGTTTCTGTGCTGCCATACACTTGGATTATGGCGCGCTCGAACTGCTGATACAATTGTGTTGCATCGCTGTCCTCTAGCGGTCCACCGGAAGAAAATAGCATTGCGAGATTGCTGCGCTTGCCACCGAGGACATTATCTTGCACTAGCCGCGAATACTGCGCCGGGGAGGCAACCAGCACCCAGTTGTTAGGCGCTTGGGAATCAATATACTGCGCTAGGTGCTCAGGATAGTGGAACATTGGTCCGTGCCAGCAATGGCCGAAACGGGCGGGCCATAATACTTTAAAAAGTAAACCGTAAATATGCTGATGGGACACCGTAGCCACAAACCGTGGTGAGTCAGCAGCAAGGCGAGCCATAAAGGTTTGCTCGAGTGTGTTGAGCTCGCGATTTATCGCTGTCCAGGTTTTGTATATGGCTTTCGCAGGGCCACTGCTTCCTGAGGTAAAGAAGATCAACCGGCCGCTTATTTTATCATTCGGCCAATAGATATTGTCATTGCGCTGTTCGGCCAATAATGAGCTGGACGTATCGTCGAGCGCCTCATCAATATAGCTAAACCCGCCTTCAGAGGCTGCACTGTGTTCGCCGCAAAAAAATGCGCTTAGCTGACGCATTTTCGCCAAGGTCTGCGGCTGCGCATTGGGCGGTAAGATAATGTCTATGGGGGTTTGTGCTAACGCCATGAGGCGGATAAAAAATTCAACGCTGTCGCTGTGATACAGCACCACCGCTGTGCTCATATCTAGCTTTTTATAATGTGCGCTAAACGCATTGATACGCTTAATCAGTGTATCAGCAGTGATGAAGGCGTTCTCGTCACTGGCACAATTTGGCGCCAATAGGTCGATTAATTTATTTAAGCTGTCCATTGCTCTTTAACCACATTCTATAAGCAAACTCACCGCCACCCAAAATGCCCATCGCTATATAGGCGACTAAGCCATTGTACACAGTCCAAAGCACCATATCTTCTAGTAGCACGGTGTAGGTTGCAAGAGCCGCATTGAGCACAAAGAAAACGGACCATATTTGCGTCACTCGATAGGTGTAATGCACGCCTTGGTCGCTTAATTGTGGCTCGCGCAGTCTTGCAAAGCGCTCTATCATGCTGGGTTTATGCACCAGTGTATAAGCGAACGCTGCCGCCATAACAAGATTAACAATCACCGGATACCATTGCAGTCGCTGAGGCTGTGCGCTCACTAAGGCACTGGCCACTAAAATAACGCCTGCCACGGAAGTGGGTAATAGCCAGCCACCCAGCACTTGAATACGCAAGCTCAAAGCGGCACGAATAATAAGCAAAGCCAATAACAGCCACATGATTTGTTGACTATATCCTTGGGATAAACCGAGATACACCAATACAGGGTAAGCCAGCAAACAAATAGACAGCAGCGTGTTAATAATTGCTTTGAGCATGAGGTGCCTTAAGCGACTAGTTTATGTACTTCATCAACCACATCCGATACCGTGCGTACCTGCTTAAAGGCTTCAGGTTCGATCTTTTTACCAGTGATTTCACGCAGCTTGACGACTAAGTCGACGGCATCAATGCTATCGAGATCGAGATCTTCATACAAGCTGGCTTGCATGGAGATATCATCGGCTTCAATTTCAAAGTCGTTTTCTAAAATGCCACGTAATACGTCGTAAATTTCAGCAGCGGTTTTCATGTCTTCTTCACTCTTAGGCGTTGTTGCGGGATTGTTCGATAAACTCAGCGAGCGCATTAATTGAGGCAAAATGCGCTTTGGTTTGCTCTGAATTGGCATCAATTTTCACATTAAACTCTTTTTTAATCGCCAAGCCGAGTTCTAAAGCATCGATGCTATCTAGACCAAGGCCGTCAACAAACAAAGGTTCGCTGTCATCAATGTCATCAACGCTGACATCTTCCAGGTCTAAACTGTTTATAATTAGTTGTTTTAGTTGTAATTTTAACTCATTCATAATTTTTCTACTTGGTTATGAAAATAGGTTTGCAAATACCGAGTCAGCGCGCGCGACTGCACACTTACCGGTTGTTCATCTTGCAGCCATGGCTGCGGCTGCTCTTGAGCAACTTGCAGATGCATGTGCGCTTTCACGGGCGCCACTCGATACCAAGGCACCCCTTTGGTTAAGGTGCTCGGCTGCATTGTAATTAACACCGCCCTTATGGGACATTGTGCTCGTAAAGCAATATTTGCCGCTCCACGCTTAAAACGGTTCAGTCTGCCACCGTGAGAGCGCGTACCTTCCGGAAATATAATGAGATTATTACCTTGTGCTAAAGAGCGCTCACAATCTTCGAGCAGACCTTGTGGGTCGGCATTACTTATATAGCCAGTGCTTTTTATCACGCCACGCATAAACGGGTTTTTAAATAAGTGGGCTTTAACAACACAATCAGCATTGGGAATGGCAGATATCAGCACCACTACGTCAATGAGGCTGGGGTGATTAGCCAATACCAACTCCCCTTTTAGCGTTTTCAGCACCTGTTTGTCATACACGTGAAAACCAATAACGCCCAAAGTATCCATCAATGCCACGAAGAAGCGAAAGCTATAATGCACCACTTTTCGAGCCCGAGCTTGACGCACATGCGGTTCGTGATAACACACACGCTGCAACGGGAAGACCAATACACTGAGCACAACACCGCCAAGACCAAAGACACTGAAACAAAAACCAGTGCCCAGCACACGCCAACAATAGTTCAGTTTACTGAGCATAATGCCAACGCCACTTTCCTACATCTATCGACTGATTGTGGATTGCGGCGTGCGCAAACCGTAGCGCCGATAAAGACGGTTCTGGTTGAGCATCAAGCAACTCTTGAAGGTCATAGCCATGCCCATTGATATTTTTTTTCAGTACTAGGGCAACACAATGATCCACCTGTTCTTCGTCAGCGTATTGCGCGTATATGTCAGGGAGCGCCCTATCAACATGAAGAAGTAAAACACGCTCAGTATCCCCACTGTGTAACTGCAAGTATGCTTCGATGAGCGCACTTGAGAAAGTGCTCCGACCACCTGCAATCGCACTTACTGCAGCGGTATTGTTTGTTAGTATTGATAACAAACCGGAAACTGCATTATGTACTGAAAGACCAAATTGAGTTGGCGACAATGGCTGCTGCTCAACTAATTGCTCGAGCAAATCAGACGTTTTATGTAAATCGCCGTGACGCGAGGAGAACACAACAGGCATTGCGTGTGCATCTATATTAACCATATTGGCACAGCTAAGCGCCATTTTCGCAAATAAGCTCAGACGCCGGCGCTGCATCGGCTTCACCCAGCTGACATCAATGTCGCTGTTAATTGTTGCCAAAGAAGCAATAACGTCTGTTATTGCTGGGTCTTTGACCTGCGCCGTCGGCGGCACATATATCGCTAACTTTTCAACAGCACACTTCATCGCTAAAGTCCGTTTTCCACAAGGGCGCAAATAGTACTGGATTGTTATTTAAATAGCAAAAAATGTAGCACTAATTAACTGCAGGTTAAGGGAGTGGAATGTCCAAGCAGTGCCCCAGCTATTGCAGGTTATCGACAAAGAAGTGAATGGCGAGTGCGCAACGCGCACTCTAACTTTGGGCGTGGTTGCTTTAGATATAGACGACGGCTTGTTTATCTATCATTTCCGGCTGCGCGTCGCCAACTAGCTCACCGCGTTGCAATTGCGCCATGAGCGCCTTGCCTTGGGCTTGCTGCTGCTCGCTCAGTGGCACATATGGAAGTCTAAACACCGGTTTAACCGCTGCGGTCATCGCCAACGCGGTATTGATAGCAACCGGGTTGGGTTCACAAAACAGCCACTGCATGAGCGGCTTAAGCTCCTCATTGCGCTGCGGTTGTGGTATGCGCATCAAATCACAAAATAACTCAGGTATCAGGTTGGTTGTTACTGAAATCACACCGTGGGCGTCAAACTCATGGATTGCATCATGCGCTTCGTCGTCGTTGCCTGACCAGCAAGCAATGCCCTGGCGCTCGTAGGCGGCAATACGTTCATTACCACCGCACTCCTTGACGCCGACAAAGTTTTTATGCTCTGCAAGCGGAGTCATAATATCAGGAGTCAGATCCTGACCCGTACGCCCAGGGACGTTGTAAATAAAGGCAGGGCCAATATCAAGAAGGCGGTTAAAGTGCTCCTTCAACCCCGCCTCAGAGGTACGCCCATAATAAGGATTAATCTGCAACGATGCATGCATCCCTGTTGCGAACCCATAGGTGGTTGCTTTAATCGCTTCGCGGGTGTTGTTACTGCCGGTATTCCCCACTATCAATAACTTATCAGCAAACTGCGAAACACTGTGGGCAATAAGCATCAAGTGCTCTTCCCAATTCATCAGTTGACCTTCACCCGTCGTACCGCCGACCACAATACCATCAACGCCAGCGGCGATTTGTCTTTCAACTAGTTTATCAAAGGTGGATAAGCATACCTCACCCGTTTGTGTATAGGGCGTCTTTATCGCCGTGATCACACGAGCTTGGCGTATTTTTTCCATTGAGCGCATAGAAATAATCTCATTTATTCTTTTATAGCAACATTTAATCATATCCATCGCCGCAATGGCAGATGTCTATGACTGATAGACGTGTTTATGCTAACAAATTATACACCTTGCATCTGAATTGCATTTGAACCACAATAACTGTACATATATACAGTTAGCTAAATTTACCAATGCATCTACTCGACTACCTTGAACAGTTCTACTACCGCGAAGAGTCTTTGTGTCAGCTGCTCGGTATCGAGCAAGAACAATTACAACACTGGCAACACTTACGCATATTTCCTCAGGCCAGCTATAGCCTTGAGAACAGTATTCAGTGCCACTCTTACCAAGGGATCTTTCCCTGCCAAGTATTTTGGCAGTATTATCCCGTAGCCATGCAAGATTGGGGCAGACAGCTGCAAAAGTCCAATATTGAAAGTGCTAGCACGGCATTTATTCTGTTTGCTCAACGTGCGCAGGGGGCGTTACAAAACTTGCAACAAGACGGCGTATTCATTGATGAGAGTTATACCGAAGACTTTGACGAGCGCCTCACACACCTTTGGCAGCAATTTCTCACTGGTCAATTCGGCACACAAACTCGCAATGGGCAAATAGAAGAAATCATGCAAATGGATGCATTGCGTTATAGCATTGATACGATTACTGAGGGACTCACTGTTCACGCTCTAGACAAAACCCAACGTCAACAGTTACACCCTGTTATGAAGCAGTTTTCCAAAGTGTTGATTCAGCCGCCAAGCCATGAATATGACCAGTCTTTGCGTGCTCGCTACCTGGATAAATTGACCATGAAGTATGATTTATCAGTAAAAATGTAGAGTGGCTGTGCTACATCACGTGCTTACAAGTATTAGCATCAGGTCAGTACGCCTTTATATGACTTGGCGCGCTCAGCCCTGTTTATTTGCTAATGAGGGTGCAAAATAACGCACCCGCCTCTACTAAAACAGCTCTTCAATGCTAAACATCACTGTGCATGGCTTCTGGCCTGCGCGTTGCAATAAACGCGTCAAACAAATGAGAATTAGTTGCAACAACCTCAATCAAGTGATATGTTATCACATAATTAAGGAGGTATTGCTATGAAACCTAATATTCACCCTCGCTACCAAAAAGTGGCCTTTCATGATACATCAGCTGATCAATACTTTGTGATTGGTTCAACCATTCACACTGACAGAACCGTAACCCTTGATGGCGTTTCCTACCCTTACGTCGCTATTGATATCTCTAGTGCGTCTCACCCCTTCTACACCGGCAAACAAAAAGCCGTAGGTAAAGATGGTCGTATTGCCCAGTTTAATCGTCGTTTTAAAGGCTTAGGAGCAAGAAAATGAAAGTATTGAGCTCTTTGAAAAGCGCCAAGAGTCGCCCCGGTACGCAAGTGGTAAAACGTCGCGGCCGCGTATTCGTTATTTGCAAATCCAACCCTCGCTTTAAAGCAGTGCAAGGAAAAGGCGGCAAAAAGCGCAAATAATGTAAAAGTGGTGCGTAAATAGCCAATTGACTGTTTACCCACCAGTCTAAACTTTACTGTTTGTGGCCCTATGCATACACTTAAATCTCTTCCGCTATTGCATGGTCACAATGAAGTATCTTCTGTTTACACTGCTCTGTTATATCGCCCTCGCCTTTATCAGCCCCCAGGTCGAGGCGCAAACTGCATCACCAGCGCTAAAAGTCTACTTTGTGAATCCCGGTCATCAATTTAATAATGCCACGGGTTTGTTTTGGCGTGATGTGAGCTCTGCCATGAACAGCGTCGCAGAAGATTTAAATATCGAATTGACGGTGAGTTACGCCAACCGAAACCACATCTTAATGAAGTCGCAGCTACGCCAAGCAATGAGCAGTGATGCCGACTACCTTGTTGTGGTTGACGAAAAGAAGGCGGTAACACAGTGGCTCAATGGCTCTCCCGAAATCACCAAGCCTATTTTGTTTATATTTAACGCCCCAGATGACGAGGTATTAGAAACTAAACCACAATGGTTCATTGGTTATCTTGCCCCCAATAACTTCGACGCAGGCTATCAGTTGGCAAATGCTTTATACCACATTGCGAAGTCGCGCTTTGCTCATGGCACAACCCTCAACTTATTAGCTCTGCATGGAGATTACAGCACTGACTCGGCAATCAGCCGCAAGCATGGCTTAGAACTTTTCTTACGCCAGCATCACGATATTAAGTTAGTACACAGCGATGTCGCTAATTGGTCTCAAGAGGAAGGGTTTCGAAAAAGTATCCGAGCCTTAGCCCGGTTCAAAGAAATTAATATGGTGTGGGCGGCCAATGACCCCATCGCCAACGGTGTTGTCCGTGCTGCCCGTAATGCTCGGGGAGAGACGCAGCCTGTTATCGGCGGTATCAATTGGGACAAGGTCCCAAGCAATGTCAGTGCAGATGTATCTGTCGGCGGGCATGTACTGCTCGGAGCCGCTGCGCTTATTGCTCTTTACGATGCCCATATACTTGAGCGGCCCTTCGGCTCTGATGCCAATTACCCAATATTCGCCGCCAATGATCCGCAATTTACGCCCCTTATTAATGCGTTGCACAATAAGGGACTAGGGGATATCGACTTTACTCGGTTTAGCAAAACTGCAGCGCAACCGTTAGATTTCACTTTATCCAACCTCGCGCAATGCTTAGCATCGCGCTGCCCTTAAAAACGAGTATTAATCGTTAGCCGAACAATAGCTCCCAGAAGCCTGGCGGTTCATGCAGCTCATGATACTTTTTACGCAGCATATCGATGTCTTTAAGAGTTTCACGGGCAGCCTCAAGTTGCCCCTGAGCAAGTTGTTGTTCAGCCGAGGCTATACGCTCAAGCACCTTATCCAACCCCTGTTGTGATTGCTCTGCTGCCTTTGAGAAGCGCGCTCGTTTGGCCTCTTGTACAAGCTCTTTCAGGTCCTTCAGAGCATTACTCATGATTGTCGGTTGCTGCGCCTTCATTGCTTGTTTGTAGCTATGGCCCATGTTTTTCATCACCGCTTCAAGGTCGATCTGCTGAGATTGAGCCTGGGACAAACATGGCAAAGTAAATAAAATAAGGGCGCCGAAGCGCTTTAGTAATGGCAACATAGTTACATCTCTTGTCTTTTGAGTCGCTATTGTACCGATGCATCGACAGGACACAAGCGCCCTGTCAATCCCCTTTACACTTCGCCTCAAGCACTGTCGGTTCACTGTCTGGCTGGGCGTAATGTAAGCGCCCCAGAGCGTGACCCACATGATAGCCATCTAACCCCGCCACCGCGACCGTTTGCAAGCTGTTGAGGTCGATATGGCCATCTTCAAACAAGGCCGGCTGCTTAAGTACCACCTGTTCGATTTCACCGATCAACATGATGGTACCGTTGTACTCTATTGGCTGCTCGCTTAGCAGCTTTACGCTATAACAAAGCTGACTCTCGGCCACACTGGGCGCGGGGCAATCAGCAATAAATTCGGCAGTGAGGCCAGTGGCTGAGAACTCACTCTCACCTGCTGGGTATTTGGCCGATGTTTGATGCGCCTGCTGCCAAAAGGACTGGTGAACTTGGTTCAAGGTGTACCAACCGGTTTCCCGAATATTGGCCAGAGTGTGGCGCTCGACCACATCCGGGCGCATGATCATCCCCACCAGCGGGGGCTGCGCCCCTAGGTGTACCACTGAGCTGACAATAGCAAGATTCTGCCGCCCTTGATGATCTGCAGTGCCCACTAAATTGGCACTTTTATAGCCAGACAAAGAGTTAACAAAATGAGCGCGATACCGCGATGGCATCTGCTCAATGTCGTGTTTACTAAAATGCATAAAAACGCTCTTAATAATTAAAATTGAATAGCAGATTTGTCCCAGTCAAAGTAGCCACACTCAGGTAAGTCCTGCGTTTCCAAAGTGAGCTCGCGCAGCCGCTGAGCCACAAACGCAGGCGTAAACAACTTGTGTTCGGGAACATTTTTTTGAAAAGGTTTAGACAGTGGTGTATCCGTGGTGCCGGGATGAAACAGCACGAATTTTGCTTGTTTGTGGGTGCGTCGAACCTCCACAGAAGCGGTTTTCACTAACATATTCAGTGCCGCCTTGGAGGCTCGATAACTGTACCACCCTCCCAATCGGTTATCGCTAATGCTGCCAACTCGGGCGCTAAAAATGGTTACCACAGACGGTTCATTACGAGGGACTAATACCGGTGTATGCTTAAGCCACAACATGGGAATGAGGGTGTTGGCTCTTATCACCTCATTGAATTGCTGTTCATTAAAGGCCGATAAAGATTTTTCTGGAGCCACGCCTTGGCCATGCAAAACACCATTGCAGATGTAGATATAGTCAAATCGCTGCCCGTTGAGCTCCTTTACCCATTCATTAATAGCCTCATCATCATAGTCAACGAGGTAATGTGGGCTGCGCTCAAGTTGACTACGCGAAACCGATGTAACCTCCACCTGTTGCTGTTCAAGCTCCTCAATAAGGGCTTTCGCGATTGCGCTGGAAGCGCCGATGATCAACGCCTGTTTCATGACTTGGGATTGCGACATTGGTTATTCGCACACTGACTAGGCATTAATAACCGAGAAACAGGGAGGCGATAACGAGCGAAGAGTCGGTAAGCGATATCCGCAAACCATTTAATGACCGGCCAGCGTAAAACAGCCAGCCATCGCATCTTGCCGACTTGTCGCCACACTCGCACCGTGGCATCTAAACCGAGGTACAATTGCCCCTGTTCGTCCACGGCATGCAAAATACGATTAGCAGCGCTGAATTGCACCTGCGGATAAGCGGCCATGGTATGACTATCGTGAATATCTACGAGCTGAACTTCATCTCGTATATCCGCTTGTTTTAGTTTTCTCATTTCCGCCACACACAGTGGACATTGCGCATCATAGAATAAGGTGATCATACTTACCTCCGCAAACAAATACGCACCATAGATGGGAGAGGATCAAAAAAGCCCTTGGCCGGAGCTCAAGGGCTTGTGTGATGCGTTGGCATCTATCAGTTAACTAGCATTACGCAACGTCGTGGTTTCACCATCGGCGCGCTCACCATTAGGAGTTAATAAGTTCATATCGTAATCAAACTCATCAACACGAATAGCCAGCTCACGCTTGTTGTTATAGTCAATCAGTGAAGCGTACTGCTGCGCGTCAATAACGCTTGCCGCTAACGCATTGTCGAGAGTTTCGCTAAAGCGCACGCCCGAGCGGATCTGTTTCGACTTAATAGCCTTGCGCACTTTCGCTAGGCTGTCTAGGTTAGCCAGTTTTGCTTTGTAAGCTTGCTCATTAATATCATGGCCATCACCTGGCGTTGGCTTAACGAGATGCGTCAGTTGCGCTTTAATATTGGTATCAAGCTGTGCTTGTTTCGCCAGCTCACGTACCAACTCGTCGCCGATAGCAGGCATCTTGTAGCCATACTGCCATGTCAAAAAGCGCATGAACTTACGCGTACCTGACGCGGGGAAGTTATCCAAAAATGCATGCAATGCCTTTTCCGCCTGCTGCAACGCCCAACGAGTTGCATAGTGGAAGTAAGGAGCTGCTTGCTCTCTATCCTCAGCACTGACTTTTTGCTCATAGTATTTAATAGATGCCATAGCTGCATACATGTAGCTCATCACGTCACCTAAACGCGCTGACAACATTTCTGCTTGCTTAAGCTTGCCACCTAACACCAATAGCGAGAAATCTGCGTACACCGCTAAACGAGAGGATAGCTTATGTACCGCTTTTTCATATTCACGCACCTCTGGCAAGTTTGATTGACTTGACGCAGTGAACGGGAGCATGCCGTGCTTAAATGCCCGAAGTGCGTTTGCTGTGCTATAACCCACAGTTTTGCGCAAGATGCGATTGAACGTCGCGTCGGCACCTTTTTCCTGTGAGTGAATCGCCTCAACCATGTTTTGCAGGTACGGGTGACAACGCATTACACCTTGACCAAAGATCATCAGGTTGCGCGTCAAAATGTTTGCGCCTTCAACGGTGATAGCGATAGGCTGCGCCACAAAGCCGCTAGCTAGGGTGTTTTGCGGGCCGCGTTGAATCGCTTTACCGGCCTGAATATCCATTGCTGAATTAAGCACATCGCGACCAATTTCAGTCATGTGGTATTTGGCAATGGCGGTTACCACTGATGGCTTCAAGCCCATGCCAAGTCCTTCGGTGGTCAGCACTCGCATGGCTTCTTGTAAGTAAGTTTTGCCAGCAATATCCGCGAGTTTTTCCTGGATACCCTCAAATTGGCCAATAGCCAAGCCGAATTGCTCACGCACAGCGGCATATTCTGCCGCGCCTTTAAAGGATACTTGTGATACCGATACGCCCAGTGCAGGTAGTGAAATACCGCGCCCTGCGCCTAAACAGCTCACCAGCATTTGCCAACCACGACCAATATTCTGTTGTCCGCCGATGATGAACTCCATCGGGATAAAGACTTTCTCGCCGCGTGTCGTGCCATTATAAAAACGCACGCCCATCGGGTCGTGACGATTGCCTAATTGCACGCCAGGGTGGTCATGAGGAATAAGCGCACAAGTGATACCTAGGTTTTCTTTGCCACCGAGTAGGCCATCAGGGTCTACTACTTTGAACGCCAAACCAAGAACAGTCGCGATAGGGGCTAAGGTGATATAACGTTTGTCCCAAGTGACCTCAAGACCCAATACTTTCTTACCCTCAAACTCGCCTTCTTTAACCACACCAATGTCTGGAATACCACCGGCGTCAGAGCCGGCCTCAGGGCTGGTTAGCGCGAAGCAAGGAATGTCGCGGCCATCAGCTAGGCGTGGTAAATAGTGATTTTGTTGCTCGTCAGTGCCGTAGTGAAGTAGTAACTCACCTGGGCCTAGAGAGTTAGGCACCATGACCGTCACTGCCACCGCCGAGGATTTCGTTGAGATTGTCGCAACGATGGTAGAGTTTGCATATGGGCTGAACTCTAAACCGCCAAACTTTTTCGGGATGATTAACGAGAAAAAGCGCTCTTTTTTAAGAAATTCAAGAATATGCTCAGGGAGATGATTACCCGATTGGATTTCGGTCTCGTCAATCATCTCAAGCAATTGTGCCACTGGGCCGTCGAGGAATGCCTGCTCTTCGGCACTCAAGGTTGCCGCTGGCACATCGCGCAGGGCAGCAAAGTCAGGTTTACCCCGGTAAATCGAGCCCTCTAACCAAACATCACCAGCGTCTAGCGCCTCTTGCTCGGTAACAGAAATACTCGGAAGGATTTTTTTCAATTTAGTACGTAAGCTCATAACCAACTCATCAGACCAGTTAATTTACCCACTATTACGGCATAAAAATACAAACAGATCAATTGGTCCAACCAGTTTTTTAACAGAAATTTCAATTCCCGTTTAAGTTGGTGCAATTAACATATTGAAATTAAATGGCTTTAAGCGAACAGGTGTACGCTGAATTTTTTTGTTGTTTGTCTTGGTATCGGCTGAGACAAAAAAGGCAGGCGGGCTGTAAATCAAAACAATACCCAAAAGCTCGGGTAGTTAAGACAATGAAAAGGCACAGAGCCTGTGTTAGAAGACACCGAATTTTACCGGGAGCAACTGTGCTAACACATCAGGTGCAATTGCCAGCTCAACGCCCCGCTTGCCTGCGCTGACATAAATACGCGCCTGGTGTTGTGCACTTTGATAAACAAAGGTCGGCAAGCGTTTTTTTTGCGCAAATGGGCTGACTCCCCCAAGCACATAGCCGGTAATGCGCTCAACTTCACTCGCACTGGCCATCGCCACCTTTTTACACCCCACTAATTTTGCCAGCGCTTTGGTATCGACCGTGCGATTGACTGTCGTAATGGCGACAACATAGTCATTATTCGCGGTTTTAAGAACCAAGGTTTTGAACACGCTTTCACAATCTAGAGAGAGCTTGGCAACGACTTCCTGACCGTAATTGTCAGCTTGAGGGTCATGGCTAAAACTGAGCAACTCGTATGCGTGTTTGTGCTTTTCTAATAGGGTCACAGCGGGGGTCATAGTGTGTCCATATCTTTATCATCTGTAACTTAAAGCATACTGCGGGGTTAGTTCTTTGTCTATGTTTCAGAACCTAGCTAACTATATGATAACAAGGCTCTTATGTTAATTCTCTGTAACTTTAACCTAAGTTTCATAAAAGCTTCGTTAGGATGTCATGAAATCACTCCTAAGGGGTTGTCTGCGTATTGATTAAGTGCGTCTCGAGGGATATGATAATAGCTATCATTTACACTTATACTTTTCGGTAATCTAATTATGAAAACATGGTCACACTCTATAAAACTCGCGGGCCTTGGCCTTGTTCTAGCCTCTGCCGTAGCCACTCAACCAGCCTTTGCAAACGGTCCAATTGGTGAGCACGTAAATCACCTACAGGAAAACTTAAAAGACTATTCAGAAGAAGTTGAATGGATGGTTGGCAAGGTTGATATCTTAGTCGGAAAATATGAACAGCAAGGCAAGAAGTCAGTAAACAGTGATGAGCTCATTGAATACTGGGAATCGGTTAAGTTCCACAGTGCCATTGAAACTAATTATGTGCCGGTTTATGCCTCGATTTGGCAAGGTTTGTATGGTGTAAAAATGGCCATTGATAATGGCGAACCTAGCAGCAACGTGCGTACCCAACAACAAGCCATGAATGCAGCCTTGTGGCAGGGTCTTGGGGCTGTTAAACTTGCCGCGCAGTACCAACAAAAGGGCTTGCTTGAGAGCGTTAAAATCACAGCAACGGAGTCCATGACCCAAAGTGCGACCATTGTTGAAATCAAGCACAAACTGGACCGCGTGGTTGCCAAATACGCAGAGCGCCTTAATGAAGAAGCGACCAGCATTGTCCACGATACCTACTTGCACCTTTTTGAAGGCGTAGAGGGCACGCTGATTGAGCAAGACGCTAACCTCGTTGAAGTACTAGAGAAAGATTTTAACGTTACGCTGCCTAAAGCCATCGCTGATGATAAAGGCGTTGATGCGGTGCGCAACGTTGTCATTGATATGCAAACAAAATTAGACCGCGCTAAGGCGTTGATTGAGAAAGCCGAAAAAGCACGTAAGGATGTATTTTAAGTGAAGCGTAGGACCTTTATTCAAGGCCTAGCTGCGTTAGGGGTGGCTGGTGCCTTGCCGCTGCCTCTGTCACGTGCATTTGCCGCGACCACAGCCAGTCCTGTTTCTGTTGATCAGTTACCGCGTTTAGAGGGGAAGCTGACGCTTTACCTCGGTCGCGGTGAAGGTGGCTTGTATGAAAACGTGTTACAAGCCATCCAAGACAAAAACCCCAAACTAGAGCTTGGGATCCGTCGTGGTCCGACTGCCGCTTTGGCAAATACTATTGTAGCCGAGGCTAAAATGGGCGTGCAGCGCGCCGATTTGTTCTGGGCCGTCGACTCTGGCGCTATAGGTCTGGTCACCGATGCAGGCCTAGCTCATCCCCTACCTGATGATCTGTCTGCCCAGCTTCAGCCCCAGTTCCGTTACCCTGGTTGGGCACCGGTGACTGGCAGGGTTCGCACTTTACCCTACAACACTGAGCGTCTAAGTGCTGAGCAGATCCCAACAGATATTATGGATATTGCCGAGAGCGACTTGAGCATCGGTTGGGCGCCCGCTTACGCTTCGTTCCAATCATTTGTCACGGCCATGCGCCTCATAGAAGGTGATGACAAAACCGCTAAATGGTTAAAGAAGGTGCAAAAACGCGCCAAATCCTACGCTGGCGAACTGGGCGTAGTGATGGCTGTTGAACGCGGTGAGGTAGATATTGGTTTTGCTAACCATTATTACACCTTAAGGTTGAAATCCGGTAAGCCCGATGCCAATTTAGCGTTAGCCTTTACCAATAATGATGCTGGCTGTTTAGTCAATGCCTCTGGTATTTTGGCTCTGAGCGAAGACCCATTAGCAGTGAACTTTATGCGCTACTTACTAAGCGCCGAAGTGCAAAGTTATCTCGCCCAGGAAGCCTATGAAATTCCGCTTATAAGCGGTGTTTCGCAGCCACAAGGGTTGCCGCCACTGGCTAGTATTTCACCACCCAAAGTAGACTTAACGCAACTAGCAGATTTGCGACCGACTCTCGATTTAATGCGCGCCAGCGGTGTGTTGTAATGCGCCTACCTGCGTCTTACCCTCTAGCGCTGCTCGCGGCGCTAGTTGCCCTAACCCCTGTGTATGTGCTGCTGAGCTTAGCAAGTGACGCTAACACCCTATTTGACAGTCATAACCTCGAGATTCTCGGCAACACCTTAGCGCTAATGGCATTGACCGTGTTGGGCTCCATCCTTATCGGCGTGCCTTTGGCGTTTATAAGCGCTTATGTGCACTTACCACTGAAAAAATTCTGGTTAGTGCTGTTTGCCGCTCCCCTCGCTATCCCGAGTTATATCGGTGCATTTACCTTGTATGCCGCATTCGGTCCTGGTGGCGAAATAGAAGGGTTGTTTGGCCTGACCACCGCGCCTATGTATGGTCTCAGCGGCGCAGCGATAGTGATGACCCTTTATACCTTTCCTTTTGTGATGATGACCACCCGCTCGTCGCTATTAAGCTTAGATGCCAGTATGGTCAACGCTGCGCGCACTTTAGGAATGTCCATGACCGGCAGTATTTTTAAGGTGATTTTACCGCGCGTGGTCAATGGTATCGCCGCCGGCTCGCTACTGGTGGCGTTGTATACCTTATCCGATTTTGGCACCCCAGCGATGATGCGCCTGGATACCTTCACCCGCGTTATCTACGTTGAATACAATGCCTTTGGCCTAAACCGAGCAGCAATGCTGTCATTACAGTTAATGTGCATTGTTGGTTTTTTATTGTTTTTAGAATCACAAATAAAAACCGCCACCGAGCGCCATGGTCGTGCGCTTGTCCTGTTCCCCAGTCGCTTGCAGTTAATGGGGTTATTTACCATTTTCACACCTATTCTGATGCTTGCTATTGGTTTGCCTTTGGCTATTTTTATGCTTTGGCTCGCCCGTGATGGCGTTGCCGATTTTGACATAAATATCGCCTGGAACTCGGCGTATGCGTCGATTATAGCCGCGCTCACCGCCGTGATTGTCGCTATCCCCGTTGCCCATGCAGCACTGACCGGCAAAGCCGGGCGTATTATGGAGCGCGTCACCTACTTTGGTTTTGGCATTCCCGGAATTGTTATGGGTACAGCATTGGTTTATGGTGGCCTGCAATTACCCCTGCTCTATCAAACCCTCGCCTTATTAGTGATTGCCTATGTACTGCGCTTTCTCCCTTTAGCCGTAGGTAGCATTCGTACCAGCACTGAACATTTGGATGGCAGTTTAGTCAAATCCGCACGGGTATTAGGTGCTTCTCCGAGGGAGGCCTTTATGCGCGTGACTTTGCCCCTGACTGCACGCGGCATTGTCGCTGGTGCTGCACTGGTATTTTTAGAGTCTATGCGCGAGCTCGAAGCAACTTTATTGCTTGGTCCAACTGGCTTTGAGACCCTGTCTACCTACCTATGGCGAGTGTATGAGGCCGGATATTTTGGTCGCGCAGCAATTCCAGGGCTACTTCTAGTAGTGATCTCCGCCGGCGGCCTCGCTATTATGCTTTCAGGCGAGAAACGCAGCAGTTAAACGTGAAGAGGAAACCTAAACATGCTATCTGTAAGTAGGCTGTCTATCGATTACGGTAGCAATCGCGTTGTCAGTGAACTCGACCTGGCTCTTGATAAAAGCGAAATTTTGATGCTCGTAGGCCCCACAGGCTGTGGAAAAAGCACGATTTTACAGGCCCTCGCCGGGCTTATTCCCATCAGTGAGGGGCAAATCGATGTTGGCAAGTGGCGCGCTACCCCCACGCAAACGGTGCCTCCTGAAAAACGCAGCGTAGGTATGGTATTCCAAGACTTTGCGCTGTTCCCACACTTAAATGTGCAGCAAAATATTTGCTTTCGTTTAAAAGACCACACCTTGGCCGATCATTGGATTGACTTACTTGGTCTGCAGGCATTTCGCGATAAAAAGCCAGCCACCCTCTCCGGCGGCCAAAAACAGCGTGTTGCCCTGGCCCGCACTTTGGCGCATCAACCGGATTTTGTGCTACTGGATGAACCCTTATCAAATCTAGATGCAGCGCTCAAAGACACGCTACGCTGGGATATTCGCAATGCTTTGAAAGAAGCCGGCGTGCCCGCTATTTGGGTGACCCACGACCAAGAAGAGGCACTCTCTGTGGGTGACCGCGTCGGGGTGCTCCGCGATGGTAAAATTCAACAGATTGATAGCCCAGAAAAATGCTTCAGCATGCCTAGCAATCGCTTTGTCGCACGATTTTTGGGCGAAGCAAGCTTTATTCGCGGACAACATCAACACCACCAAGCCAGTACCGCAATAGGAATAGCGCCAGTAGTAGGCATTGACGACAGCGCAGCGGAAGTAGACGTGTTGCTGCGCCCAGACGATGTGTTATTAGCGCAAGATGCAAACAACAGCAATGGTGTTGTTACTTGGGTCAGGTTTGAAGGCGGCAGCAGACTGTGCGCGATTGAACTTCCCTGCAAAACCACGGTGACCAGCCGCGTGAGCCATGAAATGCTAGTGCGCCCTGGCGATAAAGTACATGTTTCATTAAGCACCTCACACCCATTAGCCGCATTTACAATCCAGAGTAGCACTTAGTTACGGGATAAAGTTCGCTCTCACCGCTGGTTGTGTACTAAGGTTAGTTAAGGTATACGAGCGAGTGGGTGAGAGACAATGCTGAGTCGAAATATCCGCCTTGCCAGCTTAGCGGTCGTGGCGGTACTCCTTACGTGGCTGATTTCAGGTGAGTACGATTACTGGCAGCATCAACGTCAATGTGCAGCACGCTGCGAGCAACTAACGCGTAGCGCGCCATCCGTACACGAGGTGAGATACCACGAAGATGTGCAGTTGTGTCGTTGTTCAGACGTTACAGAACAAGCATTGCTGCTCAATTAGATACAAAAAAAGCGCCTTGAGGCGCTTTTTTTACTTTAACGAGCTCACCCTTACTTGGTTAAGTCATCAAAGAACTTTTTCACCCCGTCGAAGAAACCTTTCTCCTTCGGGCGGTATTTTGAGCTGTCTTTGCCCAAGCTGCTTTCTAACTGCTCAAGTAGCTCGCGTTGCTCATTGTTGAGGTTCACTGGCGTTTCAATCACTACCTTACAGATTAAATCACCGACTGAACCAGAGCGCACTGACTTAACCCCTTTACCACGCATACGGAACATCTTTCCAGTTTGCGACTCTGCTGGGATTTTCAGCTTAGCACGACCATCTAGCGTTGGTACTTCAATCTCACCGCCTAACGCTGCTGTGGTAAAGCCGATAGGTACTTCACAGTACAGATTGTTGCCGTCGCGAACAAAGATAGGGTGTTCGCGTACGCTCACTTGTACATAGAGATCGCCTGCAGGCGCACCATGAGCACCGGCCTCACCTTCGCCAGCAAGACGAATTCGATCGCCAGTATCCACACCCGGGGGAATTTTCACCGACAATGTTTTGGTGCGTTCTACGCGACCTTGACCATGACAACTATCACAAGGGTCGGAAATAATTTGCCCTGTCCCCTGACAAGTTGGACACGTCTGTTGCACTGCGAAGAAACCTTGGCGCATTTGTACCTGCCCTGCACCATGACAAGTATGACAGGTTTTCGGTTTTGAGCCTGGTTTGGCACCTGAGCCATCACAAGGCTCACAGGCCACCCAAGTAGGCACTTTGATTTCGACGTCTTTACCACGCACTGCCTCTTCTAGGCTTAAGTCCATGTTGTAACGTAAATCGGCGCCACGTTGTTGGCGTGACTGACGACGACCGCCACCAAAGATGTCTCCAAAGACATCCCCGAAGATGTCACCAAAATCGCCTGCGCCACCGCCAAAGCCGCCGTGGCCGCCACCGCCGCCTTGTTCAAATGCTGCATGGCCGAACTGATCATAGGTTTGGCGTTTTTGCTCATCACCGAGGACTTCATAGGCTTCTTTGACTTCTTTGAACTTATTTTCAAGCTCTTTATCGCCGGCAGTACGATCCGGGTGATATTTCATCGCCAGGCGCTTATAAGCCTTTTTAATATCTCGGTCACTGGCGTCCTTTGCTACGCCAAGGACTTCGTAATAATCGCGTTTTGACATATCTACCACTACTGTTAATAAATGCAGCAAGGCTGCAAAGTGAAAAAGGGTTTACCGTTGAGCCTTAGCCATGGCAACCCTCATTCCTAAAATCTACATACACTAAGGGCGCGTCAAGCGATTTCGCCAGCGCGCCCTTACAAAGTTCAAGACTTATTTATTCTCGTCTTTCACTTCTTCAAACTCAGCGTCAACAACATCGTCGTCTTGCTTTGCTTGTGATTGCTGCTGTGCACCAGCATCAGCGCCACCTTGCTGTTGGGCTTTCGCTTGCGCGATTTCCATTAGCTTTTGTGACTTCTCAGCAAGCGCTTGGGTTTTCGCATCGATTTCTTCTTTGCTTTCACCCTTAATCGCAGTTTCAAGTTCCGTTAGCGCACTTTCGATAGCTGTTTTATCTTCTGCCGGTAAATCATCACCCGCTTCTTCGATTTGCTTACGCGTACCGTGTACTAAAGCATCTGCTTGGTTACGTGCAGTTACTAACTCTTCGAACTTTTTATCTTCCTCAGCGTTTGCCTCGGCATCACGTACCATTTTTTCTACTTCATCATCGCTTAGACCTGAAGAAGCTTGGATAGTGATTTTTTGCTCTTTACCTGTGTCTTTATCTTTTGCTGACACATGTAAGATACCATCGGCATCAACATCGAAAGTGACTTCGATTTGCGGCTCGCCGCGACGCGCTGGACGAATACCCTCAAGGTTGAACTGACCAAGCGACTTGTTGTCGGCAGAGCGCTTACGCTCACCTTGCAGTACATGAATGGTTACTGCATTTTGGTTATCTTCCGCTGTTGAGAAAGTTTGCGACTTCTTCGTTGGAATGGTCGTGTTTTTCTCGATCAATGCGGTCATCACTTGGCCCATGGTTTCGATACCAAGAGACAGTGGAATAACATCAAGCAGAAGTACGTCTTTCACGTCACCAGCAAGAACACCACCTTGCACTGCCGCACCCATCGCTACCGCTTCATCCGGGTTTACGTCTTTGCGAGGTTCTTTGCCGAAGAACTCAGTAACCGTTTTCTGCACTAATGGCATACGTGTCTGACCACCCACTAGGATAATGTCATTCACATCACCTACCGATAAATCGGCATCCGCCAGTGCTTTTTTCAATGGCTCGATAGACTTCGTAACAAGGTCTTCAACTAATGACTCAAGCTTAGCGCGAGTCAGCTTCACGTTCATGTGCTTAGGACCGCTAGCATCAGCCGTAACATAAGGTAGGTTCACCTCAGTTTGCTGTGCACTTGAAAGCTCAATTTTAGCTTTCTCGGCGGCTTCTTTAACACGCTGCATCGCTAGCGGATCGTTATTAAGCTCAATACCTTGCTCTTTTTTGAACTCTTCTACCAAATAGTTGATAACGCGGTTATCAAAGTCCTCACCACCTAGGTGCGTGTCACCGTTGGTTGCCAGTACTTCGAAGGTGTGCTCGCCTTCTACTTCGTCGATTTCAATGATAGAGATATCAAAAGTACCACCACCGAGGTCATACACAGCAACCACGTTGTCGCCTTTTTTCTTATCCATACCATAAGCAAGCGCAGCGGCCGTTGGCTCGTTAATAATGCGCTTAACTTCTAGACCCGCGATACGACCTGCGTCTTTTGTTGCTTGACGCTGTGAATCGTTGAAATATGCTGGCACTGTGATTACAGCCCCTGTTACTTCTTCACCTAGGTAATCCTCGGCGGTCTTCTTCATTTTCTTCAAGACTTCGGCAGAAATCTGAGGAGCAGCACGCTTTTCGCCTTTTGCTTCGACCCAGGCGTCGCCATTGTCTGCTTTAACAATCTTAAACGGCATGATGCCGATATCGCGTTGTACTTCTTCGTCTTCAAAACGACGACCAATTAAACGCTTGATTGCAAAAAGTGTGTTAGTCGGGTTGGTTACCGCTTGGCGTTTCGCCGGCTGACCTACTAGCGTTTCACCGTCTTCAGTGAATGCGATAATAGAAGGAGTCGTGCGATCGCCCTCGGCGTTCTCAATTACGCGTGGCTTATCACCGTCAAGTACTGCTACACACGAGTTAGTAGTACCTAAGTCGATTCCAATAATCTTACCCATGAATCTTCTCCAACTTCAAAATTCTGTTAACGTGTTCGATGACTACTAGATAGGGGCCGCTTTTGTTAATTCAAGCGTCATAATTAAAAAAATTTCGTTTTTTTGTCATTTTTTTCAATTTTCCCCCTCGCCAAGGGAAAATTTACCGTTAAACTGGTCTGACAAGTTCAATTAAGGTGAGACAGATGACCTTTGATACCCTATTGGCCAGCGTGACTGGCGAGAACCAACAAACGCTCGAATTTCCTGCTTCTTGGACACAAGGGCGCACAGCCTTTGGCGGCTTGTCTTGCGCATTAGCCTTACAATCCATGCTAAAACATTGCGATAGCGACCGTATTTTACGATCGTTTAGTGCGCAATTTATTGGTCCCATTGCTCCAGACACCCCCTTTACCCTGACCTTCCACCATTTACGCGAAGGCAAAAGTTCTAACCAATACAGCGCAACCATTGAGCAGCATGGGCAAGTATGTTTATCTGTCCAGGGATTATTCGCCAAAGACCGCGCCTCCGAGGTTGAAGTGCCAGTGGCCGCTGTCACCGTCCCTAAAACCGCCGATGCAGAAAACTGCTTACCCTATGTAGAGAATGTTATGCCGGCCTTTTTTCAGCATGTGGACTTAAACCTAACCGAGGGCAATATGCCTTACAGCGGCGCCGAACGCACTGACTTAACAGGCTGGATGCGCTTTAAAGGACAACAGCAGCAATACGACTGGACCCATGTCATTGCCCTGATTGACAGCTGGCCACCATCGCAATTACAAGCATTTAAGCAACCGGCACCAGCAAGTAGCATGAGTTGGCATGTAGAGTGTTTAACGCTACCTCAATTAGCAGCGTCACAATGGCTAGGCTTGCATGTGCACACCACCGCCGCACATAACGGCTACGCTTATGAAGACGCCACTGTTTACTCTGAGTCAGGGCAGGTGCTTGCTCGCTCTAAACAAACTGTGGCCTTATTTGCTTGATTGGCGCTGAGCATACGATGGCGCGCTGGCAAGCAATGCCTTGTAGCGCGGTGTTTTTTTTAGCTCTGCAAGACCTTGGTTGAAGCGCTCACGCAGCTGTGAATCAGTAAATACCACGTGTCGGGGAGAAGGAGGCCAAAGCGCATGGATGGTAACTGGCTTTGTCTGTTGCCCCTGGTTCATTGCAAAGGTGTGTAAGTAATACTGAAAAATGCGCTTCTCCAGCACAATCACATCTACCCACCCCTTCATGAGGTGGTCTATTTGCGCATACTGATTGACTACCTCATCATAACTCAAGGCGTTAGTAATGGCCTTGGTATAGTCAGGTCCAAGGTAGTTTTTGGCATTTTGAAACGCAAGAATGCTTTTACCATGTAAGTCACTGAACTGCTCAATGCTGAAGTTATGCTCAGCTAAGCTAATAGCTACATTCTCAAAATACAATAAGGGCTCGCTGTAGTAGCCCTCGAGCCCTGACTCTTTCGGAATATTAATCGCGCCGCTAATTTTACCTTGGCGTAACTGCGCCTCGGCACGGCGATTACTTAAAAAGTGTAAAGTTAATGGCCCAAGCTGCGCTTTTTCCAAAGCATGTTTGATAATATCTATCTCAATCCCGTGGTGTCCGTCTTTAAATACATAAGGTGGGATGTAAGCACTGGCGGAGAGCTCCACAGCGTTATCGTCGAGGTTATTGGCAGCATTTGCTGTGCACATAAACATCGTACACAGCATTACCTTACTGATAGCTAGCCAGTTCATCGTTGCCAGACCCCTTGTCATAACCCGTCCTTAGTCACTAGGAATTACATAAAATAAGCGCTATGCTCTAACATTAGCAGTTAACTGGATAAAGTTTGAGAAAACATGCAACTGGCCTGCCCGCAATGTGATCTAGTGGTCGATGTGCCGCGACTCCGAGCCAAACAAGTTGCCCAGTGCCCTCACTGTCACTCGAGCTTAAATGCAAGCAACGTCAATAACGACCCTAAAGTTGTAGCCCTCACCCTGAGTGCCATTATTTTATTATTGAGCTCAGTGTTTTACCCTTTTATTTCGTTCTCCAGTCGAGGCATCACGCAAACCATGACCTTGCCTGATGCCGGACGCATGCTTTTTAACTACGACAGCACCCTGTTAGGGATATTTATTGATATCAGTATCATTATTTTACCCTTAGTGATGCTGTTGTTACTGCTGCCTTTGCACTTAGGTTTTTTGCGCACTTTGCCAAAGCATTGGGGCCGTAAGCTGCTGAAATTGACCCTAGCATTGGACACCTGGGTAATGTCGGAGATTTTCCTCGTCGGCGTATTGGTCAGTATGGTTAAAATAATGTCTATGGCAGACATTGCCTTTGGCATTAGCTTTTGGGCCTATGGCGGGTTTGTGCTGACATATATAGGTGCCCTATCTTACGTCAACCGTCCTAGACTGTGGCGACAGATTGCCCCTCATAAAGAGCTCGCCGTTCCAAAAGGAGTGAGGGCTATTGATGTCAATCTACGCGCCTGTCATGTTTGCCAGCAACTTACCTACGACAAACTATGCCCACGCTGTCACAGCACTACGCATTATCGCAATATGCAAAGTGTACAAAAAGCCGCTGCCTGGCTGGTGACGTCGGTACTGTTGTACATTCCTGCCAATGTACTGCCTATCATGTATACCACCAGCTTGGGAGACAGAGAGCCATCAACGCTAATTGGCGGCGTAATACTGTTGTGGCAAAGTGGTTCATATCCCATCGCTTCGATTATCTTCCTTGCCAGTGTGGTGGTGCCATTTGCTAAAGCATTGGTGCTTGCGACCTTGTGCGTGATGGTTTACCGCCAAGCCAGTCGCCGCTCTATGGTGTACACTCGGCTATATCAGGTTACTGAATTTATTGGCAAATGGTCGATGATTGATGTATTTGTTGTTGCTATCTTGGTAGCCTTAGTACAGCTAGGCAACCTGATGTTGGTCGAACCCGGGTTGGGCGCGTTATGTTTCGCAGCGATGGTTATTTGCCAAATGATGGCGGCCCATGCTTTTGATCCACGTTTGATTTGGGATCCCCCTGAAAAAGTGAAGAGAGTCGTGAATGAGTAATACTGCGCGCATTAAAACGGCGCCTAAACTGTCCCCTATTTGGCTGATCCCTATCATCGCCTTGTTTGTTGGTGCATGGATGTTACTGCAACACCAACTCTCACAAGGGCAAACTATTTACATCAAAATGCCCCATGCTGAGGGCATCGTCGCCGGTAAAACAGAAATCAAAGTTCGCAGTGTAAAAATAGGCACTGTCGATGCAATTCGATTGGCGTCAAGCCGCGATCATGTTATCGCCCGCGCTCAAGTAGATAACCACTACGATAACTTACTCACTGAAGATGCAAAAATATGGGTAGTCAAACCGCGCGTGGATGAAAGTGGCGTCACCGGCTTTAGTACTTTATTTTCGGGTGTTTATTTAGAATTCGCCCCCGGCGAGAGCAAGCAGCTCACCGAGCGCTTTGAATTGCAAGAGGAGCCTGCGCTGATTGCCAATGATGTCAAAGGCGGGCGTTACAAGTTAATCAGCCGAGATGCTGAAGTGCTCGAGGTGGGCACAGGGGTTTACTTCAAAGGATATAAAATCGGCCAAATCGAAACGGCCAATTTTGATTGGCAACAACAAGTGATGCGTTACGGTTTATTTATTAATGCGCCGTACGAAAACCTGGTGACGTTGAACACGGTCTTTTGGGTTAATTCAGGACTCGAATTTGACCTATCCGCTGATGGCATCAACGTCAAAACAGGATCGATCGCGAAAATGCTAAAGGGAGGTATTTCGCTGGCCACCCCAGAGGGCGATCCTCCAGGAGCAGTCGCCAAGCAAGAGCATACCTTTAGCCTAAGTGACAGCTATAAAGCTGCGTTAGAGCAGCGATTTTATGATTACCAGCACTACCTCATTGAGTTTGAGCAGTCTATTCGCGGCCTACGAGAGGGTGCGCCGGTCGAATACAGGGGTATGCGCATAGGCACTGTCGAGCAAGTCCCGGCTGAGGTTATGATTGATGGTCGCCCTGCTCACTTTAGCAACACCAGCAATGCCGTTCCGGTACTTATACGTATCGAGTATGGGCGCTTGTACCGCGACTCACAACAAGCGAGGGAGTTTTGGCAATCCCATGTTGATGAGCTCCTGCAACAAGGACTTAAAGCTTCTTTGAAGCCTGGTAACCTGCTTACTGGCGCCGTTTACGTTGATTTTGATATCTATCCTGATAGTGAATTGGTCGGCTTAACACAACGCGGCGACTACACTGTTTTCCCCAGTACCTCTAGCGGCATCACGGTGCTGGCCAATCAAGTTAATGATGTACTCAATAAGGTTAAAGGCCTTCGTATAGAAGAAAGTTTGGCTCAGTTTGAAAGCACCATGGCCCGTTATGAAACGCTTGCTGTGGATATGCGCCAGTTCATGAGCGACCCGAGTATGAAAGCGCTGCCCAAAGAATTTACCCAAGATATGGCTGATATTAGCCAAAGTATGCGCCAATTTGAGCAAAGCATGGAGCAATTTGAGGTGACCATGGCGAGCTTCCAAAATGGTTCGAAAATGTATCAACAAATGCAGTCTTCACTTGAGCAAATGCAGCGCCTAATGGATGAACTGCAGCCCCTATCGAAAGGGTTAAAGGAGCAACCTAATATGCTGATCTTTGATAAAGAGCTGCCTGCTGATCCGCTGCCAAGGAGTGATAACTAATGGTTCGACTTATTTTATTACTGACGCTGGCATTGCTGATACAAGGCTGTGCAGGAGACTCGCGAACTAGCAATATACGCTACTACCAGTTAGATAGCACGCTGTTTAATAACAACCTGCTACGCACCGATGAGCAAACCCAACACCTATTGCGTTTAAGCCCTATCAGTTTACGCGGTAACCTTAATAACCGTGCCATGGTAGTACGACGCTCACCGCAAGAAATATACAGTGCTAATTACCATTTTTGGGCCGATAGCCCAGCACTCATGCTCGAAAGTAGCGCCCAGTTGCAGCTAATGGCCACATTAGAGCAAGTGCTGGTCGTCAAAGGGGCTGATGTCTATGCCGAGCAGCTGCAGTCATCGTTTTATCAGCTCGATATCGACATCGACCATTTTAACGGCGGCCTCAATAACAATGCAGAAATAGCAGGCTTGTGGCGTTTATCTCGAGTTGATGAGAAAGGTAAATTACACGTACTCAGTATGGCGCGCTTTAGCCAAAGCGAGCCGCTGGCACAAGATGGCTACGCTGCTTTGGCATCCGCCCTGAGTAAAGCATGGCAAACCAGCTTGACGGAGATTGCTAACGCCCTTCCTCAGCACTTTAATCAAGGCTAAATCAAACACATAAAAAAGGCTCCCATGGGAGCCTTTTCTGCACGTTATTATCCAGTAAACTACTGCTGCCAGCTGATTTGCTTTTGGAAGTCAGCCACCGATTCTACCTTGGTTTGCTCAGGTAAATCAGCGAAGTCCTTGTCGGCAAATTTACTGCCACGAAGCTGCACGTTGAGCCTTGCGGCTTCTGGGTTCATCATCGTTTGCTGGTAGAATGCTTGGATGTCTGCAAGCGTCAGTTGCTCGACCGCCGCAATCAGTTGGCTACGGCTGTTGAAATCAAACTGTTCGCGATACCAATCGGTAATAAGACGTCCAAGTTCATCTTTTAGATTTTTTGGCTGCTCTTTGAGCGCCACGAGAGTGGCATTTTTGAGCTGCGCAAACGTCGCCTCATCCATCTCATTAAGCTCTTGTTGATATTGTTGCTTGAAGCTATCAAAACGGGCCTGCATTGCCTTCGGACCTTTGACCGGGGTTTGAATAAACAACCCTATGGCGGCATAGTCCTCAAGTGGACGGGCGATAGCACCAACGGCGTAAGCCAGCTGCTCTTCAGTGCGCAGTTTATCAAAGGCCACCGTACGGAAGTGCCCTTGTAATACCGCAGCCGCAGCTTTTTGCGCATAACCTGGGGTTGGGTGATAAACCATGTCAATAATAGCGACATCAGCCACCTCTATGTCTTTATGAACAACATAGGTTTCGCCCTGCTTAGGTTGCCAAGACTGAGAACGCGTATACTGGCTATCTTCTTTTTGCGTCGGCAGCGCCTGAGTAATATTTTTGGCAATAACGTCAATACTGCTTTGATCATAATTACCAAAAGCAAATACCCGCACTGTGTTATGCGTCAACACTTGGCTCATCAATTGCTCTAAGTCCGCGACCGTAAGTGATTGCGCTTTGGCAATCAGTGCCTCGGTGTCGTAACTGCCAGAGCGAACTAGGTTGGAGTACTCATCAAACGCTTGGTAAAAAGGAAATTGCTGCTGCGCATTGTTTAGTGCTCGTACATAGCGGTCAACGGCTTGATTAAATGCTTGTTCATCGACTTCAACCTGCAAGTTGCTTAGCGCTTCACGTAATAATTCTGGTTGTTTATCGGTGAACCCGCCGACAGTGAGAGTAAACCCGTTACCAGGGTCCATGCCTACCGACATGCCAGCAATAGAGGCCTCGGTTGCCAACGCGGTTTGCGACAAATTGTATAAGTCGGCCCACAAATTCATTAACACCTTCGCAGTCATATCGTTTTGTGGCGCTGGTGAATTAACATACACCTCAACCAACCCTTTAGGCTGCTCAGCAAAATGTTGGCTCGGCTGCTGCCAGATTTTGATACCGTTTTTATCGTAGCTCACAACCGGTTTAGTTTGCGCCGCGTAGCCACGAGTTTTGATATCAAAATGCTGTGGCAGCAGACGATTAACGCTGGGTAGAGACAAAGCAAACTCGCTCGCTTGCTGCCAACTTGCTTGCTCTTCGCTGCTGATATCTTCAATGCGGTATTCGCCGTCGTAGAAGTGCAGCTGGCTATCGGTTTGCTCTTGCTGAGAAATATACCAAACTCGCAAGGTCTCGCCGTTAAGCTGTGCTAGCACATCCTGCACTGCCTGCGGATTAAACTCACCATAATAGTAAGGCGCGTTAATTGCGTTGGTGAGCGGATAATCCTGCATGCTTTGCGTTAACGAAGAAACATAGCTAAATTCATCGCTTTTCTCTAAGAACTGAAACTGATTATTCAGCGACGTTCGAATTTCGTCGAAGTACTTCTCATCAACACCATTTTCCTTGATAAGCTCAATGTAACGCATAACCGTAGCAACGATTTGTTCACGGTTTTGCATCCCGGCATCTGTCAGTTCAATATCCACTGACAACGCGCCATAATTGCCGTACATATTCGCTGATGCATTGGCACTCAATTGTGAGACCCAGCCCTTATCACGCAGTATTTGCGCTGGAGAGCCTGGCATTTCATTGCTAAGTAAGTAGGCCACAAAGCGGTTCGGCTTAAGGGCAAACTTATCCATGTTATTTTTAATCGTGAAATCAAGCTTCAACTGTTTCACATCTTCATTGGGCTTGTAGTAAATACGTTTGCCACCAGCCTGATCAAAATCCAGTTCAGCCTTCACTTGTGGCTCTTCAATGTTTTTATTTTCGATATTGGCGAAATATTGCTTCGCTAGCTGGCGCATTTCATTGAGTGGGCGATTGGAGATCATCGCCACTTTCATTATATTCGCGGAGTAATACTGGTTGTAGAAATCAACCGTTTCTTGGTGTAATGAGCTCCCTTCTTTATCGCCCAACGTCTCTAAATTACCAATCAGGAAGCGGTTTGCTGGGTGCTCACCCATCATTTTACGCGCGAGTTTAAACTGACCGAAAAAGTCCATTTCCCGGCGCATCGACCACTCGGCATTGACCGCATTCTTCTCTTTATCTGTGTACTCAGGGTACAGCTTTGGCGATTTGAAAAAGTCACTAAAACGGTCAAGCCCCTCAGCGTAGGCATCGTTATTCACTTTGAACATATAGTTGGTGATATCGAGCCAGGTATAAGCGTTATGAGCACCGCCATTTTTGGTCATAAAGTCACTGTAGCCCTTGGTATCGGGGTAGCGTTCAGTGCCTAAAAACAGCATATGTTCGAGGTAATGCGCCATGCCTTGTTGCGACATGGGGTCGTGCAAAAGCCCAACGCCCACACTTAATGCCGCCGCAGATTTCTCAGCACTGGGGTCAGAAACCAGCACCACATCAATGCCATTGTCCAACGTCAGTGTCTCGTAGGCCCGCTTGTCGTTAGGGCTCACAACTAAGTTTTCCGGAATCAATTGCTGAGTCAGTTTCGCTTTGTGAAGGCGTCGATGTACTTTTACAACCAGCCAGTACGGCAAGGCTCAGGGCACTCAGTGCTAATGTCTTTTTCATGAATTTGTCTCTTATAAGTGGACGTTTTCTTTTATGATCAAAAATCACTGATGAAAATGCAATGAAAAAGCTATCAAGTTTGTAACAATGTATGAAAACACTGACTACCTTTTCTGGCACTCGAATAATAGGAGTAATTCAGGTATGGTCTGGGATGTTTATAAATAATAATGAGTAATGGGAGATTAACGTGCACCAATGGCTTATTTTGGCAATGTTCGCGCAAGTACTGTTAACCCTTGTGGTGATAGTAATAATGGGGCGACGTCGTTTTGCTGCCGCACGCAACAAGCAAATTAAAATGCAACAATTTGCCACTATGGATCTCGACAACGCCCCGGAATCAGTGCAAGTGGCCGGGCGTAACTTTATTAACCAATTCGAAATCCCAGTTTTATTTTATGTTGCTGTGCTCACTGCATTAATTACACAAACCACCGGCTACGCTTTCACCGCCTTGGCTTGGGGTTTTGTACTACTGCGCCTTGCGCACACTGTGGTCCATATTAGTAGTAACCACCTAAAAACACGTTACTACCTCTTTTTGTTTGGTTGCATCACCGTGCTGGCGATGTGGATCATGTTGATGTTGCGCATGCTCTAATACCCGCCCAAAAAACGGCGCGCTAGCGATACCCTAGCACGCCGATTAGGCTTGCCTTACGCACGGCGCCAGCGAATCAACAAGCTAAGAGGTAACAACCACCAAAATGCACCTGAGCTTGAATCATCCCCTGGCTCGACAGGTTCATCAATTAAGGTATTTTCAACCGGAGTCAAGTTTGCCGCCGAATTGGGGTCATCATCAATGACAATAACGTCGTTAACAATAACTAGGTTGTTTGCCGTTAGCTCAGCGCCTTGCTGGCATTCGTCCGTACTGTAATCAACGACCGGCGTGCTAGAACAAGTAGGCAGCGCATTAATGGCTTTAACAACCTCCATCCCCTCACCTATGACCTGACCAAACACCGTAAATCCACCGTTTTGCAGATCTAAGTTACTACTGTTATCGGCGACATTGAAAAACCACTGACTTGACGCGCTGTTAGCGTTGCCACTGCGTTTAGCCATGGCGATGGTGCCAGCGACATTGGATAGCACAGGCTCATTATCTACCGTCCCTTGGGATTCAATGGCCACGGCCCCGCCATCGTAAATAAACCCGCCCCCCTGAACAATAAAGTCCTGCTCGGAGCGATGCAGGTAACTAAACTGATAATCGCCACGCTCAACATAACCTAGAAAATTAGCCACTGTTTTTGGTGTATGCTGATCAAAGAGGTTAATTTGAATGCTGCCTTGGGAGGTTTGCATTTCAACGATAGTCGCGTGAACAGGTTGCGCAAGAGTAAGCCCCGCTGCGACCAGACCAAAGCCAATAAGTTTATTCATGGGATTTCCTATATTGTTGTTTTGAGCCACTTTACATTGACTCAAGCCATGCTTCCATGAGGCACAGTGAATAACAACAAATTGATACCTGGGGGTAAAACCCAGTTACAAATTGGTTAACAACATATAACTATAAAGTATCTTTTTGCGCTTTTTTAAAACAGATTCGACTTATCAAACTATCAAGAGTTCTCTAGTATGTGCATATCATTTGAGCAGCTAAAAACAACAACTATGGATAACAGCAACAATCTCATTTGCGACTTTGGTGTTCACAAAGGCGAGTCGTACCGCCAAGTGCCTGCATCGTTTTTAAACTGGATGGTCGGTATCAATCATCATCAGGCACCCCTAGCACGTGCTGAGTTACGCCGTCGTGAACAAGCTGCACTGGCCAGCGTCTCGTCTTGTGCAAGCCAGCACAGTGAGCTAACTGGCTGATCTGTTGCGACTGAGCCCGGTTGCTTCAGAAAATATCTTAACTTAGGGTATAGACAGGCGGATTTGCACAGTCCATCTCAGACTAGTGAAATTGTCATAAAATTTAATTAAAATCAGGCGCAACGATAATCGCCGATAGGAATCCCCTGTGCGCCTAATTACTCTTTCAGTGCTTACACTGCTCAGTGCATGCTCTGCCTCCACGCCGACACCCGAGTCACACTCTGACTCCGCACAAGCGCACTATATTAGTGTGTTTCATACTAACGATCACCATGGCCGCTTTTGGCATAACGATAAAGGTGAATACGGTATGGCCGCGCGCGCAACATTACTAAAACAGTTGCGCGCACAAGCTAAACAACGAGGCGATACCGTGCTGTTGCTCTCAGGGGGAGATATCAATACTGGTATTCCTGAGTCTGACTTACAACATGCGGAACCTGATTTTAAAGCCATGACTCTGCTAGGCTACGATGCCATGGCCATTGGCAATCATGAGTTTGATAACCCATTAGCGGTATTAGACAAGCAGCAACGTTGGGCCGACTTTCCGTTGCTGAGCGCTAATATTATCGATAAACGCAATGGCGAGCCTGCTTACACTCCTTATACGCTGTTACAAAGAGATAATCTAAAGATCGCTATTTTAGGCCTGACCACCACCGACACCGCGAAGATTGCGAACCCTGATTTTATCGGTAATTTTGATTTTATTGAGCCCGCAACCGCGACCAAAAACATGCTTCCTAAAATTGAGCGCCGCAACCCTGATATCGTTATTGCCGTCACGCACATGGGTCACTACAGTAATGCTCAACACGGCATTAACGCCCCCGGCGATGTAACCTTGGCTCGCAACTTACCCAAAGGCGCCGTAGATATGATCATCGGTGGCCACTCCCAAGAACCAGTGTGCATGGCGGCAAAGAACAGCAACAATGATGGTTACCGCCCAGGCATGCCCTGCCAGCCAGATAATCAAAACGGTATTTGGATCATGCAAGCCCATGAATGGGGCAAGTATGTGGGTCATGCTCGATTTAAACTGCTAGGTGAAGAGCTGACTCTTGAAAGCTATGAGCTGATCCCAGTAAACCTTAAAGACGCGACCGGTGAATGGGTCGGTGATTACATCAACAAAGACCAAGAAATGCTCGACTTTTTAACTCCTTACCAGCAAAAAGGCCAAGAAAAGTTAAGCGTGACTTTAGGGCATACCGAAGTTCACCTTCAAGGCGACAGAAACAAAGTTCGCTTTGGACAGACGAATTTAGGACAGCTGATCACCCAAGCACAAATGAATCATGTCGATGCTGATTTTGCAGTCATTAGTGGCGGCGGTATTCGTGACTCAATCAGCCAAGGAGATATCGATTACAAAGATATTCTTCGTGTACACCCGTTTAAAAACCGCATTGGCTACATTGAGTTTAGTGGTCGTGAGACTTTTGCATACATCAGTAAAGTCGCATCATACCCTGTCGATTCTGGCGCCTATGCCCACTTCAACCAAGTAGCACCGGTGTGCGAGGGGGATAAATTGGTATCAGTGCGCATTGACGGTCAGCCGTTAGAGCTAGATAAGACCTATCGTATGAGTATCAATAGCTACAATGCGGCAGGTGGCGATGGCTATCCGCGTTTAAACACCGACACCCGCTTCGTAGACACTGGCGACTCGGATGCCAGCATTTTGAGCGAGTATGTAAGCAAGCACAGCCCAATTAAGGCAATTAACGCGCCTCATCCGGTTACTTGCCAATAACCTCAAAATCATCGCCATTGACGGCCCTAAGCCCATAGTGATGGACACGCGAGCGTGACCCTTCACCATGGGCTTTAGGCGGAAAATAAGGTTCTTTATCTTGCGAGTCTGCTGCAAACACTTCATCCAGTGCAGCACGAATTTCACTTAGCGTTTTCTCTAAACTATTGCCAAAGTTGGGGCGCTTTCTAATCGTGTGTCCTAAATCGATAAGGCGGCTAAAATACTTGTGGGCCAAATCCAGTAGCTCCTGTGGCACCTCTTTATTTTGATTTAACGTCACCTCAGGGTATTCAATGCCAAACTCCAACAGCGCCAGATAAAAACAAAGGGGTTTGTTCGCCAATTGCACCTGCCTGCCTTGCTCACCATAGCGTAGGCTTTTATCTGCTAAATCAATAAGTAGGCGCTTGCGCTCGAGTATCGGCGTACCCGCTTCTCGCGCTTTATCTAATTTGCTTTGGAGGGTTTTAAACCATGCTCGCATGGCGACAGACAGCAGCAGCACGATGAGTAAAGGCCAAGGGCTCAATAGCTGGGCTAGAGGCATCACCGCTGGTGACAGCGTCACGGTGAACGTCTCCCCACCTGTGCGAACGAGGTTGAAGCTCTCAAGATTGCTTGTCTCATTACCGAGCGTTATACCCGCTATTGCATGCACTTGAATTGCGTAACCTTGTGATGCGAGGTGAGTGTTGAGCTGCTTAAGATAGTGCACCACGCGTTTGCGGTCGCCCGGTACCTCCAACAACCTATTGGGTAGTCCAATGTATTGAGCATCCAGGGCCATCCGTGTTTTGACATGGGCTATCGCTTGTTGCTGTTGATGATGCCAGCTATTCAATGCCCCCACTGCGTAACTGCAGTAAGCGATAATCATAGCCAAGCATGCAAATAAAACCGTGGCGATATTGGCATTAAAGCGCCGAACCCAGCTGTGCACATGCTTCAGCAATGCAACTTTAATCGCTCTCACAGCGGCTCTCCTTGAAATGTTGCGGGTGCTGAATCACTGCACTGCCAATAAGGTTTTGCTTGTTTAAAGTATTGTGCCGATTGCTCTTCTGCTTGGCTTAAAATAGCGCCCTGAATAGCGCAGGCTAAATCAGGGTTGTCACTGGCTTGGCGTAAAAACCAATGGCTACCACTGATATTGTCACTGATTGCGGTTATATAGTTTGCAGAAAAACGCTCGTTATCTGCTTGTTGCCAATAAGAGCTAATGATATCCACTTCACCTAGCGCTAACTTATCTCGCAACGCACTGTGCGAGTTCACAAAAGTGATATTCAGGCTATTCATATTAATATCCAGCTCCTTGAACACCTGCTTGGGCATGATGTGACCGGAGCGACTGGTGGGATATTCAATTAAGCCAATGCGCTTATCAAGAAAGTAGCTTTTCTCTAAGCGTGGCTTTTCTTTACTCGCAATAAAGTAGGCCGTGTATGACGGATAACCGACTAGCGGTGAGTAGCCATAGGTTTCGTGAGCGGTAAAGGCACTGAAGAGGTTTTCCTTGGCAAGGATTAAATCCGCTAAACCTTTTCCCAGCACATTCACCTCAAACTCAGAAGAGCCTCCCCAAAAAGCTTGGACAGCGCCGTATTGCTTAGACACAGTGGTGTCCTTACATAGCGATTGAGCCAATCGTTTGACGACATTTTCGCTTGGGGCAAACAACGTAAGCTGCGTTTTATTTTCCGGCTGGGTGGTATTACAACTGTAGTGAGTCGCTATAACATTACCCAGTTGCGTAGTTGCCAAGGTAAAACGCATTGTTCCGATAAGGTAACTAGTTAACGCCAGTACCATTAATGTAACCAGGATAAGCGCAGTGTCACGTCTGTTAAATATGCTTGTCACGGGCTTTTGTGCTGCTTTTATTGAATTCAATTACTATTTCAACAATTATAATTACTTATTGCAATAGGTAATTTTATTTATAAACCATAAGCATTTGTTTTATATACTTTATTAACAAGTAATTATGAATCCCATCAAGTCCTGTTTTTTCGCTTAAAAATCCGGACAATTTGCCTTCACTTAAGCAAGCCAGTAACGTGACAACAACAATGAGTTTACAGTTCAATTATACGCATCTGAGCAAATTGACGCTTATTTGCACCCTCGCTTTTGTTAGTTTTTTCGCAACGAAAGTGAGCGCTTGGGGCGCCAACGGTCATCGTATTGTAGGAGCCATTGCTGAGCACCATTTGGATGCTGATGTGAAGCAACAGGTGTCTAACATTTTAGCGGGCCACAGTATGGCCAGAGTCAGTACTTGGGCTGATGAAATGCGCTCTTCCCCCGATACATTCTGGCAAAAGCAGGCCAGCCCTTGGCATTACATCAATATCGACTCCGTTGAGGAATTTACGCACCAGCACTTCTCAGCAAAAGAACACAAGCATGATGTAAAAGACGCATATACAGCCATCCTAACGGCTATGAAGGCACTGCGCTCGCCAAAAACAAGCCAACAACAACAGCAATTCTATTTGCGTTTTTTAATTCATATTGTTGGCGATATTCACCAACCTATGCATGTCGGTAATGCCGAGGACCGAGGCGGTAACCGCATCGATGTCACCTTCTTTCGTGAGCAAACCAATTTACATCGTTTATGGGATACCAACCTTGTTGAGAGCCAAAAGCTGTCATATTCCGAATACGCAGACTTCCTATGCTGCGTTGATATCAAGGCAATCAATAAAGACCTGGATATTAAAAAGTGGCTCATTGAGTCTCACCACTTAGCGCAAGACATTTACGCCAATACCGGTGAGCAAGTCAGCTACGACTACTTATTTACCTATCGTCCAGTGATGGAGCAACAACTGCAGCGTGCGGGTGTACGCCTAGCAGCCGTGCTTAACGCGCTATACGGACAACAATAGACCGAATTAATAACAATAAAAATATTCACTCGATTACACACTGTTTAACCAATGAAACAAAACACGGGAAACAACATAATGAAAAACGTTCGCTTAACGAAAGTGGCCGGCGCGCTCGTACTCGCTTTAGGCGTGTCAGCAAACGCTTTCGCAGCCGATACTTCATCATCAATGCGCGGTAAGATCACCACGCCTAAAGGCGATGCTGCACCTAACGTGCAAATCTCAGTGATTCACGAGCCTACCGGCACGGTGAGCACCTTTACGACTAACGATTCTGGCGCGTTCATCGCCAAGGGTTTGCGTGTAGGTGGTCCATACCGCATCCTCATTGACTCAGATAAATACAGTGATGCAGAGCTGGAGAACATCTACCTTGAACTAGGTGAAACTCGCCGCGTCACTTCTCAGCTTGAGCCTATCAACGTAGAGCGTATCGAAGTATCAGGCTACCGTATTTTGCAAAAAGCAGGCGGTTCAAGCAGCGTATTTGGCCAAGACACAATTGCTAACACTCCGAGCTTTAATAACGATATCAAAGACATTGCTCGTTTGAATCCGTTAGCAAGCATTAATGGTAGCGGCGAGCTAACCATTGCCGGTAGCAACCCAAGAAGTAACAGCTTAACCGTTGACGGCATCGGTCAAAATGACGATTTCGGCTTAAACTATGGCGGTTACCCTACTGAGCAGCCACCTGTTGCACTTGACGCTATTGAACAAGTGTCAGTAGATACCTCACCGTTTTCAGCGAAAAAAGGTAACTTTGGCGGTGGTGTTATCAATGCGGTGACTAAATCGGGAAGCAATGAGTTTGAATTCACCGGTTTCTATGAATTCACTAACCCAAGTCTTGCTGGAGAAGTAGAGAGTATTTCTCAGGTATACGCAGATGGAAGACCAGTACTCGACGAGGATGGTCGCCGCACCTTCGAAACAACCAAGACAGACCCTATTCAATCTGAAAAGCGTTTCGGGATCAGCACCGGTGGCGCCATCATCGAAGACGAATTATTCTTCTTTGTTAACTACAACAGCTGGGCCAGTGAACTGGAAATGGACTATGGTTTTGAAGGCTCAGGTGCAACGCACGAGTACGATACCTCAGAGCAAAACTTTAATGAGTTCCTTTCTGTATTAGACAGCACCTACGGTCTGAGCGATGAGCTTGGTGGTGACCCGGAAGATACCAACGACAGCTTACTGGTAAAACTAAGCTGGAACGTGGCTGAAGATCACCGCGCTGATTTCACCTACCAATGGCAAGATGACGCCGACGAGCGAAACTACGGTACCGGTGGCGACACAGTAATGTTGGCATCAAGCCGTTATACCTACGAAACCAAGTTTAACAACTTTGCTGCTAAGCTATACTCAGATTGGTCAGGTAATCTCTCGACCGAAATTGGTATTGCCTATAAAGATGTCAGTAGCGACAGCCTCACCAACTCAAGCATTGGTAGCGTTAAGGTAGAAGAATACTATCGCGGCCCTGCCTACCAGTTTGGCACCGATGAATATCGTCATAAAAACCAATCGGAAACGGAAAACCTCACCCTGACCTTCGATGGTACTTACTTCTGGGGTGACCACGAAATCAATTTTGGTGCTCAGTACGAGTCACTGCGCCTATACAACCTATTTGCAGCAGGTTCATTAGGTGTGTGGGAATTTGATAGCCTAGAAGGTTTCCAAAACCGCGAAGTGGGTAACTACAACGGTAACTACGACTTCGATTATAGCAATGCCTACACTAATAACGCGGATGACACGGCTTATGATGCACGCCGTAATCAATTTGCAGTGTATGTTGAAGACAAATTCTATCCAACTGATGAGTTGGAACTTACCGTCGGTCTTCGTTATGAGCGCTTATCATCAGATGATAAACCCACGCTAAACGAAAACTTCCTAGCCACTTATGGGTACTCAAACCAAGAGAACCTTGATGGTTTAGACATCATTCTGCCGCGCGTTGGCTTTAAATACTACGCGTCCGAGAACCTCACCATCAATGGTGGCGTAGGTCGCTTCCAAGGCGGTATTCCAAACGTTTGGTATAACAATCCATACCAAAATGATGGTCTAACTTATGTAGCAGCCACGTCGCAAGCGATTGCGGATTACTATTCACAAGACGGTGTTGAAGCGGATATCACCCGAGTACCTGAAGCAATCCAAGCTTCTATGACTCAAGGTGCAGGAAGCACTAACTACACCGACCCTAACTTTGAATTACCGTCTTCAATTCGTGCTCAACTTGGCTTTGAATATGAGTTTGATTCAGAGTTACTAGGTGATGGCTTTAGCTGGACCGGTGAAGCGGTTTATCACAAAAAGGAAAACGAAGCAGTATGGCACAATACCGCTTTGGTTCCAGTGGGTGAATCAGCTGACGGTCGGGTGATTTACGAGAGCCGCTATGAAGGTGACCGTGAAGAAAATTACGACATCATGATGACCAATGCTGATGAAAACGGTCGCTCAGTGATCCTAGCCACGGCACTTGCCAAAGAGTGGGACAACGGTCTGTATGCGTCTGTAAGCTATGCGCACCAAGATATTACTGAAGTAGCGCCTGGTTCATCATCACGCGCGATCAGTAACTATAAGCATGCGCTAGTCGAGAGCCGCAATATTGATACTGTGGGCCGTGGTCACTATGAAGTAGAACACAGCTTTAAAATTAACCTTCGCTACAAGACCGAGTTCTTTGAAGGCTATGAATCACAGTTCAACATGTTCTTCGAGCGTCGTTCGGGTCGTCCTTACAGCCATTCAATGGGCTTCTACAATGATTACGACTTCGGCGATATCGGCAGTGAGTTCCAAAGCCACTCAGCCTACCTAGCCTATATTCCATCTGGCGCTGATGACGCAGCAGTCAACTGGGATGAGTCACAGGTGACGTGGAATGAGCTAGAAACCTTGCTAAACCAAGCTGGCATTTCTGAGCGTGGTGAGATCATCGGCCGTAACACCGGCACACAACCTTGGGTAACCACCATGGATGTAAGCTTCAAGCAAGAGATCCCTGGGTTTGCCGAAGGCCACAAAGGCCAGCTTTACGTGATGGTTGAGAACTTCGCGAACTTACTTAATGATGATTGGGGCGTAGAAAAGCGCCTAAGCTATTCAGACCAAGCAGTCTATGACTTTGGTGGCTTAGATGACGAAGGTCGCATCATCATTGACCGTCGCCACAATGGCTTCGACACTCGTAACTACAACTCTATTTCAAAGAGTTCGTCGGGTTGGCAAGCTAAGATTGGTGTACGCTACACTTTCTAATTAGTTAGAAAATCGCAACCTCAAGCCCACCTCCTCGGTGGGCTTTTTTATACCTAGACTTCCCTCTTCCCTAGGGTTATTGGTGATCATTATACCCCTGACACTCTGGTGTGCTTTTATGCAACCGCCTCATCCGACGATATATACATGCCGCTGCTGGTTAATACTCCAACTTACAGTTTATAAACAAAGTTCAATCTAAAGCGGACAAATGGCCTTTAATTTGCTGAAAAAGAGTGACTAAGCTGGCTATGATGGGTACAATTCACCCACTTTCAACAGCCACTAAGCCAAGCGCATCAGAGTGCGTCGATATACTGGCATCTATGAGTCGATGAACTAGGCTTAGCTGTTAATATATTTAAAGCAAGTAACAATAAGAGTCACGCCGTTGAGTAAGTTAAGGGCTTATTTTTGCAATAAAATGTGCAATTTTAGCTTTTCGCAATACCACGGTAACAATAATAGTTTTTAATATCTTACGATAATTAATGACCGTCTAACTAATGACACTTAAACACGGGAAAACAACATGAAAATGCAACTTAGGAAATCGGCACTGTCGATGGCCATTGCCGCTACTGTGGGCATGTCTTCAGGTGCTTTTGCTAACGAAACCGCATCCTCAGTCAAAGGTCAAATCACTGGACCAAACGGCAACCCGGCTGCAGGCACTGAAGTGACCATTATTCACTTGCCGACAGGCTCTGCAAAGACCGCTGTAGTCAATGATGCTGGCTACTTTAGCGCCAAAGGCTTGCGCGTTGGCGGCCCATACAATGTACTGATCGACTCAGATAAATTTGAAGACCAAGTCGTTGAAAATGTTTATCTATCACTGGGTAAAGAGTACCCAGTAACAGTGCAACTTCAAGCGAAAGGCGATATCGAGCAAATCGTAGTCACCGGCCGTCCTATTAGTTCATTTTCAGGTGGCACCGGCCCGGCCGCGACCTTTACTCAAGCAGATTTAGAATCAGCACCAGCCATTAACCGTGATATTAAAGATATTGTCCGTGCCGACCCACGTATTTATGTGGACGATAGCCGCGATGCGATTCACTGTGGTGGCGCTAACCCGCGCTTTAACAGCCTAACCCTTGATGGCGTTCGTATGAACGACAACTTTGGTTTGAATTCAAATGGTTACCCAACGGTGCGCCAGCCGTTCTCGTTTGATGCGCTAGAGCAAGTCGCCGTTGAAATGGCCCCGTTTGACGTTCAGTACGGCAGCTTTACCTCTTGTAACATCAACGCCGTTACTAAATCTGGTACCAATGAGTTGCACGGTGGCGTATTCTTTGATTACACCAATGACTCGATGAAAGGCGACAGCATCGACGAAATCGATGGCGACATCGACAACGGCAACTACACCGAAAAACGCTACGGCTTTAATGTGGGCATGCCACTGATTGAAGATAAGCTATTCTTGTTCACCTCTTACGAGAAGTTGGAAGGGGTAAAACAGTTCGATTACGGCCCTATCGACAATGGTAATATCAGCCAATCAGATATCGACCGCATTCGTCAAATCACCAGCGATGTTTATAACTACGATATCGGCGGAACGCCAGGCAGCATGCCTATCGAAGATGAAAAGCTGTTGGTAAAACTAGACTGGAACATTAACGAAGATCACCGCGCCAGTGTAGTGTATAACTACAACGATGGTTTTGATCTTTCACAGTCCGATGCTGACAACGACGAATTGGCATTTTCTAGTCACTTCTACGAGCGTGGCGCAGAGTTCTACTCTATCGTCGGTTCACTTTACTCAGACTGGTCGGCCAACTTCTCAACTGAAGTGCGTATCGGCAAGTCAGACCTAGATGCTCGCCAAGAGTCACTTGATGCGGCTAGCGGTTTCGGTGAATTCCAAATCAGCTACGGCCCCAATGACGACACTGTATACATCGGCCCGGATGATTCACGTCAGTCAAACGACCTTAACTGGGATAACCTGACTGCGAAAATCTCAGGTACTTATTACCTTGACCAGCACACTATTACTGCCGGTTATGAGTATGAAGATTTGAACGTGTTCAACCTTTTCGTACAGCACACCGAAGGTGAGTTCCGCTTCGACTCAATCGAAGATTATGAGCAAGGTATCGCTGATCGCGTTTATTATTATAACGCAGCAGGCAGCAACAATCCGAACGACTTAGCGGCAGAATTCTCATACCAAGTGCATACTCTATACGTTCAAGACGAGTATAGTTTCACTGATATCGATGCGACCTTGTTGTTTGGTTTACGCTATGACAAATATCAAAGCGACGACTATCCAAACTTCAATGCGCAATTTGAAAATCGCTATGGCTTCTCTAACCAGCAAAACCTAGATGGCGTCGACTTGTTGCAACCGCGTGTTGGCTTTAACTGGTTCGTAGACGATGCCCTTGAGATTCGCGCTGGTTTCGGTCTTTATTCAGGTGGTAATCCGAACGTATGGGCGTCAAGCGCTTACCAAAACGACGGGGTAACACAAATTCAATTGCGTGCGGATGACGTCGATCTCTTCAATACTGCAATGACCAATGGTGACACTCCGGGTTACGGCGTACCACAGTCACTGTTTGATGAAATCGCGGCAACCACACCGGGCGCAGGTGATTCAGCAACTCACTCAATCGACCCAGACTTTGAAATCCCGTCAGAGTGGAAGTACTCAGTCGGTGCTACGTACACCTTCGAAAATGACTATGTTGTTAACTTAGATGTATTGCACACGCAAAAACAAGATTCAGCGTACCTACAAGACATCGCTTTACGTGATAGCGGCGAGACAACCTTTGACGGTCGTCCAATCTTCGAAAGCATCGAAGGTCGCGATCAAGAGTACATGCTCACCAATGTAGACGGCGATGATGGCGAATCAACCATTATCTCGGCAGCACTAAGCAAGTCATACGATAATGGCATCGACTTCACTGTGGCTTATGCATTTACTGATTCAGAAGATGTAAACCCAATGAATAGCTCAGTGGCGGCATCGAACTACAGTAACTTCGCAACCACCAATCCAGGTATGCCAGGACCGGCCACTTCGGATTACGAAGTACCGCACCGCTTTACGTTGCGCCTTGGCTACACCCAAGAGTTCTTCGATGGTTACGAAACTCGCTTCAACCTACTCGGTCAAGCAAGCGAAGGCTTACCTTACAGCTACGTGTTTGATACCGCAGACAGCCAGTTCGGCGATTTCAACAACTACGGCTATGGTTCACGCCAATTACTGTACGTACCGTTGGAAAACGATCCAAACGTTGTTTATGACATGAGTGCCGAAGATCTCGCTGCATTCAATGCATTCATCGAAGAAGAAGGCTTAAAGCGTGGCTCAGTGACCGATCGTAACTCCGAAAATGCCGAGTGGTATGTGAAGTTTGATCTGAAAGTAACGCAACAGCTGCCTGGCTTCGCAGAAGGCCACAAAGGTGAAGTGTTCTTTGTCATCGACAACCTAACTAACCTGTTGAACGACGACTGGGGCACTTACAAAAAAGGCTCATTCGTAGGCAACCGTATGGTTGATATGAATATCGACAGCAACGGCCGTTATGTTTATACCGGCTTTAACGATGGCAACCAAGACACGTCTGTACAACGCGACGCGTCACTGTGGGAAATGCGCATCGGTGTTCGCTATACGTTCTAATTGCTAGTAAACACGATAATAGAAGGCTCACCTAAGGTGGGCCTTTTTTTATGCCTGACGACTGGCGCTCGCCTCTGCAGCGCGGTTTAATTTCTGCAAACAACCTTTCAGCAAGGCCTGTTCCTTTGCGCTTAGCTCGGTTATTAAGCTCTGTTGCCACTGCAAAGCCCTCGCCTCTAACTCATCCATCAATGACTCGCCCAAAGGCGTTAAACGCACTTGTTTGGCGCGCCTATCCTCCGCACAAGGCTGCACCTCAACCCATAATTGTGCGTGCAAACCATTAATTGCCCGCGATGCCGTTGATTTGTCTAATAGCGCATAGTCGCATAGTTGCCGTGACGTTAGGCCTGATTTTTGTTGTCTCAAATGACACATAATGCGCCATTGGGGAGTTGATAATGAATCTTGATAAACAGAGGCAAAAGCAGCGCTGACTTTGGCCCCAGACAAGGTGAGTAGATAGGGGATGAAGTTATTTAAATCAAATGGCATCGACTTTACACGTAAAATTTATGTTACACCCGCCCTGTGCGTGATGTTTGAAATTACTCTCACATGAGAGTATGTTGGCTAACAATACAACAGGAGCCTACTAATGAGCAAACACACACTGCAATACATGACCGGCTTTGGCAACGAATTTGACACCGAAGCCCTTGCCGATGCCTTGCCAATTGGTCAATTCAGCCCACAGAAGGTCAACTATGGCCTTTACGCTGAACAATTCTCGACAACCGCGTTTACCGCGCCGCGCGCCGACAATCGTCGCTCTTGGCTATATCGTATTCGCCCATCGGTGGTTCAAGGAGATTATCAACCCCTGAACAATGGCTTACTGCGCAGTGCCCCCATCACCGAAGTGCCGACTCCACCGACTATGCTACGTTGGGATCCAATCGATATTCCCGTTGAGCATACCGACTTTATCGATGGTTTGGTGACCATGGCAGCTAATGGTAGCGTCAATGGTCAAGCCGGGATTGGTATTCACGTTTATGTGGCCAATACCTCGATGCATGAGCGTTACTTTTATAACGCCGATGGCGAGATGTTGTTTGTGCCGCAACAAGGCGGCCTGCGGCTGCGTACAGAATGCGGCATCATCGAAATTGTCCCCGGAGAAATCGCGGTGATCCCTCGTGGCATGAAGTTCCTTGTCGAATTAATCGATGGCCCCGTGCGCGGCTATATCTGCGAAAACTATGGCCACCCCTATATTCTTCCTGAGCGCGGACCAGTGGGTGCCAATGGCTATGCCAATGACCGCGACTTCCAATATCCTGTCGCCGCATTTGAAGACAAAGAAGGTGACTTTGAATTGGTGGCCAAATTTAGCGGCCAACTGTATCGAGCAGATATCACCCATTCACCGCTGGATGTGGTGGCTTGGACCGGTAACAGCGCGCCATACAAATATGACCTGTCACGTTTTAATGTCATGAACACGGTCAGTTTCGATCACCCAGATCCATCCATTTTCACGGTATTGACCTCTCCTTCGGGCACCCCAGGAGTGGCCAATGTTGACTTCGTTATTTTCCCTGAGCGATGGATGGTCGCCGAGCACACCTTTAGACCGCCGTATTACCACCGCAATGTCATGAGTGAATTTATGGGTCTGATTAAAGGCACCTATGACGCGAAAGAAGCGGGCTTTGTCCCAGGTGGCTCGAGCCTGCACAATTGCATGTCACCGCACGGCCCAGAAGCCGAAGTGTTCGACAAGGCAAGCCAGGGCGAGCTTGAGCCGGTACGCTATGAAAACACCTTAGCCTTTATGTTTGAGTCCCGCTATATCATTGCTCCCACAGAGTACGCGTTAACTGGCAAAGAGCGCCAAAGCAACTATCTTGATTGCTGGAAAGGGATAAAAAAACACTTTAACGGAGAGAAATAATGAAGCTATACAGTTATTTTCGCTCATCAGCGGCTTATCGCGTGCGCATTGCACTAAATTTAAAGGAGCTGGAGCATGACATTGTACCGGTCAATTTGCTCAAATCCGAGCAGCGTGGTGAGCCCTATCTCAGCAAAAACCCACAAGGCTTGCTACCTGCCATTGAAACCGAGCAAGGCGTACTTAGTCAATCACTGGCTATTTTAGAGTGGTTGGACGAAATAGCCCCGCAGGCGCCGCTGGTTAGTGGTGATGCCTGGGAAAAAGCACAAATTCGCGCGCTGGCGTATGCCATTGCCGTCGATATTCACCCCATCAACAATCTGCGTGTGCTAAAGTATTTAACAGCAGAGCTCAATGTCAGTGATGAGCAGAAAACCAAATGGTATCAAGACTGGATAGTGACCGGCTTCGATAGCCTTGAAAATCAGCTCGGCGAGGGGCCGTTTTGTTTTGGCAGCGCGCCAACACTGGCCGACATCTGCCTGGTTCCTCAAGTGTTTAACGCCCTGCGCTTTAAAGTCGATATGGACCGCTACCCAAAAATCATGGCCATATATAATCACTGCAATACGCTCAAGGCGTTCGCTGATGCAGCGCCGCAGCAACAGGTGGATGCCACCTAAACACGCAAAGCAACAGGTCTCATAATTGTGCCTGTTGCTTTGACATCACGATTACATCTCGGAGAAACCGATATGCGCACAGCGCTTGTGGTATTGATAACACTCATGTTCGCCCCGCAAGGGGCTGCCGATACCAAGAAAACCAAAACACATGTTTGGGTCGATGCGCAGCACACATCGGTGTGTTGGTATGAAGAGCGTCGTTACAGTGAAGGAGCGGTAATTGACATGTTTGGGGCACCGAAAATCTGTGCCCGTAAACACCCAAACCAAGATAACGGCGCGCTTATCTGGCGAGCTGTAGATAAACAGGGCCACCCAGTTTATCCCGAGCAACAAGGCAAAATCCGCGTGCACTAACTAACGCTATAAGGTGATTGAGCCAAATGACCTGGGCCCAATCACTTTGTGCTTTTAAGATGACTCTTCGTTGCGCTGCGGAGCCATTACACGCAATGATGAGGGCTGAATCTCAATGACCAACTCATCTGCCTGACGAGTTTCACCATCTATTACGTAATCAATAGGTTCATTGGCTGTAACACGCACCTTGCGGGCATTGGTATGGTGCGCATTCACATCAAGTTGAGTTTGAGTCACACTGTTAAATGCAAGCTCAGCAATACTAAGTACGTTAACGCTGGAGTCTTTGGCCGGTTCGAGCCAATTGACATCCAATAAACCATCGTCATGCTCAGGTTGCCCTCGCCCTTGCGCTAGCAAAGTAAAAATAGGCGCTGCGTTGGCAATAATCATACTGTTTGTATGCACAGACTGAGGTGCCATATCATCCAATGTTAACTCGTAATCTTTAGCCTTATGCTCGCCAAGTGCTTGCCAGAAGCCTTGCAAATAGGCGAATTGGCCGCTGCTATTTTTGGCGTCGCGATGAGCGCTCTCAATCATTTTTTGCTCAAACCCTAGACCGATGAGTAACAGTGTTAACTCATCATTACAGCGCGCTGTGTCTATGGCCTGAACATCTCCACTGATCAACACATCAAGGGCCTTATCAACCCCAAAGGCTTTAGACTCAATCCCCATAATCACATGCGCTAAGGCGTTGGCCGTGCCCATGGGAATAATACCCAAGACGATATCGCTATTACAGATCACTGAGGCGACTTCGGTGACCGTGCCATCGCCGCCGCAAGCGATTATCATATCAGGATGATCGGCCAACGCTTGCTCGGCTAGCATCGCCGCATTCACCTCCTCTGTGGTGGTTTTCACCGACATATCAAAATAGCCATTGAGGCGTGACATGATCTCGTGCTTTTTTTCACCCCATAACTTACGTCCGGAAACTGGATTAGCAATTAAGCACACTTTATTGCGTACTTCGAGTTCACCACTGCTATGCATTTTCTTCAGGGCCTTGCGCTGGAAACGATTGAGGTTGGCCGTCTCACGGGTCTCCTGAATTCGCGACAACACTTCGTCTAAGTCCGCCTCAGGCTCTTTAGCTAGTAAGTAAGCAGCCATCACTAATACCGAGCGCCCGCGTCCAAGGGCACAGTGTACAACCACATTGCGGTTGCGTTTGCGGTGGTGGTGAATCCAGTTGATGGCTTGGCGCAGTTGCGCGCGGTTTGGCGCCGCATGATCCAACACAGGGATATTCAAATAACTGATGTTTTCACCGATGAGCGACCAGTCCAAACCATCAAACTCGCAGGTAGCGTCTAGTATGGCAGTGACATTTTCATGCTTAAGGGTTTCCACGTCGGAAGGAAACAGTCGGCAGGCGAGAAACAAGCCTGGCTCAACTTCTTGAATAGGCGGCACTTTATCTGTGCGCCGTTGCCAAGAGTTATATAGTTGCGCACCTAATAAGAAAGGAATAAATGCCCACCGAATATACCAAGGAATACTGCCATCTTGACGCTTTCTAAAAATGCGCCCTAAATTGGCGATATAGGCCAAGGAAACCAGTAGTAACGACAGTGCGCTCCAGTAGAAAAAGATTGCGAAATAGGGAATTTTAATAACTACGGCAATGGCACAAAGCGCCACGGCCATCAATAAGTAAGCAACAGCAGCGTACATCAACCACTCCTTGTATAGTGTTATAGTAAAACCATATCACGATCACCAGTAAGCGCAAGCGCTAAAAGCCCCTCTTTAAATACCGATGTGTACCGCTTTAATACAACGAAGTTATTGATGTCGTTGCTAATTATCAACCTAATTAATTGTTAAAATAGTGTTATATGCTAGTCTGGCAAGAGTCTATGCATCCAATTAGACTTATTAATCGTTAAGGGGATAACGTCGTGCAAAAAGAACATCATTTAGCTTGGTTGACAGCGGTGGCGCAAGGTGATCAACGCGCTTTTGAACACCTCTACAAAGACACCAGCGGTCTCATCAACGCTATTTGTCGTAAAATGTTGAATAGCCCAGCCTTAGCTGATGAAGCGCTGCAAGAGGCCTATGTGCGTATCTGGCACAATGCCAGCGATTATCAAACAGATAAGGGAGAAGTGCTCAGTTGGATGGTGAGCATTGCGCGATACCGCTGCTTAGACATGCTGCGTTATCAAAAGGTCCGCCAAGAGGAGGAGTGTGAAGAAACTCATGGCAGTGAGCAACCCATCGTGGCTGAAGAAAACTCACAATTGGCGCACTGTATCGAGGCGCTTGCTCCAGAGCAACGTCATGCGATTCATTTAGCTTATTTTCGTGGCTTTAGCCATGGCGAAGTCGTTTCCCATTTGGGCGACCCACTTGGCACAGTTAAAAGCTGGATCCGTCGAGGGTTATCGCAATTAAAGAGGTGCTTAGGAATATGAACTATGACAACCACAACCTCATTGATCATTTAGCTGCCGAGTACGTGCTCGGAACGCTCAAGGGTCCCGCACGTAAACGCTTTGCGCGTTTATTGATGACCTCAGATTATGCGCGCCATGCAACAAATCAGTGGGAGCAGCACCTCAATGCACTGGGTACGCAGTTGCCCCACGATGCGCCCAATCCACAGGTATGGCAAAAGATTCAAGCTCGTATCAACAACACACAGAATGTCACCGCAATCGGCCACGGCAAATCAGTGACTAAAACATCAACGCCTTGGTTCTGGCCAACAATCAGCGCTGCCAGCCTTGCGGCCTGTGTATTGCTCACAATACTGGTGATGTTGCCTTCAGAGCCGGTGGACCAGCGCTTTGTCAGTGATCAGTTTGCGCTTGTAAAAGATCAGCAGCAACAGCCACTTTGGCTTATTGATGCTACCGACAACGCACTGCTGATTAAAGCAAATGAGCAGCTAAAAGCGAGACAAGATAAAGACTACGAGCTTTGGATGATAGTAAAAACACAAGAAGCGCCAATTTCCTTAGGTTTGTTACCCAAATCAGGGCAGGCATCGCTCCCTATCCCCAAAGACTTCGCCGATGGCAATATCAACCTGCTCGCTGTCAGCTTAGAGCCACTTGGAGGCTCTCCCACTGGCACGCCCACCGAAGTGCTATATACGGCTGAGTTAGTCGATATTTAATGCAAACCATGTTTTTAGGGCCCGCACGGGCCCTTTTTTATGCGCCTAATCAATTGAAAATATAAAGTTTTTAAAAAAGTTTTAGCTTTTTTAATTTTTTTGCATCCAAAGTCCTTTTTGCCCCGTTACGGCTATGAACTCAGCAAAAAGGAGAATCCCATGCGGACTCATGCTAAACACTTATCACTTTCTATCGTCGCCGGTGCTCTCGGTATTCTTAGTGCCCTTCCCGCTCATGCCTCAAGTCATCGAGAAGCGCCTAATATCGCGCGAATGCCTACGGTCGATTCCACCGACTTTTATGCCTTCAATAGTTACGAGGCGCAACGGGGTGGCTATGTAACCGTTATTGCTAACTACATTCCGCTCCAAGACCCCTATGGTGGTCCCAATTACTTCGCTATGCACCCAGATGCCAAATACGCCATTCACATCGACAATGATGGCGACGCCATCGAGGATTTAACCTATGTCTTCGATTTTAGTTCGGCACTCGCCGGTGGCGATGGCATTGCACTCAATGTGGGTCCTGAGGGCAATACGAAAAGTATCGCCGTCCCGCTAAAAAACGTGGGGCCAATCAGCGCCAGCGATCAAAGCGCAGCTAACTTCTCTGAAAGCTATACCCTAAGTGTCGTGCAAGGCCCAATGGCCTCAGGTACAGGCACCCTCGTGACTAACCCAATGACCAGCACAGAAAATTTTGCCAAGCCATTGGATTATATCGGTAATAAAACGTTTACCAGCCCTGCTGCCTATCAGCAATACAGTGACCAATTTGTCTATGAAGTGGCTCTACCTAATTGTGGCTCACCGGCAAAAGTGTTTGTTGGTCAACGCAAAGACCCCTTTGTCGTCAACCTTGGCAAAACCTTTGATTTGGTCAACTATGTGCCCGTAGAAGGCGATAGTGCACCGGGTGCCAATGACGGTGAAGGATTCCCAGGTGGTATTACTCAGGACACCGCTAATGACGACTTAGCAACCAAAAACGTGACCGCTTTAGCGCTCGAATTACCTAAAGAGTGTGTTACCGGTGAAGGCAACGGCACCATTGGTACATGGACTACAGCGTGGATGCCACAAGCGCGTATTCTTAATCCGCGAGCAAATTTTGCCAAGCCTGCAGTCAATGGCGGAGCATTAGTGCAGGTTTCACGTCTTGGTAACCCTCTGGTTAATGAGCTGGTCATTGGCCTAAAAGATAAAGACACCTTCTCCAGTGCTCATCCAAAAGATGATGGTCAATTTGCTGACTATGTGACCCACCCTAGCTTACCAGAGCTACTCAATATTCTTTTCAAAGATGCAGTCAACCAAACACTAGGCACTAATATTGAAACCTTGGCACCAACTAACTTTCCGCGCATCGATTTGGTTACTGCCTTCCTAACCGGGTTTGAGGGCGTTAACCAGTTAGCAACCGTGACACCTTCTGAGATGTTACGCCTAAATACTGCGATTACAGCCACACCACAAAAGCAGCAGTCTACCTTTGGTGTTGTTGGCGATGATTTAGCGGGTTTCCCCAATGGCCGTCGCCCTGGTGATGATGTTGTCGATATCGCCTTACGCGTAGTGATGGGCCGTTTATGTTACCCCATCCCCGTTGCCGGTAACGACACTGATTTAGGACTTTGCAGCTCTGACGATGCAAGCGTTGGTAATGTCCCGTTCACCGATGGCGCGCCCATTAGTGCACAGGACACCAACGCACAATTTCCTTATTTAGCGACCCCGTTACCGGGTTCGCAGTAATAAGAGGTGATCATCATGCGTAACTTAATCCAATTAGCAGTTGCTACCACCCTAGCGCTGACTCTCAGTGGTTGTGGCAGCGATAACGATGGCACAGACAAAAAGCAGCCAATGCCAAGCAATAGCGCGCCCAGTGTCGCGGATGCAAGCTTTACGACGCAAGCTGACACCGAGTTGAACGGAAAACTGCAAGCGTCCGATGCTGATGGTGATACCTTAACTTTCACCTTAGATATGGCGCCGACCAATGGCACTGTCACCGTCAACGCTGATGGCAGTTTCAGCTATCAACCAATGCTTGAGTACACCGGCAGCGATAGCTTTAGTTTTACTGTCGACGATGGCAAGAACATGGCCGTTGCAGCGACAGCGCAAATAACTGTCGACGCTTTACAGGTCAGCTTTTCAAGCTACAGCCGAGCGGCATTTACCGCTGCCAGTGACGCCATGCCGGCCCGTGTAAATGGCCGCATATTTGGCAACGATGTCGACACCACCGAGTTCTATCAAGACTTAGTCGACGCTAGCAATTAGGCAATACGGACCTGCCTTGTTAAACCTAGGCCATGGAAGGCCTTTTTTAAGGAGCTGTTATGAAACTCGCCACCCTTAGCTTTTTATTCGCAGCGACAGTGTCGATGCCCTGCACTGCCCATTTGGAACATATACATGAACCTAAGAGTCAGGAAACACGTCTGAACGACCTTAGTTTCGATGAGTTAGTGGAGCATATCGCTGGCAATAAGTTTGTGACCCCACAGCCATTTACCCATAAAGCACTGAGTAAAGAGTTAGCTAAGCGCACAAGCGATGAGCGACCTATCAGTCATTTTTGGCGCGCCAGCATGTTGCAACGTGCCCACCACTTTCAGCCTGCTTTAAGTACACTTGAGCATTACCTAACATTACGACCTAGCGATGCGAATGCGCTACTATTAAAAGCGAATATTGAAACCGTACTTGGCTCTTTTGATAAGGCGCTTGCGACCTGTTTATCACTGGCCGCTAAGCACAGTGTTGATTTGGCCATGGTGTGCACCCTTGATGTAAAAATGCAAAGTGAACCTCTGCAGCCAATTATTACTCGCCTTGCTCACTCGCCGCTGCGCGAGGGCAACTCTGAACTGACTTATTTTACGCAAGAGCTCTTTGCCACCGCGCTTTATTTTGATGGCCAATACCTGGCAGCAAAACAAGCACTCCCCCCCATGATGGGCGCAAAACTTAGTTCCAGCACTTGGCTACTTTTTGCCGATACACTCATGGCGCTGGGTCAAGCACAGCAGTTTGTTGAGCAGTTTTCTCGCCTTAATTTGAACATCGACGACATTCCCGATGCCTTAATTGTGCGCCTAGCACATGCGGCTCCAAAACAGTGGCTCGCTAGTGCGCAACAACGCATGGCTCACCGACTTGCGGATGATGCCAATAACTATGCCGATGCTCTGGCCTATTATTTCTACCATGTCGTCGATGATCCCATCACTGCGCTGCACTGGGCCAAACAACAAACCCATATCAGTGCATTGAAGGTCGACACAATGTTATATGAGCAAATTCAAAGCGAGCTGCGTGCGCAAACCATTAATTAAGCTTGAAGCGCCCGCTACTGGTTTGCAACTCATAGGCTAGACGTTGAAGTTCCTCGCTGGCCGCTTTAACCTGTTCAGCAGTAGCGACATTATCGTTGGCAGCATCATTAATGCGCGTCATACTTTTAGAGATATCTTGAGCGGTGTAGCTCTGCTCATTGGCGGCCGTGGCGATCACCTCAACATGGCCTGCCACTGTTTTCAACTGCTCTAGTGTTTGCTGCAGTGCTTGCGTGCTTTTGATAGATTTATCAGCTGTATCACTGGCGTATTGACTGCTTCGAGCCATGGACTCGCGAGCGTGCTTAGCATCCTTTTGTAGCATGCCAATCATCGACTCTATGTCTTTCGTAGAGCTCTGCGTTTTTTGTGCCAGTTGTCTCACTTCATCGGCTACCACGGCAAATCCACGACCCTGATCGCCAGCCCGCGCCGCTTCAATTGCGGCATTTAACGCCAACAAATTTGTTTGCTCAGCAATAGAGTTAATCACATCGAGCACCGACCCGATTTCTTGGCTACGTTCACTCAGGCTATTAATGGTATTCTCACCACGACCAATTTCTTCACATAACTGTTGCAGGGCACCCGAGGTTTGATTAATAGAATCATTAGTTTGTTGCGATGTGCCTTCTAAACCATGCGTTAAATCAGCAACGTTACGAGCACTTTTTGCCACTTCATCAATGGTGGCCGACATCTCTTGCATGGCTGTGGAAATACTAATGATATTTTCCATTTGTGTGCGATTATTCTCCAGCTCTTGTTCGGTACTGGCCGATGTTTGCTCAACTGTAGAGCCCAAGGTATCAACAGTATCGCTGAGCTGACCGACCAACTGCCGCAGATTGGAATTCATCGCTCGCATGGAGTTGTATACATTTTTGCCCTCGCCTCGTGCGCTTAGTTCGCAGCTTAAATCACCATGGGAGATACGCTCACTGATGTCTTGCATTTCCTCAGGCTCGCCGCCAAGAGGGGTGATGATCATTCTTACCACCCACCATGTTGCCAGTAATATTGCCGCAATAACCAAGACCAGCAATACCATCATACTGGATATCAGCTTATCAACGCTACTGAATACCTCTTGTTGATCAATTTCTACCACCATCGCCCAACGCGTGTCGCCAATATCAAGGGGCTCATAAGAACTCAAAACTGGATTACCGTTATAATCGATGATCACTTCGGTGTTACTGCGACCAGCCAAGGCCTCAGTGACCGCTTTGGTTTTAATCCCATTATCAGCAATGGTACCGGCAAAGCTGGCTTTAACTGAACGTCCCTGAGCATCTAAGAACGAGTCTGAACGCATACGATAATCTTGACCAACTAAATAGCTCTCACCACTGCGCCCCATTCCCTCGCGCGTGTTCATGACCTCGTTGATAGCATCAATGGATAACTGCAACGCAAGCACCGCCTGAACTTCACCACCAGCAACAACGGGCGCGCCGACAAACGCAGCGGGGGCGCCGCCGCTGGGTGCATAAGGCTGAAAATCGCTGAATGTGTATTCGCCTGTTTCCATCACTTGACGATACAGTTGGGCAAGCCCCGAGTCACTGTAAGGGCCACTGACAAGATTGCTTTGATAATCCGCCTCTTTAGTGACCGAGTAGCTCACCACCCCTGTGTCATCAATAAGAAATAAATCGTAGTAGCCTCGGCGCTCAATGTAATCAGCGAAGCGGCTCTGGTTTTGGTGCGCACTTCTAACCCAGTCCGACTCACTCATGCGTGCTGACCAATCGTTGGCTGCACTGAGGGTATCCACTTCAATGCGCTCGAAGTACTGTTTAATTTGTAATTTTTTGATAGTTTCGATGGAGCGTAATTGGTTGTAGGCCTGCTCGCGCAGAGCCTCACTGCTGATGTAGCCACTGATCAAAGTGATAACCAGAGCTGGGATCAGTCCCACCAATAAAAAAGCGATAAGTAATCTAAATTTCAAAGGCATAACCGTTCTCCCTCACGCTGCAACTCCCTCAGTATAGTTAAAATAGGGACTGTGGCTAATTACAACTAGGAAAAAACGCTTACACAGCATTACCGCGATATGATTTATAGTCATACTCGCTATTGTTGCTATCAAAAGAATCAAAGATAAACTGATGACAAAGTATGTTTGAGTAATGGCACCCCGAGCTCGGTGCCATTATAGTTTATGGTGCGAAATTACTGGGCTTTAGAGAAGCTTATAAGTAAGTTCTCAACGGCGCAGGCATTATTACTTATAGCAGTGTTAACCATGCGAGTCTGCTCGTCTGCAGTTAGAGTAAAGTGCCAATACTGGCCATCGGCAAATTGCTGCGCTAGGGCTTTTTTAGTGTTGGTCATACACATTGCCTGAGTCAGACTGCGAAGCTTAGCATCGTACATAATATCGTTGAACCGAATATCCGGTAACGCTTGGTTGGCAAGCTGAGGGCTACTGACTTGCTCGGTATTCTCAGCCAGCTGCCAGTGCCCATCGTTTAGTTTTAAGCGCACACCCGCAGGGTAAAAGCTGTAGCGAAAGGCATTTTCTGCCGTGGGAGTTATCTTTACCACACCTGCAGCACCGAGTACTGCAGCGCCGCTGCCTGATGCCGAAGACAGCGTGACCAGTGCCGTGGTCTCATCCACACCATAGCCATGATGTTGACCAATGTGTTGCACTAATGTGTGCAAACGTACACTACGATTACGCTCACTAAAATGGGTATCCAATACCCCATAGGTAAAGCTTCCTAACCCCCCTTCTTGCTCATACGTCACGCCACCACGTTGCTGCACTCGCGCTGAAGGAGCTGAATGGGGTTTAGCACCCGCATTGAGAGCGCCTATCGAATCACCGCTGGTGATCATAGCCACCGCGCCCTGCTCATTACTGCCGCCACTTTGTACCGCCGTCCCAGCACTGGTGCCAACAATAACAGGGCGCGCCTTTAGCGCGGCTGTCCAAGGATAGGGGGCGCCATCGTCTGCAAAGAGTATCTTGCGCGTTAAGCTCTGATCGCCACCATTGAACATCACCGCTGTCGCACTTTGGATTTTTTCCACTAAGCTGGCAACCCCGGCTTCGCACAATGCATGCTCTTGGGCGATGCGCTCTGGGTAGATTCGTGAGCGCGCAAAACTGAACGCTTTCGCGCGCAGAGCAGGTAAGGACTCGCAGCGATTCTCGGTAATGGCCTGCGCCAACGCTGGCGTCAATGCCAACCACTGCGTTTCGACCCCATCAAATTGCAGTAGTTGCTCATAAAAGTCAGCGGACTCATAAGGGTCTCTGCTTGATGCGGTGATCGCCAATATCTTTGCAGGTTGCTTCTGTTGTTGCGCTGCCACCAGCGTGGCTTTTTCAATGAAGGCGACAATATCTTTGGCCGCCTGCGAACGAGTGCGAGTTTTATCTACATGCTCTACCAAACGCTGGCGTTTATCTCCTTGATAGACTTCGAGGTTATCGAGGATGAAGTAATAGAGCTCATCGGTGATTAACGGCACTTGCTCATCCACCGCATGCCATTTGTCGAGTAGCGCTTGCCGACTCATTTTTTGCTCACTGGTGATGGCTTTTAGCGCGTTGATAATGCGCGCCTTTTGCGGTTGGTATTGCTCTGGCCAGTGCTTTTCTAGCCTGTCGATAGCTTGTGTATCGAGCTGATAAAGGTTACTACGCTTGCCCTGCAAATTCGTTTTATCAAGGCAATGCTTAGCACCTAGCGATGAACAAGTGTGCAAAGCACCGCCAATCAATATGTGCGTCTGGGCATGTGCAAGCGGTAACACGAATAGAGAAATAAAAAACAAGACAGGGTAAAAGAGACGATTATGAGTCGAAAATGCGCGAATAGCGCCTAAATCCTTAATCATGGTCATAAGTTTCCAAGGCTGATTTAAATGTAAAACAATTGTTGCTTTAGCAATAATTGGGTGTTATAACGAAAAGGACTCAAAAATCGAGTACAAGCTAACCCGTTTAGTTTGCGTTGTCAAAAACCTATGAGGAATGCGAGAAAATGTTGAAAAAAGCCCCAGTGCTTGCTGCATATTTCTACTCGCCCCATTACCTGTCGGAGTGGTTTGACGAGTAGCCCACCCGTTGTCTTTACAACGCGGTGGTTAAGTACGTCTTAGCCATCTCACCCTAACTCTATCTACCAATAATAAAATTCTGTGCATGAAAGCGCGCACTCACTGAGCGTGTGCATGACGCGCACAGCAACATCGACAGGTGAAATATGTTTCGCAAGTTATCTTTAGCTGCGGCCGTGACTGCGGCTGTGTGCCCTTCGCTATCGGCGGCTGAAAAGCCCCAAGCTACTGCTGAGCAAAATATTGAGCGCATCGACGTCACCGGCTCCCGCTTAAAAGGCGTGGATTTGGAAGGCGCACAACCGCTGACTGTGTTGGACCAAGATGATATCGCTCGCTCCGGCGCCGATAGCATCCACGACCTACTGAAAGACATTTCCCAGCTACGTGGGGGGACTGGCACGTTTTCCACATCTCAAAGTGGCGGTACCTCTAACTCCACTCCTGCTGGGCAATCAGCAGCGAGCCTGCGCGGGATGGGACCGTCCTCAACATTGACACTGGTTAATGGCCGACGCATTGCGCCGAGCTCATTTGCAGCGGGCACGGAAAACTTTGTTGACGTTAACGCAATTCCGCTCGCGGCCATTGAACGTATTGAAATTCTTGCCACCGGTGCCTCAGCCATTTACGGCGCAGACGCTGTTGCCGGCGTTATCAACTACATCCTTAAAGATGATTTTGAGGGGTTTGAAGTCAATGCCTCATACGGCGACAGTTTGGCACAAAGTGATGAAAGTAAAACGCAAATTAATTTGCTTTGGGGCACGCAACTTGGCAAAGGCAATCTCAGTGTATTCGCCGATTATTATCACCGTAATGCCTTTAAAGCGACAGATCGCGACTACACCAAAAACCCTCTCCTAGTCAGTGGCTATTCTTATTTACCCAAGCTCGACAACACGCCAAACATTTATTATTACTCGCAGCGAGATGGCTTAGAACTCCCCGCCCCTGGGTGTAAAACCGAGTTGGTCGAGACCGAATATGGCGAGCAAATATGTGCCTACTACGGCAATGAGGACGACTATCTCGATAGCCCATTTGAAAGCCTCGCTACTGGATTTACCTTTACGCAAGCCGTTGGCGATCTTAATTGGAAAACAGATTTTTTCTACAGCCATACGCAATCAACAGCCTACTCTTCGCCAGCGCCTATCAATCAAATTGATGACAGCGAAGGCCCTTATGCCCTTGAGCAAAGCCTGTTTATTTTTGACCAAGCAGATGGCTCAAACCCGCTTTTAGAGCAGCTCTATATCGACCCCTTTGACACCGTAAATAATCGCCAAGTTTATGGTTTTGCCTTTGATGCCCGTTTTAACGACCCGCGTACCATTGAAGTTGAGTCGGATAACATGCGCTTGGTGAGTGAACTTGAAGGCAGCCTCGGTGAGTGGTTTTGGCAAAGTGGTATCACCCTATCGCGCTCAAAGTCAGAGCAAGTTGCCATTGCTGGCGTCTATAACCGCTTCAAGTTTCACGCTGCTTTAACCGGTGAGCTGTGCAGTGACGGACAAATTGCAAGCTACGATGGCACTACCTTAAACTGCGCAGATGACGCTACATTACGCCCGTTTTATAACCCGTTTTTGCTCGGCGATAGCACCAATGATGCGACTTTGGCATTAACACAACAACAACCCTCTCGCTCAGGAAAAAGCTCGGTTTATGCTTGGGATGCCAATATTAACGGTGAATTACTGCTGCTTGATACGGGCGCAGTGAATGCAGCTTTTGGTGTCGAAGTTCGCCGCGAAGAGCTTGAAGACATCCCCTCTTTAGACTCACGAGCTCAGGCGCAAAATGACTATTTAGTGGATGTATTCGGTTTTGGCTCTAGCCTGGCCGAGGCCGACCGCACTCAGTGGGGGGCCTATGCAGAGTTCAATATTCCACTAAGCACCGAGCTTGAGCTGCAAGCCGCCGGGCGTTACGATCATTTCGATGATTTCGGCAGTACCTTTAACCCCAAGCTTGGTTTCACCTACCGCCCCACCGACACTATGGTGCTGCGAGGTTCGTGGTCGACCTCCTTCCGCGCTCCGTCATTGACTCAGGCCGGCGTAAAGCTGCGCACGACCACCTCAACCTTTGATTGTGGCGCCAACCAAGCGGTGGCCGATTTATATTGTATGGGCGATGGCACCGAAGTAACAGTCAATTCGCTTGAACTTGGCAACCCGGAATTAAAAGCGGAAGAGTCGCAGGCATTAAGCTTAGGTTTTGCATGGAGCCCAAGTGCCCAAACCAACCTCACCATTGATTACTGGCAGTTCAATCACGAAAAAGTCATCGATACCAATATGACGGCGGTACTCGACAGAGCACTAAGCGATGCAGCCTTACGCCATTGCAACCTGGTACCACAAGGGCAGCAAGGCATTGCCTACGATCAACAGCTGTGTGAGGTGACTGACGAACAAGGGCTCAGCATTGAGCAACAGGGCGCTGATCTCTCTGAGATTCTTGACAATTATATTGCCGCTTTTGACCCCCGTGACAGTGAGTTATACCTGCCTTTATCTCGCGATCATGTGATCCCCTTAGAAAATACCGGCAGCCAAGATTTACAAGGCGTGGATATCAAATTTGATCATCGCTTTGCACTGGCCCAAGGAGATTTGACGCTGCGTTTTGACGCCACTCATTATCTCGAATACGAACGTAACCGCCCAGGCTCCGATGCCATTGAATCTTTAGTGGGTAGTTATCGTTACCCCGAGAATGTGGGCCGCGTCAGCTTAGCTTGGGATAGCGACAATTACTATATCGTTATAGGGGCCAACTATACTGACAGCTACAGCGACGATATCGATGGCCTGAGGGGTCGTGAAATTGACGAGTTGGAGGCGCTTGGCGCGCTCGATGCGCAAGGTGAGCGAGAGGTCGACTCATGGTTAGTGTGGGATCTCTCTGCTGGCTATGAGCTGAGCAACGCGCTCACCCTACGCGTTAATATCGACAACCTCACAGATGAAGAGCCGCCCACAGCATATGGCTCTGCCCGAGGTTTTGATGCAATAAATCATAACGCCCTTGGCGCTACCTATCGTGTGGGCATGACCTACCGCTTTTAATGGTCAGCGCCCAAGAATCAATAAGGGGCCGTGCGCCCCTTTGTCCTTTTATAAGTGAAGACTCATGACTAATCACACGCGTTTTTCTTTGCCCAGTGCCAGCGTTATTTTGATGTCGGTGGCCTTACTTGCCTATGCCAGTACCTGGTTTGTGCAACCTGGCTGGTTTGCTATGGACGCTCAGCAAACTACGGTCAGCTTGGCGCAATTTCAACAACAACAAACGCAGCTGCAATTGCCGTTATTTGCAAGTAACGGCGAAGTCGGCTTTGTGAATGTACTATTCGAAGGGCTCGTTGCTGGCGATAAATTTGGCGCTACCATTGGCGTCATGGCATTTATTCTTATTACCGGCGGAGCGTTTTCGGTTCTGATGCACACCGGCGCTATAAACCGCGCTGTTTTAGCACTGATCGGCCGCACTCAAAAGCTACAATGGCTATTTATTCCTGTGCTGTTTACATTGTTTTCTCTTGGCGGCGCCATATTTGGCATGGGTGAAGAGGCAATCGCCTTTTGTGTCGTGCTGCTGCCAATTATGAAGCAGCTAGGCTACAACGCTCAAACCACAGTGTTAGTGACCTATGTGGCAACACAAATCGGGTTTGCGAGCTCATGGATGAACCCATTTAGTATCGCCATTGCTCAGTCCATTGCTGAACTCGGCGTGTTCTCCGGTGCCCCCTTGCGGATGTTCGCTTGGGTGTGTTTTACATTGCTGGGCATGACCTACACCTATCGCTATGCAAAACACAGTCGCGCATTACCCGCTGAACCTGCGCCGAGCACAAGTTATGCGCCTCTTTGTCGAGCTGATAAAACACTATTATTGCTGTTTGCCGGTGTCATTGCCTGGGTGATTTGGGGAGTGACCTTGCACCAGTATTACATTCCGCAACTTGCTGGCCAATTTTTTACTTTGGCGGTGTTAAGCGCCATTGTTGCCAAGTTCATGTATCGCACCTCGTTTTCGCGCAGTGCAGAGATGTTTACGCAAGGAGCACAAGAGCTGCTACCGGCCGCGTTATTGGTCGCTTTGGCCAAAGGCATCGTGCTTTTACTCGGTGGCAATGAGCTCAGTGAGCCTTCGGTGTTAAACACGCTTTTATATTACAGCGCCACCCTCTTACACGGCATGCCCGAAGCGCTGGCAGCATGGAGTATGTTGGTGTTTCAAAGCTTATTTAACTTCTTTGTCTCCTCAGGTTCGGGGCAAGCTGCGATCACCATGCCGATTATGGCGCCTTTGGGTGACTTGCTTAATGTTGGTCGGCAAACCGTGGTACTCGCCTTCCAGCTCGGTGACGGCCTGACCAATATCATTATTCCCACCTCAGCAAGCCTGATTGGTTGTTTGGGCGTGGTGAAGTTAGAGTGGGGCCAATGGTTTCTATTTATTTGGCGCCTGCAGCTTGCGCTATTTGCCCTCGCCAGCGCTTTTGTTATCGGCGCTCAATTTATGCAATACAGTTAAGTCATTATGATCACACTTATTAACAACGTTACTACTTACAACCCCGACCCTATAGGGCAACAAACTATCGCCTTGGGCGGCGAGCATATTCTCGGTATAGACCCTGATCTCACGTTCACCAGCTCCCTGCAGCAAACAGTCATAGATGGCAGCACGCTGATTGCCGTGCCCGGCTTTGTTGATTCATTAGTGCATATTTGTGGCGGTGGCGGTGAAGACGGTTTCGCCAGTCGCACGCCGGAAATGATGCTCAGTGATGCGATAACCGCCGGGATCACCACGGTTGTTGGCGCCCTTGGCACTGATTCAATCGGCCGCACACACAGTAATTTGCTGGCTAAGGCTAAAGGACTCAAAGAAGAAGGGCTCAATGCCTATTGCTATACCGGTGCGTATCATCTGCCAGCGCCCTCGCTCACCGGCAGTATTGAAAAAGACATTATGTTCATTGATGAAGTCATCGGTGTCGGTGAAGTCGCTATTAGCGATCATCGCGGCTCTCAGCTGGATGCGAAGCAGCTTAGTGAGCTGGCAGCATATGCTCGGGTTGCAGGTATGCTAAGTAATAAGCGCGGCACGATTAGTATTCATGTCGGCCCTAGTGACAGTCATTTAGCGCTCCTGCATGAGGTGGCTGCCCACTATGATGTACCATTAAACCGCTTCTACCCCACCCATATGAATCGCAACCAGCAGCTGCTTGACGCCGGTATCGCCTTTGCCAATGCCGGTGGCTGGATAGATTTCACCACCAGCACCACCGACTATGACTTAGCACATGGCGAAGTCAGTGCGGCGCGCGCTTTGGCACAATGCTTAGCCAAGGGTGTTGAAAAAACTCGTTTAACGATGAGTTCTGATGGCCACGCTAGCTTGCCAGTGTTTGATGAGAACAACCATTTGGTGGGTCTTGAGGTCGGGCATGAGCGCTCGTTATTACTGGCATTTATTGAAGCAGTCAAAGAGCATAAGGTGGCGTTTGCCGATGCATTACGAGCGATAACCAGCAACCCTGCGAACGTACTGGGAATACAAAAAGGTACGCTGGCAGCGGGGGCGTGTGCTGATTTAGTGTTGCTTGATAGCACTTCACTGTTGCCACGGTGGGTGTTCGTGCGCGGTCAATGCATGATGGCCGATGGTGAGCTGATACGCAAAGGCCGTTTTGAATAGCCAAAGAAGCGCTTATCAACAATGAAAAAAGCGCCGAAAGGCGCTTTTTTTGGTTACTGGCAGAAGTGGAGCCTTACTTGTTCATTGCTTGAAGCAAGAACGCTGAGATTTTAGCCCCTTCGCGCAAGGTCGTCTCTGAGCTGCTTTTGCCTTCCAGTGAACTGTCGGTGAAAGGAGCGATTTCCATCATGTCGGCACCCGTTATTGGAAACTCATCAGCCAGTGCGCCGAGAATAGTGAGTGCTTGTTGTGGATTCAAGCCGTCGTCTTCGGGTGTGCCGGTGGCCGAGGCAAACTCAGCGTCCAAAGCGTCAATATCAAAGCTTACATACAGCTCGTCAACACCATCATTGCGCAGTTGCTGAAGTACTTCGGCAATAACGGCTTCACAACCACGTTCATTGATTTCGTGGGCCCAGTGTTGCTTCACACCAAAGGTAGACTCCCAATGCTCTTTCGGCTTACCGCTTGAGCGAATACCAAACTGAATTAAATGCGCAGGGCTCGGCAAGAATTCTAGAATATGCGTACACCAAGAGCCAAAGCATAAGTCAATGCCCAAACGCTCCACGAGCAAATCGGTGTGCGCATCAAAATGGATGATAGCCACTTTCTTGCCCTGCTCTCGCTTGGCTTTAAGATACGCTTTAGTCAGCGGGTAACTGATTGAATGGTCACCACCGATACCAAAAATGCCTTTTTCGGGGAAGTTTGCATAAAAATCAGTGCATACATCTTCGGTGATGGATAGCGGGCTAACATGGTAGTCGCTCTGCTCGTTTGCGTACAAGGCTTTTTGACAGTTGCTGATAGTGCCTTCGTTGAGGTACTTATCATGTAATAAGTGTGGGATCACACGAACATCACCGATATCGAACGCTTTCGCTTGCGGTTGCTGTTCAATTAATGTACTACGAAGGAATAACGGGCCCCAGTTCGCACCACGTAAAATACCGCCACCACAATCAGAGCTAATCCCCAGCATAACTGCTTTGTGCTCGCTAGTGGGTAAATCTTGAAGGGATGATTTCCACAGTGGTTCAATGTTTTCAGTTTGACCGTAGAGCTTGTGATGCAGGGCCGCTTTGCGCTCTTTGGCGGTGTTAACAGTAAATACACCGTTACCTGGCGGGCACAAGCAGTGCTCAACTTTTTCTTGAAAATCTTGCCACTTAGCAGTCATGCTCTCTCCTCAATAGTTATGCAATTATATGGTGCATGCAGAAAAATCGTGTTGCTGTACGTTGTTATCTTATTCTGTGTAATCTGTACCTCGACACCAAGTCACCTGCAAAACATAACATTATGTTTTTAAAAGGCTTATTTAGTATCTATATACACCTTAGCACCCAAGGTAAACGATTAATATACAAGCTGAGTGAAGAAGTCAAACTGACGTGGAGGGGCCGCAAGCAAAGGCGTGACTGGCTATGCATAAAAGCTGCATAAGCCAGCCAGAAAGTTACTCGTAGCTACGCGGACGCTTGGTTTTAATAATAGCGATATAGCCGTGCCAACTGGCATAACTGAGCAGAGGCATAATGACTATAAAGCCCGCAGTACCGGTGATAAAGCCAAGCAAAACCAAAGAGACAATACAGGCGCACCACACCACCATTGCACCCACATTGTTTCGCACTGCATTCATTGAGCTCACCACCGCAGTCATAATATCAACGCGACGTTCCATCATAATTTGCGGAGTAAATGCAGAGATGGCGAATACACTTACCAGCAGCACGCCGCCAATAATAGAGCCTAAGGTTAGAAACGCGCTCAGCTCTTCCAATGTGGGGTTAACGGTGTTGGGATAAAGCGCATGCACCAAAGCGGCCAAGCGCATCCACACTATCATGACCACCATCAAGAGTACGGCAAAGCCCCATTCCCCTGCGGGGTTACGAAACATTGATTTGAGGCTATGGCGAAATGTTGGGGTGTGCCCTTTTTCTAGCTCCCACGCCACATCGTAGAGGCCGGCCGCAAAGGCTGGTCCAACGAGGGCAAAGGCGACAGCAGCAGGCAAAATGACCAAATGCGACTGACTAGAATAAACAAAAAACAACAGCGCAGCGGGAATAGCGGTAAACACTAAACCATAGACTAAGCTCAACAGCGGTGCCCGAGCCATATCTTTAAACGCTAACGCTAACCAATGTAAAGGAGCAAAGACGCTCACCTTGTTACACTCGAAGCAACGAGCAAATTCACTGCGGCTCGAAGCACTAGAAGAAAGCCCCATAATTTATCTCCTATGATACATTCAATTAACATCTAGTTGAGATCTACTCAGTTCGCAAGCTAGGGGATCACTTGTATCGGACATTTGTCCTTATTGGCATGGACCGCAACACCGCAGCATGGCACCTTTAAAGGCACTATTATGCGTAAGATAAATCAGAGGCTTACATGAAAAAAATGTTTCACCTTGGCATCACTAAAGAAGACATTGCAGGGGCAACCTTGGCCATTATCCCCGGCGCTCCTGAGCGAGCAGGCGTTATTGCAGAGCAGCTTGAGCAATCGCGCTGTCTTGCTAAGCATCGCGAATTTCACGTTTATTTAGGTCAGTTAGCGGGCCAATCTGTGGTGGTGTGCTCAACCGGTATTGGTGGACCTTCTACGTCCATCGCCGTTGAGGAACTCGCGCAGCTAGGCGTAGATACCTTTTTACGGGTGGGGACCACAGGAGCCATTCAGCCGCACATTGCCGTGGGAGATTTATTGATCACCCAAGCCTCTGTGCGTTTAGATGGAGCGTCGCACCACTTTGCGCCGCCCAACTACCCCGCAGTGGCCAACTTTGAAGCCACCGCCGCCCTAGTGAAAGCATGTCAGGATAGCGATATCACTCATCACGTTGGCATTACCGCATCCAGTGATACCTTTTACCCTGGGCAAGAGCGTTATGACACCCACAGTGGTTATGTTCCCACCCACCTTCAAGGGTCCATGCAGCAGTGGCAAGCGCTTAACGTGATGAATTATGAAATGGAGTCTGCCACCTTACTGACCATGTGTAGCGCATTAGGGCTGCGCTCAGCGTGCATCGCCGGAGTATTAGTCAATCGCTGTGAAAACGAGATACCCGACGTGGATATCTCGGCTGTTGAACAAAATGCGATAGATCAGGTTATTGCGGGAGCACAGCTGCTGCTTAGTAATTCGTAATTAAATTGCGCGTGCGGAGCAAGTTGAGCTAATACTGTTTTGCTTGCTCCAAGGTGTGATTTGCCCGCCCGCTGCTCCAATAAAGTCACCGCTGTAATAGCACTAAAATCGATTTCTTGATTGGCCAACACAATTTGGCTTAGCGCCGCTTGCATGGGTGAAAAACTAGGATTAAACGCGGCATTCTCCATATAGCGGCCAAAATAGGTTGCGCCGGCATATTCAATGGCTACCGCCGCCTTACCACCACTGTAAGGGGCATAGCTTTGCGCAAAATGGTGGTGTAATGAGCGGCTATCATCATGATGGCGAGCAGCACTGCCCAGCAAAGGCTGCTCTACCCCCAAATCAACTGGACCAAAGGCTTGAGGCAACAATTCGTTCAAGGTCGTTGACTTATCACCTATGGTTATAGCGATGTTCTTCGCACCTTTGAACTCGTTAATAAATTGACGGCAATGCCCGCATGGTGCGGCGCTGATATAGATGTGCTCAATCTCTGTCGCGCCGTGTAGCCAGGCATTATGCAATGCGCACTGCTCTGCATGGGTGGATACCTCTAACCCCAAGCCTGCTAGCTCAACATTTACACCGACTGCATAAAACACGTCACCTTGGCTATTTTTTGCCTTAACAAGCGCGGCGACATGAAATGACGAAATGGGCGCCACCGCCCATGTTTGGGTTTGCGCTAGCAGCCAATTGATGGTGTCTTTAAAAGAGGAGCCCAGCTCCTGCTGAAGTTCTTTGAATTGCTGCTCAGAGGCGATACCGCCTTGGCGTTTTAGTTCTGCGAGTAACCCTGTAACCTGCATGTTCAGGCCTGTTGTTATTTTTTGGGCTTGGGATACTAACCTAGCACGAAAGTGGGCGCAACCAATTACGTGCCTGCTCCTGGCAATCAAAGTTTTTCACCCTGACCCCAAGCTCTCGTACTTTTTGCGTCACCAGTTCATGCATAAAACCCTGATAACTAACCACGCGAGCGATAATAAACTGGCCGAGCAATGGCGCTAGCTTGTTGCACACATCAATGAACTCATCCTTAGCATAAGCATGTTCAAATTCGCGTACATCAATTAACACCGCTTTCGCATTGTAACTATTGGCGAATTCAATAATGGCGTTGGCGTTATTTAACACATCAATTGATTGCGCTTTACCGCGCATGGTTGCGCAGACAATGTTTTCTTCAGCGCAATAACTTAAACTCGCAACAACAGAGTTGGCCATGTCGTTCTCTCTAATAAATACAGATACAACAAAGGCACAAGTTCGTTTGCACTAGGAGGGCAAAAGTGGAAGCGGCTCAGCCATCATAGCCAATGTATTGACCTTAGACCTGGAGCTTTGCGTGGAAACTCTTTCGAGCACCGTGCCTTTATTCTGAGCAGGCCATAATACGTAAATTAGAGCTTTTATTCAACTAAACTGAATAATCACCACTCTACGCTGTGATCCGCTTTGACCCGTTATCATCGCTAACACCGAAATTCGTTTTACTGTTTGCAGACGCCTCAACTTTTCCTCATAGAGACCTATCATCCATACAACCAATTAGATCCAAGCTTAATAAAATGATGAATAGACGTTTCATGCTTTCCTAGGTAGATGATGCTTCACTATGGAGCACATTAAGCTTGGCTAAAAATAGCGAAAGATCAGCACCAGACACGCTTTATTCGTTTCATACATCATTGGTTTATGTTAGGTAACTTTCAACGTAACCACCCAATCTGCCCATGAAATGCTTCGACCAGGGAATGCAACTTTTGAAAATGGCCAATCTTTTTTTAGCCAATCAAAGACCGTGTGGTAAAGCGCTGTGTCTAGAGCGATAGCATCGTCTCTAACCCACAAATATACTTCACAATCATATTTGGGTGACTGGCTAGGGTCTATGTAAACAGAACCGAGGCATTTATCGTTTGAGTTATTGAACACTGAATAAGCAAACGCTACTCGCGATTCAAACTCTCGTTTATGAACCTTCAGGCTTTCAGTGTTCTCTTCGAGAGTCATTGATGGCTTAGGCCATTCGGAATCTGGCCCAAAAACTCCTTGCAGCCTTTGCTGACTGGACATCACAGCGTCAAAGTCTAAGTCAGCAACCGCCTCTTCAAGCACGCTAAAATGAAAAGATTCAGTGTCAAAACGCTTAGGCGCCTCGAAATTATCAGGAATAAAGGGCTCAAACATACTTAGAACTACCGATAGTTGCATGGCTTCTGTGGACCCGACATGACGAAGGAGACTTCGCAATCGTAGGCGCGAAGTTAATTAACTTGATACACATCTTTTACTCATACACAAGCCTCGATAACTTGCTGTACATTGAATCAACCAGAGTGGATTTATTGACTCCGTAGTGCATTTCTCTATGACAATTTGAGCATAAAGCCACCGCATTTGAAACGGTATCTGAGCCACCATCAACTAAACGGCGAAGGTGATGAACTTCTAAGAAAGGCTCTCCTTCTGCGGTTTTAAATGGTGCGTCAGAGCCACAGCACTCACATTTGCCAGTTGCTTCTTTAAGAACCCATGCTTTTACTTTGGGATCTCTATTGAAGTTCGTTACTTGTGTATATGTTTTTTCAGGTTCTTTGATGCCATCTGGCTTCGGCAGATTTGCCTTATATTTATGACAGATAACCTGTGTTTCAAACTCAGCAACTTTCGGTAGAATTTGCCCCTCAGTTTCAGAAATTAGTCTTTCGATAACTGCAGCATTTTTGGGTCCAACATTTTTCGCTGGTTTCAAACCAGAGACCCATTCGCGACCCATAAGCGAGTAGACATAGGAGATATTCTGCATTCGATATTCGAATGATTTCTCAGTACGGCCAAATCGGTTAGCGAGTTCAGAATAGGTTCTCGTTTTAACAAATGGCTCCCCATTAGCTTGCTCAGAATGCATCTGAACATATGCTTCTACCGCTGCTTCTAGCTCCTCTTCTGTCCAACTATCTTTCATGGTGATTCCTAAAGGAACGCAGCGCTGCTCTCACAGATATATTGCAAGTGCAGCGCATTGTTAAATTGATTTACTTCCGCTTTCTGACGCAAAGGGCTTTAAATTTCTTTAATCAACTCCCAGTCTCCCTTGGAGTCTACCGACAAAACAAACAAGCGAATATTAAAGTAATTTCCTCCTGTTACATAATCACGTACAACAATGAAGACATCCTCAACGTCGTCATTGTTATCATCCCCATACCCCAGTATTTCAACCTCTTGATATCCTCCTTCGTGAAAGTAGGTTGACTTCGTTTTTGAATGAGTTTCAACTCTAATCATAGGTGTAACATCTGCCCATGTTCTCACCATAGCGGTCTGGGAAGTTTGCCTTGATTCCTCTGTCGATATTTGCAAAGCAATTGCTTTCGGAAAAATTTTAGGTACATCTTTATTGAGAATAATTTCTGGTAAAAAACTCTCTTTAGAGTTACTTGCATTTATTAATAGCCGTGTCGCTTCACACATAATTTTAAACTCGAGATAGGCACTCATCTCATGGTCTCTTATTGTGCGAGTTGAAGGCCCAGCTTTATCAAAGTAATCCATACAAGAATTGAACACGGACCTTCCGACTTTTGTTTGTTTGACATCCACTTCTGCATACCAAGAAGAAGTAATTAGCTCTGATAAATCGTCGATATTGTTGACCGATATACCTGATGACGCTAGAAGCGCCGGCATTGTATAGCCTGAGCTCCAACGAACGGGAATGCTCGTTTTAGCTCCATTAGACTTGTTGCTGACACAACCTACCATCCCAATAAAACATAGAAAAACAAATGAAATACACATGAATTTGAATAATGAAAGTCTCATAACGCCTCCGAGTTTTATGGTTTGGCCGGGTTTTTAACATTGGCCGCCGCTTTCTCAAATAAATCTCTCACGTACTTATTTCTTTCTGCCGAAATGGGAGGTTTTCTGTTTGATTCTTTTGCGGCCTCGGACCAATCCTTCGCTTTCACTGCTTTCTTCAATCTCGGCCACTCACTGTTAAAGTCGGTCATCCCAACATTAAAAATAATATCAAACAGTGCTAGCCTTGCTTCACTTGGATACGTCGAAAAGTCAGGAAATATCCTTTTTAGCTCACTTTCAAAGCTATCGATATGTTTATTAGTTAGAGTGTTTATATCTAAATCAGATAGCTTGAGTTTTACGTACCTTTTGTAACTAAAAGCCAAACGGTTTTTTGGTTGTTTCTTCACCGCTTCATAATCAGCCTTAATTTCATCTTTTGTGGCAGGCATATTATTACTCTTTTTAAAGCTCAACTTTTGTGCACTAGCTAGATCTTTAATTAGATGCCCAACACCCACCGTAACATAGCCTTTCGAGTCTAAATACATATGGTTAATTTTGCCTTCGTATTTCTCCATTTTTGCTCGCAAATTAACTTTCTCTGTTGGTGAAAACATTCATAATCTCCTTATTAAGTGTTTTTGAAATGAATACATTTATAAAATCAACGCCCTGTTATAAGGCGAATTAAGCTTGACTATAATCGCGAAGAATGAGCGTCAGCTAAGCATTAAGACGCCCATTCCATAAACAGCTTGTTTAATACCGTTTACTTACCAGCCCTTATTTTGGGTAACTGAGTTTGCAAAATGACAAAAGCAGGAATTAGTGGCAAAAACGCTAAGCACGATAATTCAGAAACAACCCAAAACCAAATGAACCATGACTCTGCAGCAATTAGCAAAAGCAATTTTATGATACGCCTAAAAAGCATAAGGCCGCCCATAGCTGCTAACGGTAAACCAAAACCTAGCGAGCCGACTAAAACTATAGCTGGGTGAATAGACTCAAATTCGGTATTTCGTATAAATGAAAAATAAAATTCGTAGCCATTGCTGAATAGCAAAGGGCTCAATAGACAAAGCATCCAAACAATGTTCCAGCTAGTATTACGCTGAAGCTTAGAGTGGATTTTATTTTTTTCTTGAAGCTTGCTCAATGCATCCATTTCACTCAGGCTATCCCTAGGTATATAACGCCGCAATATGGGGCGTATAAATGCTTGGCTAAAATTAGCGAAGAATGAGCGCCAGCCAGGCTTTAAACGTCACACGCATAATTGCCTTGTTATAAGGCTTTTACACAATCCTTTTTTAATTCATACAGATAACCGTCATAAACGGTTACTAATAATTCAGAATTGATAATTTCGGCCCAGAACTTATTCTTTTTTTTTGAATCTGGGTAGATAACTAATTGATTATGCTTTCCCCGATCTAAGTACAAACCATGAAATGTTGTATTTACCTTAGACCAGTCATCTATTTCTTCAATTGCATACTCAGGGTTTTCAGCAACCACTGTTAACCCTCTAAATTCAGACTTTTTGATTATTACCTTTTTCCTAAGAACCGAGAAGCTTCTTCTTCGGAGCTTAATCCGCCATAGTAGTTCTGCATTTTAACAACACAGTATTCACCAAAGTAAGCATCTGGTTTTAAGCCACTTGCATTAACAAATGTTGGTGTAATAAGCAGAATGTAAATTATTAGCCGATTCATATATGCCTTATAACGCCCTGTCAATGTGCAAAATTTAGTTGGCCATAATCTTGAGCGGAGCGAAATCAGCCAACTGAATTTTGTCCATTATTCAACAGCTTGTTATATGCCTAGCTGCACCATTCCGCTAAAACATCGCTTGAAGAGCAACCATGCATTTTCAAGTCTAAAGGCTCCACTCCAAATGCAAGCGCAAACTCCGGCTCCCCCTTAATTGTTATTAACCAATTAATGCCAATTCTAGCTATTCCCCAAACGGTCGCGGATTTATATGATTCGAAACCACCACCAACAATTATTGTCGAAGTAACTTCAACTAAAACTGGGTCAATGACAGATTCAAGCAACTGTTCCGAAAGCTGTTTGACATACTCCTCATAGCTCCTTCCTTTAGGAGTAATAACTAGAGGTTCACAGCTTTTCAAAGAGGCCTTAATCTTCGTGATGGCGTCGATTCTATTCATGGCATATAACGCCTTACTAATGTGTGCATAAATGCTTGGCTAAAATTAGCGACGAAGGAGCACAAGCCAAGCATTTATGCGTCCTTTTAAGTAACTTGTTAAGAAGCCGATTTCCACACAGCTACAATATTTTCATATTTTTCGTCGACGAGTTCATCATCGTCTGGACACGCAAACAAAACAACTTGAAGCGCGTTATAAGATTTAGGAAACGCTGAAAGTTTTTCCATTATATCGAGTGCTTGGGAGTCTGTTATCTCAGTTTTGTTGATGTAAGAAAGAGAAGCTGCTTCAACGATGTCCTGCACTGGGCTGGCAAACGATTGCTTCCAATATTTATACATTTCTAAATGTTTTGCTTGTTCCAGCTTCTCCGAAGCAGGAACTCTGCAAATTTCATGAAGCACGAGAAAAGGCGCGTCCTCACCTATTTCAATTGATTGATCAATGATTCGCTTCCACTCGCATTCTTGATGATAAGGAAACCTGCAATCAATGCTGTAATAAAATTCTTCGTAGGTCATTTAAACGCCGTACTTTCCTTGGCTACTTAACAGCTTATTAGCGTGCATTTCGGGTTAAGCCAAAATTCAAATAACAAAGAGCTAGCCGCACACTTTATATTTATAAGTAATTCATAAATTTACCAGAGTGGATTGGTAATGTCTAAGCAGTATTAGTTTGTTAAAAACGAGTATTGAGATATCCGAGCATAAAATGGCACGATATATAAATATCGAACTTCAACACTTTCATAGGGTTAACTTTAATTTCTACTTATTCGAGCCAAAAACTGGTGTATATAACAAGCCTTATTTTACGATCTTGGCCTATCTCTCATTACCCTATTTCTGCGCTGTTGAGCACCCGCGTTATTTGCACAAGGCAAGTAGCCTCTTTGATGATCGCTCATCGCATTTTATTGGGTGTGAATGATGGCCACTTACCACAATGGCGAGGTTCAGATGCCAGGCGGCTGATACACCGCCCTAGACCTAATTAACCGGTATTGCGCATACCCGCTGCGATCCCAGCCATGGTAACCATTAAGGCTTTATCTAATGCCTGTGAGCTATTGGTACGGGCTCGTTTCAATAGCTCTACCTGCAGGACATTAAGCGGATCTGTATAGGGATTGCGCAATGCAATAGACTCACGCACCCAAGGCTGATGCCCTAATAAAGTGTGCTCTGGGCTTAGTTCTTTGATCAGCGCCACTGATTGCGCTAACTCTTGGCGTAAACGTTCGCCAAAGTGCTGTAACTGCGGCGCCACTAAGTGCTGATCATAATGCGCACTAAGCCAACTGTCTGCCTTACAGAATACCATTTCCAACATCTCTAATCGGGTGCGAAAGAACGGCCACTGCTGACTCATAAGCTGTAACGTATGTTCACCGTATTCACTAATCGCCGCTCCTAAACCTTGATAGGCCCCCAACCAAGCAGGCAGCATCAGGCGGTTTTGCGACCAAGCAAAGATCCAAGGAATGGCCCTTAAGCTTTCCACCCCACCATTAGGGTTGCGCTTAGAAGGCCGCGATCCCAATGGCAACTTACCCAACTCTTGCTCTGGTGTGGCACTGCGAAAGTAAGGTACAAATTCAGGGTTCTCGCGCACAGTCGCACGATAATGCTGGCACGATGCGTCGCTAATTTTAGCCATAACGTCGCGCCACTTAGGCTCAGGCTCTGGGGGTGGCAGCAGGTTCCCCTCAAGTACTGCGCTGGCATATAAATGCAGACTTTGCTTTGCGACACTGGCCAGTCCGAACTTGAAGCGGATCATCTCACCTTGCTCAGTCACGCGCAGGCCATTTTTCAAACTCCCTGGAGGTTGCGAGCGCAACGCTTGCGCAGCTGGGGCTCCTCCCCTACCAACAGTACCGCCGCGCCCGTGAAATAGCACGAGCTCAATGCCCTGCTCCTCACTAAGCTGCACCAAGGACTCCATAGCACTATATTGTGCCCAGCCAGCGGCCATCATCCCTGCATCTTTGGCTGAATCTGAATAGCCAATCATCACATACTGATGAGTGCCTAGATGTTGGCGATACACATCATCGCTATATAAAGCCTGCATCACTTCAGGCGCACGGTTGAGGTCATCCAGAGTTTCAAACAAAGGTGCAACCGGCATGTTAAACTGACAGCCTGCTTCTTGAAGTAATAACTTAACTGCCAGCACATCTGATGCCTGACGAGCCATGGAAATAATGTAAATGCCAAAGTTTTCGGCGCGATTTTGGGCAATCACTTTAAAGGTGTCGAGAACCTCTTGGCTTTGTTCGCTTGGTTGCCAATTGCGAGGTAATAACGGCCGCTTGCTGGCCAACTCTGCTTTGAGAAACTCTTGTTTACCTTGCTCATCCCACTGGCAGTAATCACCTAGGCCTAGGTACTCTGTCAGCTCACCAAGCACCTGTGCGTGTCTGTCGCTGTCTTGGCGGATATCCAATTGCGAGAGCTGCAAACCAAAACACCGACAGCGGATCAGCGTATCGCGCAGCTGCCCCTGGGCGATGATGGCCATATTATTGGCCTCTAACGAGCGCTCACAGGCCTTTAACACATCCGTTATCTGAGTGATATCCGTGATGATGTTTTCGCCACGTGGCGACTGCCCGGTTATTTTGGCCTCGAGATACTCGTGAGTGAGTGTCAGCTTTTCACGTAGTTGCTTTAATACGGCACGATAGGGTTCATGGGCTCCTTCAGCCTGTTTAGCTAAAGCATCATCGCAGGCGAACATCGATAATTCACTGATCAGCAGGTTGATGTCTTTAATATACAGGTCCAATGCCATCCACCGGCCATGGTCGAGTACGCTCTGTGTCACACTCGACGTTACAAAAGGGTTGCCATCGCGGTCGCCGCCCATCCATGAGGTAAAACGCACCGGCTTAGCATCACTGACTAAACCAACACCCAACTCTTGAGTCAGCGTGTCATCAAGCTCACGCACATATTCTGGCACCGCTTGCCACAGGCTATTTTCAATGACTGCGTAACCCCACTTCGCCTCATCCAAAGGCGTTGGCCGTTGTTGACGAATTTCATCGGTATGCCACGCCTGAGCTATTAGTTGGCGCATGCGAGCGTGGAGTTTTTGTTGTTCCTGCGGCAGCAAGTCGCCCAGCTCTAACAGGTTTAAGCAATCACTTAATTGCACATGTTTGTTAATCAGTGTGCGCCGTGTCACTTCCGTTGGGTGCGCAGTTAATACCAAGTTGATATCTAGTCGTGCGATTGCCTCTTTGATGGTGTGCTCTTGCACATGGCTTTGCTTAAGGCGCAGCAAAGTCTGCTTTAATGGGTCAAGTTCGCAAAAACCCTGGTTACCCGAGCGCGACACAGTATGGTACTGCTCAGCAACATTAGCGAGGTTGAGGAATTGATTGAACGCGCGCACAACAAGCAGTAACTCATCGTCGCTTAGGGATTGTAACTCGCTGATCAGCGCCTCACGCGCCTGCTCATCGCCACCGCGAGAAGTTTTTGCCAACTGACGAATTGATTCAACTTTGGCCAAAGCCGAATCACCCAATGCCTGGGCAATGGTTTGTCCTAGCATCTGCCCTAATAAACCCACATTACTGCGTAGTGCCGCGTATTGATCACTCATATCCTCACTCCTGTGTCTTTATTTTTATCTTTTGTAGCATGGAAGTGCCTCGCTTTGAAAGGCTAAGAAAAGGAGAAAAACTAATTTGATAATAATTCCCATTTGCACTTGACACATTAAGCTATGCTAGTAATAATCATTATCAACAAGACGAAACAGAGTCTTTTGCTTTCTCTAGGTCTTGTTCATACGCACTCAATGCGATGAAAACTTTACTTGCTACATTGCTCATATCGGTGACGGTAGATATGACCCCAAAAACCCAAGCCTTGCTTGGGTTTTTTTATGGCTAAGCTTTGGACCCATACCAATAAACAGGCTAGAATCATAAAGATACGAGCCATACGCGGAGAACACAGATGTTGCGATACACACTATGCGCACTGACACTGAGCAGTGCACTTGCACTCGCGCCCGCAGCACATGCGGGGTTAGAAGAAGGCATTGCTGCGGCCAATGTGGGAGATTTTGAAACCGCCCTCAGCGAGTTTCAATATTTAGCAGACATGGGCTATGCCCCTGGAATCTATCAACTGGCACAAATGTACGAAAGCGGCCACGGTGTAGCCAAGAATCAACGTAAAGCTGCTCAGCTATATCAGCAGGCCGTGGATAAAGACTATGCAGACGCGATGTTTTCCTTGGCGGTCATGTACCAAGAAGGCCGAGGAGTAAAACTAGACTTGCAACGGGCGGTCAGTTTATTCAAAGGGGCTGCCGAAAAAGGGCTGGCTGCTGCGCAATTTAACCTTGGCGTTATGTACACCAATGGCGAAGGCGTTATTAAAGATTACCAAAGCGCAATCGATTGGTACCGTAAAGCGGCAGCGCAAAATTATACCTTGGCTCAGTTTAACCTTGCGCTAATGTACTATGAAGGCCTAGGTGTAGCTAAAAGTATCGAAAAGTCTTATATCTGGAACACCATCGCGGAATACAATGGCAATGACGATGCCAGTACCAGCCGCAAACTCGACGAGAAAAAATTGCAGCCTGAAGAAATTGAGCGGGCAAAGCAAAAAGCCGACGACATCTATGAAAAGATCCTCGCCGGCCGTTATGCTGGAGAAGGTCGTCGCCTATAAGTAAGCTGAGAGTGACTTGTTAATCGAGTCACTTCGCTCTATTAGCTTCTGCGCTGTACGATACATGCGCTTTTGCATTAATGCATGCGCCTTCGACAAATATGCAGAAGCGAGCGACTTCTTCAGTTTTACCATGGGCTGAAAATCTTCTGGCACTTTTTCTGCCAACGTGTTCACTTCTTCTTCCAGTGCAATCAGCTCTTTATGGTCATCCATATTAGTAATAGATACTTCCCAAGCATCAAACTGATCTTGGTAATACGCCGTGGCAGCCTCGTAAGGATACGGTGTATCCGGGTTACTCTCACGTTTATTGAAGTACTGTGCTAGCACCGTCATGGCTTCGCGTTTCGCTTCACCTTGTTGCAATAACTGCGCAATTTGCTGGTTTTGTGCAAATACGGCCTCACCGACTTCGGCTAAGGTATCTAAAGTCGCAACGTCGTCTGCTTCAACGGCTGCTTGGTATTGCTCAAGGTATAAAGTAACTCCAGCTTCCATCGGTTGATAATTAAATTCAGGGGCAATGAAGGCTAGATCTTCAGAAAGCTTAACCAATGAATTGTCACCGCCCTCGGTTAGACGTCCTTGACTCAATAACAAGTCAATTTTTTCAACCACACCGTCGAGCACCGATTGCTGCTCTGTTCGCGTATCTTGAATAAGTTCAGCCAACGCCAGTGAGTCAGGGAAACGAGGTTTGGCTTGATCGTACACGTTAATAATTGCAGTGAAGTTCTTGTATTCTTGCTCTTTATTCTGCCCTGCTAACTTCGCTTGTTGCTCCAACTGTGCCAGTAACTGGGGCTGGTTTTTAACCACCAAGCCTTGTTTTAGTACTTGGTACTGTGGCGGAATTTCACCTAGTTTACTGAATAGGTTACTTGACCCCCATCCCATCCACTGGTTAAGTTGCTCATTTTTGGCAACAGCATTGTCGTATTTAGCTTGCAACAAAGCGTAATCACTTTGCGCTTGGGTATGATAAGTAAATCCTAACCCAGCAACTACAGCTACAGTTGCCACCGCAGCCACTGCCGGCATGTGGTTGACTGTCAATAATTTCGACTTGAGTTCGCTAAAGCTTTTAAACCCTGGTTGCGAAATTGATAATGCTTTTTTCAGCGCGCCCCAACGTAGCATCGGCATCGACGCTGGCTTTTTCAGAGTATAAGTCGCTGGCACCTCATTGGCGGCAACCCGGTCATAAGGGTGGTTACTCGAAATAAGTTCATAGGCGATACACGCGAACGAAAAAATATCATCTTGCGGTGTCGGCTCTTGGCCATCTAATTGCGATGCGCTGGCGTAAGCTGGGGTGTACCCGGCAACACCATCTTCTGCCTGAGCGCCTTGATAAGCGTAAATATCATCGCCACGATGGGCGCGAGCAACACCAAAATCTAGAATTTTTACGTCACCTTGGCTGGTGACCATAACATTGGAAGGCTTCAGGTCGGTGTGCACAACACCGTGGGCGTGCGCATAAATTAGCGCATCAATCATTTGCGTGAGAATGGGTTTGGCGTTGGCAAATTTCATGCCCGTTGGCCGTGAACGCTTGATAATTTGCTCAAGTGTCTCGCCCTCAATCCACTCCATAACGATGTAGTGAATCCCGGCCACGCTTGCACAATCATAAACGCGGACAATATTTGGATGCGATAATTGCTGACAGCGCTGGGCTTCTTTTTTCAACAGCGCCAATGCTTGCTCTGATTCTGCAAACTGCGATTGTAACACTTTAATAACGACGTGATGTTCACCATCGCTGGTTGAGAGGTGTAGGTCTTTGGCGCGGTAGATATCACTCATACCACCTTGGCCGACAAGTTCCTCCAACAGATACCGTGCACCTAATTTCAAACCCTGAAGGTTGGCGCTTTGAGCATTCTTTTGTGGGGCGTTACCTGAGTTTGCGATACCAGCGATTTGCGTTTTATCTTGCTCGCTTGCATTTTGCGGCTTGTCATCCATATTGGCTGTCCTTTAATGCGTTCATCCATTCACTGAGCGTTAATATATTAGATTATTAAATAAAAGGCTATAACAGATTGCGGTTTAAATGACCTTTTATACGGTTCAATAGTATAACCATCAGTATAATTGCAAAAACCACCACAATCTCTTAAGGCCACTACAATGGTTACTTGAACTTATGCCACACCGGAGTAAATGTAGCGCTATTAGATACCGTCACTTTTATTGACAAAATCTAACTTAATATTTATCCTCGTGAGCTATTAACGTCGTCTTATGGAATAGAGTAAAGCAAATGGAAGCGACCTTTAACGTTATCAGCTACCACCGCCTATCCCCTGAAATAGAAACATCAAAGACCACCCAAGATAGCTTGGTATTTGGTCGTTCACAGGAGTGCGACTGGCACTTGCCAGATCCTGAGAAAATAATTTCCAGCACCCATGGCCGTATTGAGCGCTCTGGGTCGAACTTCGTTGTTCATGATTTATCAACAAACGGCCTATTTGTTAACCACAGTGTGACCCCTGTAGGCAAAGGCAATCAACAAGCGTTGCAAGACGGTGATGTGCTCAGTATTGGCGATTATGAAATCGAATTTAAACTGGCGCAAAGCGCCGTCGCCGCGCAAAGCGCACCAGTAGCTCAGCCATCGCAGCCGAGTATACCTGCGCAGCAAGCTGCACCTGCTGCGAGCTCTAATAACGATGATTTGTTTGCAACGCAGATGCAATCCGCAAACGAACTTGACCAATCTTTCCAGATGCCCGGTCTAGAAACACCAGCGAGCGCCCCAGCAACCGGCTCTCAATCCGCAGCCGAAACCATTCCCGAAGACTGGGGGTTAGACTTAGCATTCGGCCAACCTGAGAGCGCGTCCCCTGCGAGTCAGGCAACGCCTGCGGCTCAACCAGAGCCACAACCAGCTCCTGCTCCTACGCCGGCACCAACAGCGCAAACGCAACATAGTATCGCTTCAACCCCAGAGCCAAAAGCGCCACAACAAGCTGCACCACAAGCTTCGGCTGCGCCGCAGCCAGCTCAAGCTCCAGCAGCTGCAGGGCAAGGTGAATTGGCAGCTGCTTTTTTGCAAGGTTTGCAAGTTGACGCGCAGCTTGCGAATGAATTAAACAACGCACAAACGTGGCAACAGATGGGGGAGAGTTTACGACTCCTATTGTTGGGCTTAGTTGAATCACTTAGACAACGCTCCTCGGTGAAACAACAACTGCGCTTGAATCACACTATGTTCCAAGCACAACAAAATAATCCACTGAAGTTTTCAGCAACTTTAGAAGATGTAATCCAGAACTTATACACCCGAAATAGCGCCAGCTTTTTAAATGCTGAGCAAGCTATTGCCGAGGCGTTTAAAGACACTCGCGACCACGATACTGCAATGATGGCCGGGACCGTGGGGGCCATTGAAGGATTACTCGATACACTTTCACCAGATCGCCTGAAAAGCCAAGCAAACGAACAAGGCGGTCTGAAAAAGGTTTTACCATATCAATTAGAAGCGAAAAGCTGGCGTTTATTTAGCGCTATGCACCAAGACATGGAAAGTGAAATTGAGCGCAAAGGCAGTGGCGCGCTCGCTGATGATTTTGTTAAAGCTTACGATAGTAAATTAAAAACGCTTTAGATTAGTTATCCTAGAGGAAACAACATGAACAACAAATTATTGTCCGTATTGGTCGTAATTTTTACCTTAGCACTGAGTGCGTGTACTGCGGTGAATAAGATAGTACCGCCCTCCACCGACGTCACCTTTAATGTCGCGGCTGATATCAACCCAGATATTAATCAACGTCCTTCACCTGTTGTGGTTAAAATCTTTGAGCTGAGTTCACGGACAGTATTTGATAATCAAGATTTCTTCACCCTTTATGAAGATCCTGAGTCGGTGTTGGGCCCTGATCTGTTAAAAAAGGACGAGTTAGAGCTGCAACCTGGAAGCAAACTTGAGTACCCGATGTCGCTAGATAGAAATACGCGCTATGTCGGCTTTGTTGTAGCCTATCGCGATATTGACCAAGCTCGTTGGCGTGCAGTGTTAGCGGCCGATCCAACTGGCTATGATGATGTAACTGTTAATGTTGAGGAAATTGCTGTTTACGCCAAAGACTAAACAGCACTAAGAGGGAATTTACATGAGCGACCACAGCGCAATCGCATGGACCGAGGGGATGTTCTTACGTCCCCAACATTTTCAGCAAGCTGAGCGCAGCATTCGTCGTGCGATCAACCACAGCAGCCAGCATGTCCACCACTACCCGTGGGGGACTGTGTCGTTGGAAATAGACCAATCCTTGCTACCTTTAGGGCAAGTTCGTTTAAGCAAACTGACCGCCACCCTAGCTGATGGCACCGCCGTTGATATGCCTACGATCGACCCGCTACCACAAGCACTGTCGTTAACCAGCGAAGTACGGGACGAAGTTATCTATTTGGCGATTGCCAGTGATAAAACCAATGGCACAAATATCAGCGCTGATGGTGACGGTATGATCACCCGATACCGTTTCGCTGACCATACTTGCGCCGATGTAAGCTTAGGCAGCGATGCTCAGGAATCAGTGCAAATTGCCGCACTGCATAGCCAACTTAAACGCCATAACGATGACCGAGCTGGTTATATTTGTTTGCCTATCGCACGGGTAATCGAAGTATCCGACGAGGGCAACATTAAACTTGATAGCAAGTTTATTGCTCCTACCTTGAATGCCAAAGCGGTTGCGCCATTAACCAGCGTGGTACGCGAAATTCATGGCATGATTAAGCAGCGTGCGGAAGCGCTTTCTGCGCGGTTAACTCAAGGGCAAGCAGGTTCCACTTCGGTGGCTGACTTTATGATGCTGCAAGTGCTAAACAAGTACCAACCGGTGTTTAGTAACTTTGAAAATATGGATATGTTACATCCATTTATGCTTTATAACCGGGTGATTGAATTAGTCGGTGAGCTCAGTACCTTCAGTACCCGTGATAAACGAGTTCCCGAGCTGCCCCATTACAACCACAGTGAGCTGACTGCTGTGTTTGGCAATTTAATGGTATTAATCAACCAAACGCTGAGCCAAGTACTTGAACAAACTGCACTGGAAATACCCCTTGAGAAAAGCAAGTTTGGTATTTATTTTGGCGCAATTAATGATAAGTCTTTACTTGATAATGCTCACTTTATACTGGCTGTAAAAGCGAACCTACCTAACGAAGAAGTGCGTCAGCGTCTACCCGCACAGACGAAAATAGGTAGCGTCGAGACAATTCGCGACTTAGTGAATAACCAAATCCCAGGAATTACTCTTGCGACCTTGCCTGTCGCACCTAGGCAGGTACCCTATCATGCTGGCTACCATTACTTCCAGCTGGAAAAAGGCAATGAGCACTGGCTTAAGCTAAGCAGTAGTGGTGGTATTGCACTGCATATTTCTGGCAACTACCCCGAACTACAAGTGGCACTTTGGGCCGTTAAGGGATAACTAACCAACAGGATACAATCATCATGGACAAGACGATTTTAAAGCCCCGTCCAGGAAGAAGAGGACTGGCACAAAATAATGGCGAGCCAGCTCCTGCAGGTGCTGGTGCTTCAGGCGCAGCGGCTAGTGCAGACACCTCTAGCGGGGATAAGACTGTAGTCAATGTGAACCAGTCAAAGCCTGTTGCTCGAGTGCAAGGGAACGCACCCATTTTTCAGTCCAAGCTAGTCGATTACGGTGCTGATATTTTTTCGCTGACAGTGGCAATCAATCGCATGAGTCATTGCGATGATGTCGACAAGCTTAAACAACAAAGCATTGATGCTGTTAAGAATTTTGAACAATCTTTGCGTAATGAGCACCTCGATAGCCAGCTTATTGAATCTGCACGATATTGCGTATGCGCGCTGTTGGATGAGACCGTGCTCAATACGCCGTGGGGCAGCGAAAGTGTGTGGGTGAATGAAAGTCTCCTATCCATCTTTCATAAGGAAACCTTTGGTGGTGAGTACTTCTTCACTTTACTTGATGAGGCACTGCGCCAGTCGAGTCATAATATCGACCTACTCGAACTACAATATTATTGTTTGAATCTTGGGTTCCAAGGCAAGTATCGTGTCAGTGCACAGGGACAATCTGCGGTCGATGATTACCGTGATAAGTTGTATCGCGAGATAAGCCTGATCCGTGGCACTGGTTCAAGCCAGTTATCGATTAATTGGCGCAAACGCATTGCTAACGGCCTAGAGCTACGCCAGCAATTTCCACTCTGGGTTATATTAACCTTATTTGCTGCCCTCGCCCTGGTAGTTTACACCCTTTTTTCGTACCAACTGAATCGTTACTCCGATAATGTTTTCACAGAGCTTGATGCCTTAGTTCCCTATCAATTAGGCGAACAAACCACTGGTGATAGCATGGAAGCCAGTGTGCTGAACCAGTTGTTGCAGACAGAAATTCAACGTGGCGTGCTCAGTGTTACGTCACAATCTGATCGCGTACGTATTCGTATATCCAGTGAGTCGCTGTTTGATTCCGGCAGTAATATTGTTCGTGCTGATATGAAGCCGATTATTGCTAAAATTGCCCGTGCCCTTGAAGGCACACAAGGTAAAGTGCTGATCACCGGCCATACCGACAACACGCCGATTTCAACGCCTGAATATCCCTCTAATTGGCACTTATCATTGGCGCGAGCAACGCAAGTTGCCAACGCAATGGCGCAAAATGCGTCGTTAAGTGGCCGCTTATGGCCAGAGGGGCGTGGCGAAGCGGAACCAGTTGAAAGTAATGATACCGCCGCACAGCGAGCCAAAAACCGCCGTATTGAAATTGATCTGCTGTTTTAAGTTTCAAGGAAGAGATTGTGTCTATCAAAGAAAAAGCGAGGCTGCTCTCGTACAAACTTAAATCTCGAGTTGTAGTAACAACTTTGGGCTTTTTAGCGCTTGCCTTATTGATATGGTTTGGCGGCCCACTCATTGCCATCGCCGGTGCCGTTCCTTTGGCTTCAGCAGCATGGCGGTTAGTATTAATTTTATCCATTGTCGTCGTGTGGTTGCTAGTGACTTGGTCGAAACGAGTCAAACAGAACAAACGCAATGAACAAATGGCCAATGAGCTCATTGATGGAGATGCTGACGCCAACAGTGATGTGAACGAGGAAATCGACACACTGAAAAAGCGTATGAGTGATGCCATTGATACGCTGAAAACCGCAAAGCTATACAAAAACCAAAATGTATACCAGCTGCCTTGGTATATTATGATTGGCCCACCGGGTTCAGGTAAAACCACTGCCATTAACAACTCAGGCCTTGATTACCCACTGCGTGAGTCCATGGGTATCGACATGATCCAAGGGGTTGGCGGTACTCGCAACTGTGATTGGTGGTTCACCAATAAAGCCGTGCTCATTGATACCGCTGGACGCTATACCACACAAGACAGTCATGCCCGACATGATGCTCGTGCATGGCAAGGTTTTTTGGGGTTATTGCGTAAAAACAGACCATTACGCCCCATCAACGGCGTAGTTATTTCCATGGGCATTAGCGAATTAATGCACCAGACCAAGACCGAACGAAATCTTCACGCCCGCGCCATTAAACAGCGTTTGCAGGAACTGCAAAACCAGCTTGGTATGTCGTTTCCTGTGTACGTTATTTTGTCAAAAGCTGATTTGATTGCTGGCTTTAATGAATACTTTGAGTATTTAACTGAAGAAGAAGCAGAACAAGTTCTAGGTGTCACTTTTGAATTGAATACAGCGGATAATGAACAAGCACCGGTGAATCACTTTAACCGGGAATTCCATGCGCTTATTTCTAACCTTGCAGCCAAGCTCAACCAACGCTTGATGCATGAGCGCGACCCGAAACGTCGTGGCATTATTTTTGAGTTTCCTCGTCAATTGCGTGTACTGCAGGGCATCGCCGACACCTTCCTAAAGGAAATTTTCACCCCTAACGCCTACGAGCAGCTGCCTATTTTACGGGGCGTTTACCTAACCAGTGCGACACAAGAAGGTGTACCTGAAGATTTGTTGGCCCATAAGAAAGGTTACAGTGCTAACACAGGCGGTGAAAGTAGCCGCGCCTTCTTCATTAAGCGACTATTAGAGGAAGTGGTCTTTCCGGAGCAAAACTTAGCCTCAACTAACCGCCACCACGATAAACAGAACAAGTGGATGCGTATTGGTGCAATATCCACCGCTGCTTGTGCCACTTTAGCGCTGAGTATTAGCTGGTATCTTAGCTACTCTTGGAACAAAGAACTCATCAAGTCAACGCAAGGCGCTATTGATGAGTATCAGCTGCTCACGGCTGGCGGGCTAAACGGACAAACCGATTTACTCACTCTCACAAAAGCGCTAAACCGCCTGCGTGACCTGCCTGCAGGATATAGCGACCATATTCCGCTTGCAGACCCATCAGCCGTAGGCTATGACAAAGGCAGCGATCTGAAACAACCATCGGTTGAAGCCTATAAACGGGCACTATTCGCACACCTCGCGCCTTATATGGGCGAAGCGATGACCACAGAGATGAGTGAGCACAAAGAACACTTAGGATATCTGTATGAAACCTTACGCGCTTATCTTATGCTGTATATGCCAGAACGCTTTAAGGCCGAGGATATTCAGGCTTGGTTCGCCGCGTACATTGAACGCGAGATGCCAGGCGATGCATATATTGCCGACCGACAAGCTCTTAACTCTCATATCGCAACGCTCTTAGCTGAAGGCTTTGAAGGTGTCGACCAAGACCTTGCTGCGGTTAAAAATGCCCGTGTAGAGCTGACTAAACTCCCCTTGGTTGATCGCGCCTACCAACGCTTAAAAACCGACTTCATCGACTCTAGCGTGGCCGACTTCAAACTCAGTGATGTGATCAGCTACAACAGTATGTATGCGTTTAGCTTTAAAAGTGGTCGCGACATAAATACAGGGATTCCTGGGCTCTATACCCACAGTGGTTTCCATGGCATTTTTAACATTGAGAAGAAGAAACTATTGAGCAACTTACTGCATGATAGTTGGGTGTATGGTGATAATCTCAGTGAAGTCGGTGACGATGCCAAAGCACGTATAGAGAAAGACTTGGAGTATCGTTATTTCCGCGACTATATCTACTACTGGGAAGAGTTCTTAGATGACTTAACGCTGCGCCCTTACAGCACCACAGAAGAAGGTGTGCGCGTTACAGAAATACTTTCTGGTCCTGAAGCGCCCATTAAGAATATTCTTGCTGCCGTGCAAAAAAATGTCGCGCTCACCAAAATGCCGGTGTCAAAAAACCAAAAAGCAGCTGCGGCTGTAGCGGCTAATGCCGCCGATGTGGCACTGCATAGTAAAACGTCGCGATTAAAGCGCCTACTGCCTAATGAAATGCCAGATATCGAGATGCAACTCCCTGGTGCTGAAGTGGAACAGGCCTTTGCGAAAATCCTTGAGGTTGACCCGGATTCGCTAGAAGATATCCAAACCAACCTGCGTAGCCTTAATCGCTATCTTGATAAGCTCGCCAATGGCGATCAGCAAAAGCTAAGCTTTAAAACTAAAGTCGCCAGTAATACCGATCCGAAATTTATTGCGACACTGCGCTCACAAAGCCGCTCTCTGCCCTACCCGTTTGATAACTGGCTAGAAGGCATGACTCATAATGCCGATCGCATTACCAAGGCAAGCGCTAATCAGCACTTAAATGAGATTTGGCGCTCGCAAGTGGTTCGTGAGTACCGAGTTGCCATCGCCGATCGCTATCCGTTTAATCCTATTTCTTCGCAAGAAGTACGGATGCGTGATTTCAGCCGCTTCTTCGGCCCAGATGGTACATTGGATAAATTCTTCAAGCGCTACCTCGCAGCTAATGTTGATACCAGTACCTCTCCGTGGCGCTTTGAGCGCGATATCGGTGTTAGTCAACGCAGCCTAGCGATGTTTGAGCAGGCCTCGAAAATTCGCCAAGCATTTTTCAGCGGAGGCAGTGATAAGCCCAGCCTACAGTTCGGGTTGAAACCTATCTCACTGGACAAAAAAGTCAGTAACTTCCGCCTAGAAATAGACGGGCAAGCGCTTAACTATCGTCATGGGCCGCTGCGTGTAGTCAATATGACCTGGCCAGGGGACAGTGCAGAAAGCGAAACACGCATCGTCTTTACACCACCAGAGGGCGGGCGCTCAACGAATACCACCTACTCGGGTGAATGGTCATTGTTCAGAATGCTTGACGATATGAGCCAGAAGCGTCCAGAAACTAAGGATGATCATCAGTTACATATCGCTTTAAGCGGTAACGAAGCTAAAGTACAACTGCTACCAAGTAGCACCATTCACCCATTTTGGAGTGCCAACATAGAGAGTTTCAGATGTCCGACCAAGCTGTAAATATGGGCTATTGCGGAAAGGTCCCCTCCCGTGGGGACTTTATCGCGCATCAACTTGAGCGTAGTTTTCAGGTACCTTGGAACGAGTGGTTACAATCAGTGGTGGCGGTAAGTAAAGAGCAGCTTGGTGATATGTGGACTGAGCGTTACCTCACCTCTCCAGTGTGGCACTTTGCCCTATCAAGCGGCGCCTGCGGGGCCAATGCTATGTGTGGCTCGTTTATTCCCAGTGTTGATGCGGTTGGGCGTCACTTCCCGTTTACCGTCGCTGCCATTACCAACAGTAAGCCGCTGGATTGTTATAACAATGACTTTGCAACGCAAGAGTACGAAGATGCGGTGCTCAATGTGCTAGAGGACTCGGTTGATTTGCCCAGCTGGTTTAAATCAGTTAATGAGCAATATCAGCAACCTAAAGCAGACATTGAAGAGCTTTTGCTGACACGCTCTGGCGATCCCAGCAAAGAGTCGTTAAGCGTCATGCTTGCTCCCAGTGCAGACGCTAACACCTTATTACACAATTTACTGAGCTCACGATATGCGAACTATTGTCTATGGTGGACACATGGTTCCTGTTTGGTTGAGCCTTGCTTACTGGTTACGCCCGGATTACCGGCGATAAGCCAATTTTCCGCCATGCTTGATGGACGATGGCAGCACTGGGATTGGAACCATAGTCAAAAATTAGACAGGGAAACTGCATGAGTATTACCAGTTACGCGCAGAGCCATCGAGGTGTAGTGCGAGAGATAAATGAGGATGCGTTAGTTGAGCTTCCACAACATAATGTTTGGGTCGTCGCCGACGGTATGGGCGGCCACGCCGCTGGCGATTACGCCAGTCAGCTAGTTGTTGATGTATTAAAGCGCCACCTCGATAGTGTAGGTAGTGGCAACGTCAATTGTAATGTCATCATCGCGGCATTAGAAGACGCCAATACTCAGTTGTACCAGCACAGCCAAGAAAATATGGATGGTAAAACCATGGGCTCGACAGCGGTGGTGCTATTTCTTCACGAACAAAGCTATTACTTCATATGGGTGGGCGATAGTCGCGGCTACCTATTGCGTCGCGACCGACTCGAGCAGCAAACGCGTGACCACAGTCAAGTGAATGAGCTAGTCGATGAAGGTGTTATTACCGAAGAACAGGCTGCCGTGCACCCACTGTCGAATGTCATTACTCGCGCTGTAGGTGTAGCCCCCGAAGTACAGCCAGAAGTTATGCAAGGCAAGTTACAAGATAAAGATGTGTTCTTACTCTGCAGTGACGGGCTCACAGGAGAAGTCTCTGATCTCGAAATAGAGAGTTCATTATCACCACTGAACATTATTGATGCCGGCATGGCACTTATGCACTCTGCGCTGGTGCGAGGAGCGAAAGATAATGTCACCTGCATTTTAGTGAAAAATAATGAAAATCATGTACAAGAGACGAATCAGTGCGATCAGGGTGACAAAACCGTACCGCTCTTCTAATATTTAACTATTGCCAAAAGATAAATAATCACATTTGTGCTATATAACCTTGTTTTAGGCACATTTATTATTTATCATGCATAAGACGCAATTAAGTTAAGCAATCAAGGGATTTTGAGCGTATATGTCAGGGACCGATCTTTTCGATTTATCACCACTTGTTAACGCTATCAGCGACGAGCAGCCGACCGGGATAGACCCGCGTGAGGACGTATCGCCGACGTCGACGTACTACACGTTAAAAGACTTACGTAACACGCTGCGCGCGGATGAGCGCAATGCCCTCATTGACGATGAAAGTATTATCGCTGTTGCGCGAGATTGGCGACCCTTACTTGAACAAATCCCCGACGTCCTTTCACAACAGTGTAAGGACTTAGAGCTAGTCGCTTGGTACATAGAAGGGCTTTGTCGCTTACATGGTTTTGCCGGTTTAAGTCATGGCTTTGAACTTGCCGCACAGCTGATCGAATTATATTGGGATACCCTCTACCCCACTCCTGATGAAGATGACATTGAAGAGCGTGTAGCACCGATTGTCGGTCTCAATGGTATTGACAGTGAAGGCGCACTCATCATCCCATTGAAGAGCATCGCCATGACCGAAGGAGTCTCTCAAGGTCCATTCTCGTTATGGGAATATGAGCGTGCTGTTGATTTAGAGCGTCTAGATGAAGAAAAGCGAGAGCGCCGAGTTGAAGAAGGTGCGGTATCGCTAGAGCAAATCACGACCGCCGTCAAAGAAACTCCAACCGAGTACTTTGTTGCTCTTGATAAAGAAATTGATGACTGTTTACAGGCTTTCACGCACCTAAGTGAGGCCATGGACGAGAAAGTAGGTTCGCCCCAACCTACCAGCTACATCACTAAAACTCTCGAACAATGTAGAGCTGCTATCAAGCACCTGGCTGGAGATCGTATCGAAGCCGCAAATGCTGTCGATGAACCGGCTGCTGATGATGGGCAAGCAAGCGATAGCGACGCAGCCGATAGCGAAGAACAGAGCACTTCTGGCGGCAGCAAAGACGTTATTCAGGCGAGCATTAACTCACGCCAAGACGCCATAAAACAGCTGCAAAAAATATCCGATTTTTTTCGTAAGACAGAGCCTCATTCGCCCATGTCTTACACCATAGAGCAAGTAATCCGCTGGAGTGAATTAACACTGCCGGAACTACTTAACGAACTGATATCTGACAATGATGCACGCACAGGTTACTTCAAGTTGTCAGGCATCAAAGTCGAAGATAGCGAAACCTAGAATAATCTGAAAGGAGTTCTCGATGAGTATCCATGATAAGTTGAAAAGAGTAAGGAAGCCTCGCGTCCACATTACCTATGATGTCGAAACTGAAGGTGCAGTGGTCAAAAAAGAGCTCCCTTTTGTTGTTGGTGTTGTCGGTGATTTTTCCGGCCACAATAAAGAGGCACTAAAGCCATTAAAAGATCGCCGTTTTATTCAAATTGACCGCGACAACTTTAACGATGTGTTGAAGCGCATGAGCCCAACGTTGAATATTAAAGTTGATAACACTTTGGCCGATGATGGCTCCGAAATTGGTGTTGATCTAGAGTTTAAATCGCTGTCTGACTTTGAACCCGCAGCCATTGTGAACCAAGTTGACCCGCTGCGTAACCTTATGGACACGCGTAATAAGTTACGTGATTTAATGACCAAGGTTGACCGCTCAGAGGAATTAGAAAACATCCTAGAAGACGTACTGAGCAACACTCAAAGCTTGGATAAACTTGCCAAAGAGTTAGACGTTGAGGAGAAAGAATAATGAGCACGGACGTTCAAGAACAACAACAGGAAGGCGTAGAAGAGCAAAGCTTTTCATTGCTAGAGCAGGCAATTGGCGCTACCAAGCAGACTGAAAGCTCACGCGCTCAGGAGCTTATCAAAACCTTAACTGAAGAAGCGCTAAAAGGCACAGTACAGTGGAATAAAAACCTGACTGTCACCTTTAATGAAGCAATAAAAGTTATTGATGAAGCGATTTCTAAGCAGTTGTCGGCCATTATGCACAATGAAGAGTTTCAGAAGCTTGAAGGCTCTTGGCGTGGTTTGCATCACTTAGTGAGCAACTCAGAGACCAATGCCACTCTCAAAATTCGTGTAATGAGCTTGAAGAAGAAAGAGCTGCATAAAGATCTCTCTAAAGCTGTTGAATTTGACCAGTCGCAAACCTTCAAGAAAATTTACGAGTCTGAATTTGGTACCCCAGGTGGTGAGCCCTATGGTGCTATCGTAGGTGACTACGAGTTTACTAACCACCCAGAAGACATTGAAACTTTAAGCTTGATGTCAAACGTCTCTGCTGCAGGCTTCTGCCCATTTATTTCAGCGTCGTCGCCTTCACTGTTTGGTTTTGACTCATGGACAGAGTTAAGCAAACCGCGCGATCTTGAGAAAGTATTTGAATCGCTAGAATACACCAAGTGGCGTTCATTCCGTGATAGTGATGACTCACGCTTTGTGACGCTTACCATGCCTCGTGTGCTAGCGCGTCTACCTTATGGCGAATCGACTAAACCAGTTGAAGAATTTGGCTACGAAGAATTTGACGTCGATCCGTCGACTTCTCGCTCTGGTAATACTGAGCATGATAATTATTGCTGGACCAATGCTGCGTATGCAATGGCAACGAATATGACTCAGGCCTTCTCAAAATACGGCTTCTGTACTGCTATTCGTGGTGCTGAAGGTGGCGGTAAAGTTGAAGGCCTTCCTACGCATATTTTCACCAGCGATGACGGCGACCCAGATCTCAAGTGCCCGACAGAAATCGGTATTACCGACCGTCGTGAAGCTGAGCTAAGTAAATTAGGCTTCTTGCCACTGTGTCACTATAAAAACACTGACTATGCTGTGTTCTTTGGTGGTCAAACTTGTCAAAAACCAAAGGTTTACGATAACCCAGACGCAACCGCCAATGCGGCAATTTCTGCTCGCCTACCTTATATGATGGCAACCTCACGTTTTGCCCATTACCTCAAAGTAATGGCGCGCGACAAGATTGGTAGCTTCATGGAAGCAGAAGATGTGGAAATGTGGTTAAACCGTTGGATCCTGAGCTATGTCAATGCTTCAGAAGGGGGCGGTCAGGAAATTCGTGCTCGTTACCCACTTGCTGATGCAAAAGTCAGTGTTAAGGAAATTCCTGGTGCACCAGGTTCTTATAATGCTGTGGCATGGCTTAAGCCATGGCTACAAATGGAAGAGTTAACCACCTCTTTACGTTTGGTAGCAAAAATTCCAGAGGTGGGCTAAGCCCTCCTCTTTACAAACTCAGTATTTTTGCAAAGGATGATGTGAATGAGTGCTGGTGAGTTTTCATTTGTTAGTCAGGATGTGTTCGAGCAGCAGCAGGAATCTGCTTCTCGACGCCTGCCAAATGATGTCTTTATGGAGCGCTTCGTGCGCCAAAAAGATGCAACTCATGCACTGCTTTTGTGGCTTGAAAACGCCCCTGATGCTCCATTGCAACGCAGCAATGAAAAAGTGGGGGCTTATTTAAGTCGCACTATCGCACTGATTGATGAGCTGTTACAAAAGCAGCTCAATATCATCCTTCATCACCCCAAGTTTCAAGCGCTCGAGTCCAGTTGGCGTAATGTTAAATACCTCACAGAAGAGGCGGAGCAATACGACAAAGATGGTAAAGTCAAAATCAAGCTACTAAATTGTAGTTGGCAAACGCTGACCAAAGATGTCAGCAAAGCCACTGATTTCGACCAAAGCGACTTTTTTAAACAAATTTATTCCAACGAGTATGATAATCCAGGCGGTGAACCTTTTGGTGTCATCATCGGAGATTATCGTATTTCTCATAAGCCACGACCTGGCGTTGCTGGTAACGATATCGATACCTTGCAAGAAATTGTGCGCACGTGCGCGGCTGCTTTCTCGCCCTTCATTACCTCTGCAGAAGCAAATATGTTTGGCGTTGATAACTTTTCCGAACTCGGCTTTCACGTTGACTTGAGCTCCCAATTCGAGCAAATCGAATATATTAAGTGGCGAAAGCTGCGCAATATGGAAGATGCTCGGTTTTTAGGGATAGCCGTGCCTCGCGTGCTAATGCGTGCCCCGTATGTTGAAGATGGTCAGCGTAGTGAGGGATTCAAATTTCGTGAGGTCATTAATAACCCCGATGAAGATAACCTCTGGGGCAATGCCGCTTACCCGTTTGCAGCAACGCTTATTCGTGCCTTTTGCAATTCAGGTTGGTTCGGACAAATTCGTGGAATGCAGCCTGGTCAAACTAACCAGGGAGTTGTAACGAACCTAGCACAGAGCCCTTTTGAAACGGACTTGTATCAAAAACAGCCGAAGCCTCCCGTTGATTTACTGATTACTGACCGAGCCGAGAAAGCACTCTCTGATAGCGGCTTTATTCCGCTTTCGCCACTGAGTAAAAGCGGCAACTTGGTGTTTTTCAGTAATGCATCTGCCCAGCAACCGGCCAACTACGATAGCGTTGCTGCGCGTATTAACGCCAAGCTGTCCTCGATGATGCAATATATTTTATGTGTTTCGCGCTTTGCTCACTACATCAAGGTGATGGGCCGTGACCGAATTGGTTCTTATGCGACTCCACAAGCCTGTGAGCGAGACCTGCAGTCGTGGATAAATAATTACACCACCGCATCAGACTCTGCGTCTGATGAAGTGCGCTCTCGTTACCCGCTTTCGAGCGCCCGGGTCAATGTTAAGGAACACCAGGCCAAACCTGGACATTATTACTCAGTGATGCAGCTTCAGCCCCACTTTCAGCTAGACCAGATGGTGTCTAGCATCAAGTTAGTGACCGAGCTCTCACCCACTCACTACGAATAAGGCAAATAGACAGGATTACTATGAAGGAAATATTCGATTACATTCAACAAGGCAAGCTACTTGAAGCGATCAGCTACTGTGAGCAACAGTTGAAAGATGATCCCGTGAACTTTGATATACGCAGCCAATTCATAGAGTTGCTTTGCCTTAACAATGAGCTTGAGCGCGCTGATAAACAGCTTGACTACATGGTTCAGAAAAACCCTGATTTTGCTGTTGGTGCTATGAACTTGCGTCAATTAGTACGTGCTGAGCAAGCGCGTCAAGACTTTTATCAAGGTAAAGCTGCACCAAAACTATTTCATGATAACGATGACCTAGATGCTATTTTCTTGGAGCTACGTATCGCCTTAAACGAAGGCGATAGTGATACTGCACAGCGCCTAGCCAAACAGCTCGAAGAGCAGCGTGCCAACCCTACCCTAGCGATCAATGACGCTCCTTGTACTGATTTTAGAGATCTTGATGATAGCCTGAATAACTACATCGAACTGCTCGGCACCAATGGCGAGTTTTACCTCGCTCGCAGTGAAGAAATTCTCAGCATCGAGTTTAAACAACCCGAGTCACTGGTTGAGCACCTTTGGTTGCGCGTCGAAATTGATATTAAAGATGGTCCAAGCGGAGAAGCTCATATTCCTGCTATCTACGGTGGTGATAACAATGAAATCGAGCGTTTGGGACAAGCGACAGAATGGCAACAGTTAGGTGACGAGCTGTACATAGGTCGCGGTCTGAAAATGTGGTTTGTTGATGGTGAAGCCGTGGCTATTAATCAAATCACCACGGTGGCTCAACAATCTGAGCAAGCGGCCTAAAGGAATAAACGATGCGCGTTCGCAGTGACCATCAGCTACAAGCTTCTATTTTAGACAGACTCATCGATGATGAGCCTGATAATCAGCTGAGCACTAGCCGTGGAATGGCAATTAATCTAAAGACTCTGCGCGCCAGTGTGCGCCGAGACTTAGAAGCGTTGCTGAACGCGCGGATCCATTGGCATACGTGGCCAAGACAGTATGAAGAGCTTGCCACCTCAGTGTTGACCTACGGCTTGCCTGATTTTTCAAACATGCCTGTTAGCAGCACCGAAGGCCGGGAGCTACTGTGCCAAAAAGTGCGCGACACGATTTTACGCTTCGAACCTCGCTTTATTGAGGTCGAAGTGAGCTGCCTAGAAGATGACTTGCCGCTGGATAGAATCATGCGTTTGCGCATCAATGCGCTGCTTTGGGCAGAGCCAGAACCAGAGCTCATTAGTTTTGACTCAGAAGTGGAACCGATTAATTTGGGAATGACAGTCCAAGAGACCAGCTTATGAATGACGAATTACTAAAGTATTATAATCGTGAACTGGCCTATATTCGTCATATGGGGGCCGACTTTGCCGACAAATATCCAAAGATTGCCGGGCGTTTAAAGCTTTCTGAAGAACAGATTGAAGACCCGCATGTATCGCGCTTGGTTGAGTCTTTTGCATTTATGACTGCACAGATCAGGCAAAAACTAGACGACAGCTTCCCAGAATTAACTGACGCCTTGATGGGTCAGCTCTACCCTGATTATCAAGCCCCTATCCCGTCAATGTCTGTCATTAAGATGACTACTGAGAACCTTTCAACAACCGGGGTGGTGCTACCGCGCGGCAGTGATGTTGAGTCTGATGTTGAAGGTATGAAAACCTGTCACTTTCGCACCTGCTATGACAGTTATTTATGGCCGGTCGAAGTTAATAACGCGCAGTTTAACAACGCCCCTTTTAGTGCTCCGCGCCCAATTTGGTCTACCACTGCCAAGTCTGTAGTAAAAATTGAACTACAGGGTGAATACAAAGAGGTCGGCCTTAAAGAAACCGAATTAAACAAGCTACGGTTTTATATTAATGGTCAGTGGCACCATAGTTTGAGCATTTATGAATTACTCTTTAAAAGTGCTATTGGCTTTGCCATCGAGGCTGAGGGTCATGAAGCTAAATTCTTCTCAACGCGTCACCTGCAAGAGGTTGGTTTTAGCGACCAACACGCCACCATTCCCTACAGCGACAAATCAGCGACTGGCTATCGCCTGTTGGCAGAGAACTTTATTTTCCCTGAGAAGTTTCTATTCTTCGACTTAGAGGATATCAACCAGTTTCTACCTGAAGATAAAGCAAACTGTAATCTGTACATCTACTTCGATGAAAGCTCTCAAGAGCTTGAGAAACAACTCGGTAAGCAACATTTTCAACTCGGCTGCACGCCCATTGTTAACCTGTTTGAACAGGAACTAGAGCCTGTTCGCGTATCACTCAGCCAGTACGAGTACAAACTGGTACCGCGCTATATGGACGCGGATATCTCAGAAGTGATTCAAGTTGGTGAAGTCAACGCCTACGACCACAAAGATAACAGTTATCAGGTAACACCTTTTTATGGGCAAACTCACCCGGCTTATCGCGATCAAGATCGACTTTTTTGGCATATCCGCCGAGAGTCTGCATATTGGGCTGGCGGATTTACCGAGCAAGGCACCGACACCTTTTTCAGCTTGGTTGATAGAGAGTTTGAACATTTTGAGCCAGACAGCGAGCATGAAAGTTGGTTAGTTACAATAAAAGCACTGTGCAGTAACCGCAACTTACCGGCCAATTTGCCTTTCGGCGGTGATGAACCGCAGATGCTCGTACCTGAGCGTGCGGATATTATAAAGAAAGTCCGTTGTTTAGTTGCTCCCACGCATGCAGTTCGCCCTGAGCTTAGCGATGCTACACGGTGGCAGTTAGTGTCCCACTTGTCTTTGGACTATTTCTCTGGCCCTGATGCGCTTCGCAAGTTAAAAGAAACGTTACGCCTGTATGATTTTAAGAATGCACCTGAATCGAAAGCGCTTATCGACAATATCCATGGTGTCAATATTGAGATGACCTCGGCGCGGCTTGTGCAAGGTGGGCGTACGTGTTTTGCCAGTGGCAGCGCTATTACGTTGACCTTTGCAAAGGATGACTTTTCCGGCAGCGGCATGTTCTTTTTTGCTTCGGTGTTAAATCATTTCTTCGCGCAATTTGCCGCCATTAATAGTTTTACTCAGTTGCGGATACGTTTTAAAGATCAAGACAGTATTTATCATAGCTGGCCTCCTCGCTCGGGTAAGGTGCCGCTGTTATGAGTATCGATAGCTTATATAAAACCCCCGGCCAATTTGACTTCTATCAAGCGGTGTTTATGTTGCAAAACCGTGCTGGAAGTCGTGGTCAGAAAGTAGGAGCTGATGCCTTACCTAACCAAGAGTTAGTGCGGTTCAAGTCTGTACAGCACTTAGGCTTTCCCGGCTCCCCTGTTGCTAAAGTCAAACCAGTCGCTTGCGAACAAGGCGGACAGTATCATCAAGTGGATGTGACTTTTATGGGGCTCACAGGCCCAAGCGGAGCGCTGCCTCAGCACTACAGTGAACTGGTGCTTTCTCGTATTAAGCAAAAAGACACCACAATGGTGGACTTTTACGACATGTTTAATCATCGCTTGGTGTCTTTGTATTACCGCGCCTGGGAGAAATATCGCCAAGCAATCAATTACTCTACGCATAGTGAGCATTTTGACCCATTTACTCGCGTATTAGGTCACCTCAGTGGCGGCAATGCACCTTACCGTTTGCATATGGCGGGTTTATTTAGCCGCCGAGTGCGCAGCGCGGTACAGCTAGAGCGTTTGCTCACTCACTATTTAGAACTAGATGTCGACGTAAAACAATTTGTCGGTACCTGGCGACCATTAGCGTCATCAGAGCAGACACGCTTAGGGACAAGAGAAAACCCCGAAGGGCAATTTGCTCGCCTTGGCTCTGAGGCTGCGGCCGGTAAATCCGTATGGGATGTAAATAGCGCCATTGATATTACCTTCCATTGTAAAGATAAAGCCAAAGCACGCGCGCTGTTACCACAAGGCCCGTTAAATGGATTGCTCAAAGATATGCTCCATAGCTATTTAGGCTATGCCGTCAAAGCTAACATTAATGTAAAAACGCAATTAAAAAACCTACCTGTTATGAGGTTGGGACAACAGTCTTCAGCCTTGGGCCATGGGGGCGTAACCCTCGCTCGGGAACGGGTACTATCGCGTGATGTTTGTATTCAATTACGCGGACAATAAGGAAAAGGAAAACACCTATGTCATCTATGACCCTCAATAAACTCGTAGAGAAGCTCTCGCCAGAATGTCGAGGCTCCTTAGAAGCAGCGGCTGCGCTGTGCCATAGTCGCAGCCACTTTACCGTGGAGCTTGAGCACTGGTTGCATGCCATGCTGGATAAAAAACTCGATGATGTGCGTATCATATTGGCGAGTTTCGGTATTAATGCTGACAGATTAATGGCCGAGCTAAACCAAGCTTTGGAAAGCTTTAAAACCGGTAATGAGTCTGCACCCAGCTTATCACCACATGTGATCTCTTTATTGCGTCAAACCTGGCTTAACACCAGTATCGAGTTTAACGATACGCAAATACGCAGCGCTTATTTACTTTACACGCTGGTAAAAGACGACACGCTTGGCTCTTTAACAATGCGTCATGCACCGCAACTGGAAAAAATTGACCCTTCTCAATTACTGCATGCGTGGCCCGAATTGGCCGGTCAATCAAACGAGAGTAATCAGCTCGCTGCATCTACATCAAATTCTGACAAACCAGCAACGCAAGCTTCGGGTAAGACGCCAAGCTTAGATCAATTCACCATTGATCTTACTGCGCAAGCAAAGTCTGGCAAGATTGACCCTATTCTAGGGCGTGATGACGAAATTCGACAAATGATCGATATCCTGACACGTCGCCGTCAAAATAACCCTATTCTGACTGGTGAGGCAGGTGTGGGTAAAACTGCTGTTGTGGAAGGGCTTGCGCTTCGCATCGCCGAACAAGATGTGCCAGAAGCAATTAAGAATGTGCGTATTCATACACTGGATCTCGCGCTCCTTCAAGCTGGCGCAGGAATGAAAGGTGAGTTCGAAAACCGCTTAAAATCACTAATTAGTGAAGTGAAAAACTCGGCGCAGCCCATCATTTTATTTATTGATGAAGCCCACACTATGATCGGCAGTGGCGGTCAGGCAGGTCAAAATGATGCCGCCAACTTGCTGAAGCCCGCGTTAGCGCGCGGCGAGTTGCGCACGATTGCGGCAACAACATGGGCCGAGTATAAGAAATTCTTTGAAAAAGACGCCGCTCTAACTCGACGCTTCCAAGTCGTCAAAGTCGATGAGCCTGAGCCAAGCAAAGCCATCGCCATGTTGCGCGGACTTGTACCCGTCATGGAAAGCCACCATAGCGTCTTCATATCAGAACAAGCACTGGAAAGTGCAGTGAATCTATCGCACCGCTATGTAAGTGGCCGCCAACTCCCCGATAAAGCCGTTGGTTTGCTAGACACAGCCTGTGCTCGCGTTGCTATGAGCCAAGCTGCTACGCCTGGCCCGGTGGAAAACTTAAACCGCAAAGTGCAGCGCCTTGATGATCAAATGGCCATGTTGACGCGCGAAGCGAATGCGGGCTTAGACCATAGCGCTAAAATTTCCGAATTAGAACAACAAAAGACGGATATCGAAGCGCAGTTAGCCCCGCTCAAAGAGCAATGGCAGCAAGAGCAACAAGCTATAGCCCGTGTTGGAGAAATTCTCAGTGAACTACAGCAAGAACAAGCGGATAAAGAGACGCTCGTTGCTGAGCTCAATGATATTAAGGCCAACCTGAGTGAATATGAGCAAAATATGGTTCACTGGCAGGTCGATGAAGCTCTCATTGCCCAAGTTATTGCTGATTGGACAGGTATTCCTGTCGGTAAAATGCATGAAGATGAGATCAATGCGGTACTTAACTTAGCCGACAGCATGAAAGAACGTGTGGTCGGCCAAGATCATGCGCTTGACCTTATTGCTAAAACCGTTCAAACATCACGCGCGCAACTTGCTGATGAGAACCGCCCCAATGGTATTTTCATGCTTACCGGCCCAAGTGGTGTAGGTAAAACTGAGACGGCGCTTACACTAGCAAGTGAAGTATATGGCTCAGAAGAAAACGTCACCGTTATTAATATGTCTGAGTTCAAAGAAGAGCATAAAGTGTCATTGCTATTAGGCTCACCACCGGGCTACGTTGGCTATGGCGAAGGCGGTATTTTGACCGAGGCGGTGCGTCGCCAGCCATACAGTGTGGTACTACTTGATGAGATGGAAAAAGCACACCCTGGAGTACAGGATATTTTCTATCAAGTATTTGATAAAGGGATGATCAAAGACGGTGAAGGCCGTGACATCGATTTTAAAAATACCATTATCATCATGACATCAAACGTCGGCACTGACACCACCATGAACTTGTTCGATGACCCGGAAACAGCCCCATCTATCAAAGGACTGCAAAAGGCGCTACGTGATGATTTACTAGAAGCGTTTAAGCCAGCTTTCTTAGGAAGAATTAACATTGTTCCTTATGTACCTCTGACTGATGAAATGCTCATCGACATTGCCAAAATTCAGCTCGCGAAAGTCGAAAAACGCGTCGCCAAAAACTATGGCGCAGAGTTTAGCTTCGAAAAAGAGCTTACAGATTATATCGTACAACGCTGTCATGAGCCTGGTTCAGGTGCTAGGAACATTCATAATATTCTACAAAATGAAATATTGCCGAAACTGAGTGAAGAGTTACTCAACAGCATGACCAGTAAAAAGGACATTAATTCAGTATCATTGACTATCGAAGGTGATGAGTTAGTGATTGAGGTGGCTTAACCCACCTCAAATCGAATTGCAAAAATCAGAATAATATAATTTCTTATTAATTATATTCTTGTGTTAGATATCGCAATTAAATATAATTTACTCAGCGCATATAAAGATGCACTAGAGAAGGAATTATTTTTTGCTGACAAAGGGATTTATCAGTACCCACCCTTTACTTGCAGTTCAAAAGATAATGAAGTCGAAGCTATAAATTTCCGGTTCGCCGGGAAGTACCCTATCCATTTATGGATGTTAGTAAAATGCAAAAAGGAGCATAAGAAATGCAAGCAAATACTTACCTTAAGTATGGTTCAATCAAAGGCGAAACAACTGCTGAGTCTTTCAAGGATTTGATCACAGTACTATCTCTAGACTGGAACATCAGCCGTGAAATTTCAGCTCACACTGGTACCGCTATGGACCGTGAAGCAAGCGCGACTCGCCTAGGCGATGTGACTATCACTAAACTTCAAGATAAAGCGTCTCCGGACCTTTTCAAAGAAGCTACGATTGGTAAAGGTCAACCTGCGACTTTCCACATCACTAAGCAAGGCGACAAAGTAGAAGAAATCATGAAAATCGACCTAACTGATGCCATGATCTCTAGCTACAGCGTGTCTGTACAAAACGACCGTCCTATCGAGACAATCACCATCAGCTACACAGAAATGATGATGACTGTAACTCCAACAGACGACAAAAACAGCATCACTGCGCCGCTTGTATACGGCTACAGCGGTGTTAAAGGTCAACAAATGTAATTTATTTGTTGCCCAACTCAGCTTCGGCGCTCACGCGCCGGAGCTTACTGTATTTTGGATAACAATTGAGGCATGGAATGCAAAAAGCGACACAAGACAAAAATGTAATTAAAATCACCACAGCGGCTGGCAAGGATGCGTTTTATCTCACTAGCTTTAATGCTGCGGAGAGTATGTCCGAGCTGTTTGTTATCTCTGCCAATATGTTTACCATTGGCTCGCAAGTAAGCCATGATGCCGTAGTAGGTAAAGCGGCTGTTATTGAGTTACGCAATGCCAAAGGCGGCGGTGCGGCTCGCCACTTTCATGGTATCGTAAGTCAAATGGTGTCCTTGGGCACACGCACGGCTGATAAAGATGAGCAAAAAAATTACATCGATTATCAGGTTACTATTGTGCCTGTTGCTGCGACAATGCAACATCGCCAAAATTATCGAATCTATCAGCAAAAGAAGGTTACGGAAATTGCCGCTGATTTATTTGGTCAACATGGCGTTGCTTTTAGCGATAAAACTAAAAAGAGTTATCCAAAGTACGAGTACTGTGTTCAATATCAAGAGAATGACTTGGAATTTATCCAACGCTTATTCCAGCAAGAAGGTATTTACTTCTATTTTGAGCACTCACAAGGCAATCACACTTTAGTTTTTGCCGATGATGAAACCGTCTATGCTGATGTAGCAGACTCACCCGTAGCCCACTCCTCGGGCCATCTTAGTGAATCTCATATCAGCGCTTGGCAAGGTGGCCTCTCTCTGGCTCCGGGTAGTTATAAACGTTTAGGTTATGACTTTGAAAAGCCGAGCAAATACCCAGACGGTGAACAGAAAAAGCCTGAACTGCCGACACAAAGTAGCGGCGAGGTATTTGAGTACACCGGGGAGGCAGAATGCAACAAGCGCGCCTCGGATCTCGCTTCAATTCAACTTCAATCATTACAAAAAGACATGAACCTCAGTAGCGGTAAAAGTGACTGTCGCTCGTTTGTGCTTGGTGGTATCTTTGCGTTTAAAAAGCATGAAGACCCCCGCCTAGAGGGTAAAAAGTTTGTTGTTACAAAATTACGTACCTCTGCCAATGTTCCTAACCAATCGGGTGCTGGCCAAAGTGAAGGCTTAGTCTACTCCAACAGCTTTAGCTGCGTACCTAAAGATACTGTTTATCGCCCTACCCGCAGTTACCAAAAGCCCTTAGTTCAAGGTATACAAACTGCACTCGTAACCGGTGATCCAGGTGATGAAATTCATATCGATAAGTATGGCCGCGTAAAGGTGCAATTTGATTGGGACCGCGAGGGTAAAAAAGACTCCAAGAGCTCATGCTGGATCCGTGTAGCTCAAAATTGGGCGGGTAAAAAGTGGGGCGCGTTCTTCTTCCCTCGTGTTGGACAAGAAGTCTTAGTTGAATTTATTAATGGCGATCCTGATCAACCCATTATCAGTGGTGCGCTCTATAATGCCGACTTGATGCCTCCTTATGCACTGCCTGCGGATAAAACCCAAAGTGGTATTAAGTCAAGGTCCACCAAAGAAGGTGGCGCCGATAACTTTAATGAAATACGTTTTGAAGATAAAAAAGGCAGTGAACTCCTCTACTTACAAGCAGAGAAAGACCATCACTTACATGTTAAAAACGATCAGAAAGACACCATACTCAATGACCGTTTAAGTGATATAACCAACAACGACACGATTAAAGTCGGCAAAGATCGCAGTACAGATATAGGTAAAAACGACACCCTGAAAGTAGGTGACGCACTTAATATTGAAGCTGGTAAAGAGATTAATATTAAAACCGGCGGCGCGTCTATCACCATGAAAAGTGATGGCAGCATTGATATTAAAGGCACCAATATCAAGATCAATGGCAGTCAAATTGCCCTTAAAGCTGGCGTGATTAAGTTGAATTAATATGAACGCTTACCTTAGCAGCCACAACCAAGAAGCCTTGTTTTCACAAGGTATCGTGGTGTACTGCTGTTTTGGCGAGCCTCACTTAATATGTCGTCCAGAGCATATCCCTGATGATCCTATGCTGGGGCCAGCAATGGCCGAGTTCAGTGCGGGGGTAGTATTTGCAGAACAGTTCCTTCATGACTTGGACCCGTGGCGAAATAATCACCTTATCATTAGTGCGCTTTACGATTATTTAAACTTAACCCTACTAAATGGCGGCTCAAAGCCCTTACATGTACAGTTGTGCGATGTGGCGCAGGCAATGACAGACGGGCGACTAGTTGTTTATCCACTAGAAGATATTGCCCAGCATCCAAGCGTTGTAAAACGTCAGCTGCAAAAATCTGACAAGACTCGTTCACAGCAATCCAGCGCTGAGCAACCAAAACGTAGTAGTGGTGCAGATTTGGCCAGTCCTCAAGGTAAAAGCACGCCTTCTAGCTCAAAAGCTGCGGTTCCAGCCTCAAGCTCGGCCGGTGTAATAGACGGGCCTTCGACAAGCACCCCATTACCCCAAGTGGCAGAGGTCCCTGAGCAGTTTGATGCTGTCGCAGCTAGGCAACAACGTTATCAGCAAAGAAAGACTCTAATTGCCGATACCCGCTCGCTACCTGGAGCAGAGCCTGCAGCGCAGCGTCTTGACTTTAATAATGACAATGTCGTTCGTGCTGAGGCCGCTCAGTATGTTTATCGCGTTGATGAATACAACCGAGGGTATATAGACACGCTGCCAGAACCGCCTGTGGGTTTAAAACACCTCAACGCAGAAAATACACCAGAATTAGCGGACGCGGTATTTACCGATAATGATTCGGGCTTCGGAGCCGCGTTATTTGAATCTGATATTACTGGTGAAAAAATGTTAACGTTCCGAGGAACGAACAACGGTGTAACCGGTGCAGCAGATTGGAAAACCAACTTTATGCAAGGCAGTGGTATGGAAACGACCCAGTACAACCAAGCGATGGAACTTGCACGAAGAGCTGAGCAATTATATCAAGATGATGTCATTATGGTCGGTCACTCTCTCGGTGGCGGGCTGGCAACATCCGGTGTGGCTGTATCGGGAAATAAAGGCTATACCTTTAATTCCTCAGGCTTACACCCGAAAACGTCGGCACGTGAACAAGGGTTGCCTTTAGAAGAAGTATCAAAACTGATTGTTTCTCAAGCGGTTGATGGTGATGTTCTCACCATGGCGCAGAGCTTGCCAGTAAAAGGAATACTCACTGGCGCTGCGGGATATCTGGGGGGCCCTGTCGCGGGCCTTGCTACAGCTGCGGCAATTGCCGGTTTAGACCTAATCCCTAAAGCGTCTGGTGATATGCGCAGTCTGCCAAGCCTTCAAGGTGGCACACCCATAGACCGCCACGGTATGGACCAAGTTGTTGAGGGAATTGAGTCGCAAAAGCAAGAAGATATAAACACCCTTAATACCATTAAAGACAATTACTTAGGCTAGGTGAACATGAAGCTTCTTTTTATTGCTGTGCCTTTGGCACTGATACTGATAGCCTGCATGGCATTGCCTACTCAAGGAAAAAATATGAAAGCTGAACAATTTTTTGAGCCCTCCCATGTAAAGTTGCTCAACGCCATTAAAGCGGGTGACAAGCAAGCCGCGCAAGCTATCATTGATACTGGCGTTGCACTGGATGTACGCGGTGAACATGGTATTACGCCACTATTTTGGCTCGCTATGGAGACGGACA
>NZ_CP023396.1:3097500-3269379 GCF_008808095.1 Pseudoalteromonas ruthenica | reverse complement strand
GCTCCCTGCGCAAAATTTACATAAGATATTGTTTTTATTTAATATAAATTTTAAAAATAGAAGTTAGGCAGACCATTAATTAGGGTTTGATCGTATTCAATTTTTAAGATCAATTAAGGTTATTAAGTGGATTTATGCACTTTTTAAACAGAGCCTGTGGAAAACTTCAATTAATCACCGATCTTTTTAGGATCGCTTGCCGATCTGAGCACAATTTTTTCGCTCCCCTACTCCTATAGCACTGTTATTTTCATTGACTTTGACCAAGACTATCTATAGAATTCCGCGCTCGCTAAGGCACCGCTTATTGTCCGGTGTAAATCACTTGGCTTTGTGCAGTGTCTGCGTCTGTGTGAGGATCGCGACCCACACAGTTAATTTAAACCTTAACCGATCGGATGGAATTGTTATGAAAAGAACTTTTCAACCTAGCGTACTTAAGCGCAAGCGTACTCACGGTTTCCGTGCTCGCATGGCGTCAGCAAATGGCCGTAAAGTGCTAGCACGTCGTCGTGCTAAAGGCCGCAAAGTACTTTCTGCTTAATTAGTGGAAGACTTTCGCTTTGGCAGGGAGTTACGACTGTTAACTCCCTCGCATTATTCCCGCATTTTTAACGAGCCCGCTCGGGCAGCAACCGCCCTATTCACATTACTAGCTAAACCAAACGACTTAGATAATCCTCGCATTGGTTTAACCGTAGCTAAAAAAAATGTGAAGCAAGCCAACCAACGTAACCGCATTAAGCGTATCGCCCGTGAGAGTTTTCGTCTCAATCAACATCAGTTAGATAACATTGATATTGTGCTTATGGTTAAGCGCGGTATTGACGAGCGTTCTAATGCCGAGATTCGTGCTGAACTTGATAAGTTATGGCGAAAAATCAATGAGCGCTGTAAACCAGGATACAAGCCACCACCCAGACATCATGGCAAAAAGCGTCCTAATGGGCAGCAAAAGCGCCAGCAATCATAGAATTTAGCGTCTTTTTCAGGTATCTTTAGCTCACCTTTTAATCGACACTCACTGAGTATTCACAATCACTCTGCTCAGTACTGAGGCTTACCTATGATCGCCCATATTTTGGCTATACCAAAACACAGCCTCATTATTGTAATTAGAGGTTATCAAAAGTGGATAAGTCCCCTACTTGGGCCCAGTTGTCGCTTTAATCCGAGCTGCTCTTCGTATGCTCTGCAAGCTATAAAAATGCACGGAGCAATAAAAGGCAGTTGGTTGGCAACGAAACGAATAGTAAAATGCCATCCTTTACATGCTGGTGGGGATGACCCCGTACCCAGCAAACGTAACCATCATTAATCTAAACGACGAGAAATAAGAGCTGTTATGGAATCGCAACGCACGTTTTTAATAATCGGCCTGTTGTTGGTGTCGTTTTTATTATTCCAAGAGTGGAATAATGACTACAACCAACCGCAGCAGCCTAGTGCCCAAACGCAACAAAAGACGCAAAGCCAGCAGGCCGGTCAGTCAGATGTACCGCAATCAGACGTTGATAATTCCCTTACTGCCACTGCTGTGGACCGTAAAATTATCGAAGTGACTACCGATGTATTTGCCGTAAAAATTGATACCTTGGGCGGTGACATCATCGAAACTAAGTTGCTTAAGCACGCTGAAACCCATGGCAGCGATACTCCTTACCTATTATTGGGGGAGTTTGATGGCAATCAGTACTTCTCACAAAGTGGCTTAATTGGTTTAAATGGTCCTGATGCGCAGGCCGAACGTCCAGTGTATGACTCTGAGAAGCTACAATATACTCTCAATGGCGATACCTTAACGGTGCCACTGACTTTCGTTGATGAACAAGGCGTTCGCTTTACTAAAACTTACACCTTTAAACAGGGTCAGTACGATGTAGCGATGGACTACAACGTAGAAAATACCACCGCAGCGCCACTGCAAGTGCAGTTGTTTGCACAAGTTAAGCGTACAGTGCAAGAAAAAGGCAGTTTAATTGATCAAAGCTACCTTGGTGGTGCTTACGGTACAGACGAGATAAATTATGAAAAATACTCGTTCTCTGATATTGAAGACAAACAATTAAATAAAACCACCCAAGGCGGCTATATCGCTTTTCTTCAGCACTACTTTGTCAGTGCCTGGGTACCAAACCAAGAGCAACAAAACACCGTCTATATGCGCCTTATCACGCCTTCAGTTGCGCAAATTGGTGTAAAATCAGAGCCAATTACAGTGGCAGCCAATAGCACCGCAGACATCAGCGCCACTTACTATATGGGCCCTAAAGACACTGATGCCCTTGAAGCCATTCACCCTAACCTTGATTTGGCTGTTGACTATGGCTGGCTGTGGTTTATTTCACAACCATTGCTCACCCTACTTAAGTTCCTTTACAGCTTCTTAGGTAACTGGGGTCTGGCTATTATCGCCATCACTATTGTCGTGAAGTCATTACTCTTCCCATTAACGAAAGCGCAGTACACCTCTATGGCGAAGATGCGTGCCCTGCAACCGAAAATGCAAGCACTGAAAGAGCGCTACGGTGATGACCGCCAGAAGTTCGGTCAGGCCATGATGGAAATGTACAAGAAGGAAAAAGTAAACCCGATGGGTGGCTGTTTCCCGCTGTTACTGCAAATGCCTATCTTCTTGGCGCTGTTCTATGTATTCCTAGAATCGCCAGAACTACGTCATGCTGAGTTCGGCCTATGGCTAACTGACCTGTCATCAAAAGACCCTTACTACGTACTGCCTATCTTGTTCGGTGCGAGTATGTTCTTGATGCAGAAACTACAGCCAATGACGGTTACCGACCCGATGCAACAAAAGATGATGACCTGGATGCCAGTAATCTTCTCGGTTTTCTTCTTATGGTTCCCATCAGGTCTGGTTCTATACTGGCTCGTGTCTAACCTTATCTCCATTGCGCAAATGCTGATTATTTATCGCGGTATGGAGAAAAAAGGCATGAAAGTACGCGGTTAATAACCCGCTATTGAAGCTAAAAAAAGCGGCCTAAGAGCCGCTTTTTTATTGTTTATAACAACATTAGGTTACAATACATCCATTCAGGCTTTATCGAGTAATTCTATGCTTTCACAAGATACAATCGTTGCTCAAGCCACCGCGCCAGGTCGTGGTGGTGTGGGTATTATTCGTGTTTCTGGCAGCCATGCAAAGCTGGTCGCAGAGCGCATTTTAGGACGCTGCCCACGTACCCGCTACGCCGAATACCTGCCTTTTAATGACCTGCAGCAACAACAATTAGACCAGGGCATAGCGCTGTTCTTTCAAGGCCCACATTCTTTCACCGGCGAAGACGTGCTAGAACTACAAGGCCATGGCGGCCCTGTGATTCTCGACATGTTGTTAAAAGAGATTAGCCAACTTGAGGGCGTACGCTTGGCCAAGCCCGGTGAATTCTCGGAGCGTGCTTTTCTCAATGATAAGCTTGATTTAACCCAAGCCGAAGCAATTGCCGATTTAATTAATGCAACCTCAGAACAAGCGGCTAAAAGTGCCCTGCACTCACTACAAGGCGAGTTTTCAAAACATATTGAAGAGCTGGTGGAGCAAGTTATTCACTTGCGCATGTATGTGGAAGCGGCCATTGACTTCCCTGATGAAGAAATCGATTTTCTTAGTGATGGTAAGGTTGGCAACGACTTGCAAGCCATTCTCGATAAGGTCGCGGCAGTTAGCAAACAAGCGAAGCAAGGCAGCATTATTCGTGATGGTATGCGCGTGGTCATTGCTGGTCGCCCTAATGCCGGTAAATCAAGCTTGCTTAACGCCCTTGCTGGGCGTGATGCCGCCATTGTCACCGATATCGCAGGCACCACTCGTGATGTATTAAAAGAGCATATCCATATCGATGGGATGCCTTTGCATATTATTGATACCGCAGGACTACGTGAAAGCCCAGATAAGGTCGAGCAAATAGGAATAGAACGCGCTTGGGAAGAAATCAACCAAGCCGATCGTGTGCTGTTTATGGTTGATGCCACGGAGACGGATGCCACCACTCCAGAGCAAATTTGGCCAGAGTTTACCGCTAAGCTGCCCGCCAATATGGGCATTACCGTGATCAGGAATAAGGTCGATCTCAGTGGCGAGCAACCGGGGTTTGACGACCACCCTACTCATCCGGTCATTCGCCTCAGCGCCAAACAAGCACAAGGCATTGACCATGTGCGAGAGCACCTTAAATCATGCATTGGCTTTGAGGGCACCCAAGAAGGCAGCTTTATGGCTCGCCGCCGTCATTTAGATGCATTAGAGCGAGCGCAGCAGCACTTGTATACCGGTCAAGAGCAACTTGAAGCCCATGTTGCCGGGGAGATCTTGGCAGAAGAGCTGCGTTTAACCCAGCAGTATTTAAGCGAGATCACCGGCGAATTCACCTCTGACGATCTGCTCGGCAAGATCTTCAGCTCCTTTTGTATCGGTAAATAGATTAATAAAGTCTAGCGAGCCCATCTTTGTGTGGGCTTTTTTCAGCTCCCTCTCTGTAACTCAACACTCCAAAACACGCTCATCATCAGCAAAACAAAGCTCGGCTCACCTAATAGTCAACAACTCAATCCAAAAATGACAGCTATCAGGGCAAAACGAACACATAAGTGAGCTCGTCACTCCCTAATTTATTGGCATAAAACAACGCTAAACTAGCGTTAAATAAGATCTCACCGATGCTAGGTGCCCACAGCAACAACAATAGTGATGATGCATATTTGCGACAAATATCGGCGCTATTTTGTGTGAATATTAGCTACCAGCGACTCGTTACTAAGCAATTTTTATAGCGATCAATTAAAAACTGACATGCCTATCTGCACCAAAAAACGTGATTAACAGTGAAAAGATCAGTCAGACATAGCTAGTTTGGGTAGCAGTCATTCATGCGTTTTAACATTAACAAAGCATTTGAGGCTGGAGACTTGGCACATTAAGGGCATCAGATCCAAAAATACGGGCACTCACAAAAGACATGAAGCCAATAAATAGAAAATTTATAGAAGTATTGGATCTATTAAATGGGTTTTATAGATCCAAAAATACGCCGAGATTATCTCCATTGATCATTATCCACAAGCAAAGCATACACACCCATGCAATTTTTCTTTATCAGTAGAAAATAGCGTGAAATTACCCAGTTATGATGAACGGGTATGGCTTTTTAACCTAAGCTTATCGACTTTTTATCAACAGTTTTAAAAATAAAAAACTCTATATTTATCATCACTATATATTCATTTCAAACAGCTATTGGTGTTCAGAATTACACACAGGGATTAAGATCAATTGAGCCTAACCACAGATCAGGTATCATGAGCGCAACAACATTTAGGCGTAGTAACAATGAGCCAGCTCGAAATTATTATTGGTAGTCAAATGGGCGGCACTGAATATGTGGCCGAACAGTTAAGTGACTTAATGGAAGATCAAGGCATAAGCTGTACTTTACATGAGCAACCTGATCTTAAGGATATGAAAATGGAGGCTGCGTGGTTGATTTGCACATCAACCCATGGCGCTGGCGACTATCCTGATAATTTGCAGCCTTTTGTTGAAGATCTCAATGGCCTCACTAATCTCGACAATATTCGCTTTGCGATCATTGGCATAGGAGATTCTAGTTACGATACCTATAACTATGCAGCCAAAAACATCGAGCAGTTGTTGCTATCAAAACAAGCTCAGCCACTCTTACCTCGCTTGGAGATAGATGTTCTTAGCGAAGATCTACCTGAAGATACGGCTGAACGGTGGTTACCAGAACTATTAAAACACTTGTAAGAAAACGATCTTACTAAAAAGTTATGCACATATTTATTGTTTTTTCGATCGGTATGTGGATAAAAGCTTGGTATCTTGCGATCTTAACCATGACTATACACTTGATAAGATCGAAGCGAATCTTGCCTGTGTATAAAAGGGCTTTTTGATCAGATGTTCTCCCCTACTAGATCCGATCATACTCACAATAACTTAGATCGCTTAATTTGTTGTTAATCATACGTTTTATAGGGTTATCAACAGAAAAGTAGGATCCTAATAGTAAGATCAATAAAAGATCTCTTTAAAAGATCCTTTTATATATAAGATCTCTTTACCTTGGGTGAACATTATTTAACCATTTCCCTTAAGCTAATTTCTAGGTAGAATACGCCTCCTCTTAATATTTCACTGGTTGTAGGAAGCATTAAATGATTTTTCATGAGCACTTTGATGTCATTGTCGTTGGCGGCGGTCACGCTGGTACAGAAGCCGCTTTGGCCTCTGCACGAATGGGCATGAATACGCTATTGCTAACGCATAATATGGACACCTTAGGGCAAATGTCATGCAACCCTGCAATCGGTGGGATCGGCAAAGGCCATTTGGTGAAAGAGATCGATGCTCTTGGCGGTGCCATGGCAAAAGCGATCGACAAAGGCGGGATCCAATTTCGAACATTAAACTCATCGAAGGGCCCTGCTGTACGTGCAACTCGTGCCCAAGCTGATAGAGCGTTGTACAAAGCGGAAATACAAGCGATTCTGCAGCGCCAAGAAAACTTAAAGATCTTCCAGCAATCCTGTGATGATCTGATTGTAGAGGGTGACAAAGTTACAGGTGTTGTTACCCAGATGGGATTGAAGTTCAGTGCGCCATCCGTGGTACTTACCGTAGGAACCTTTTTAGGTGGCCAAATCCATATTGGCTTAGAAAACTTTAAAGGTGGCCGCGCTGGGGATCCGCCTTCAATTGCGTTAGCACAGCGCTTGCGTGAATTACCTTTTCGCGTTGATCGTCTAAAAACAGGTACGCCTCCACGAATTGATGCTCGCACCGTCGACTTCAGCAAAATGCAAACACAACCTGGCGATACGCCCACACCTGTGTTTTCGTTTATGGGTAAGGTGGAAGATCATCCGCAGCAGATCCCTTGTTATATCACCTACACAAACGACAAAACGCACGAGATTATCAATGACAATCTGCACCGATCGCCTATGTATTCAGGCGTGATTGAGGGGATCGGTCCGCGTTACTGCCCATCGATTGAAGATAAAATAGTTCGTTTTGCCGATAAAGATAAGCACCAGATCTTTGTTGAACCAGAAGGGTTAACCTCTTATGAGCTATACCCAAATGGTATCTCCACGAGTTTGCCATTTGACGTGCAGATGCAAATAGTCAACAGCATCGCTGGATTTGAGCAAGCCCACATCTGTCGCCCTGGTTATGCCATTGAGTATGACTTTTTCGACCCTCGGGATCTTAAGCCGTCATTAGAAACGAAGTTTATTCAAGGGCTTTTCTTTGCTGGGCAAATAAACGGCACCACAGGCTATGAAGAAGCCGGAGCACAAGGGCTTATTGCAGGTATGAATGCCGCGTTGCAAGTACAAGGCAAAGAAGCTTGGACTCCACGCCGTGATGAAGCATACACAGGGGTATTAATTGATGACTTAGCCACGCTAGGTACCAAAGAGCCCTATCGCATGTTTACTTCACGTGCCGAATACCGATTACTACTTCGCGAAGATAATGCTGACTTGCGCCTTACCGAGAAAGGCCGAGAACTGGGTTTGGTCGATGACCAGCGTTGGGCTGCATTTAATGAAAAATTAGAAGTGATGGAACAAGAAACACAACGTATTCGTTCCACTTGGATCCATAAAGATCACCCAGCACAGGACGCAGTGAACGCGTTATTAAAATCACCGATGACCCGTGAAGCCAGTTTAGAAGAGTTGATCCGTCGCCCTGAGATCAATTATCGCGATCTTACCGCTATCGAAGGTTTAGCGAGTGAGTCAGACAACCAGCAAGCACTTGAACAGGTAGCGATTCAAACAAAGTATGCTGGTTACATTGCTCGCCAACAAGACGAGATCGCAAAGCAGTTGCGCCATGAGCAAACTATTTTGCCAACGGAGTTTGATTACAGCCAAGTATCTGGCTTATCAAATGAGGTTGTTGCCAAGCTGAGCGAAGCTCGCCCGGACACCATTGGCCAAGCATCGCGTATTTCTGGTATTACTCCAGCGGCGATTTCGCTATTATTGGTGTATCTGAAAAAGCAGGGCATGTTACGCAAATCAGCGTAACCACATAACACATCCATGTTAGAAAAAAAATTTACGCAGTTATTGGCCGCAGCCAATATCTCTCTAAGCGAGCAACAAATTAATCAGTTGCTCGCCTATGTTGCTTTATTAAACAAGTGGAACAAAGCATACAATTTAACGTCTGTTCGCGACCCTAATGAGATGCTGGTAAAGCATATTATGGATAGTTTGGTGGTAGCTGAACATTTAGAGGGTAAACATTACATTGATGTTGGCACCGGCCCAGGTTTACCGGGTATGGTGTTAGCCATTGCCCTACCCGACACCGAATTTGTACTACTGGATAGCCTTGGCAAGCGTGTGACTTTTCTTAAGCAAGTAAAACATGAGCTTGGCCTAAAAAATGTAACCGCCGTACAGAGTCGAGTTGAAGATTATCAGCCAAGTGTTAAATTAGATGGAGTGCTTTCTCGTGCCTTTGCCTCTATTGATGATATGTTGCATTGGTGCGCGCATTTAATTGATCAAGATGGACGTTTTATAGCTTTGAAAGGCCAATATCCTGAGCAGGAACTTGCCAACCTCCCTGCTGGATTTTCGTTTACCCAGGACATTGAGTTATCAGTTCCAGAGCTTCAGGGCGAACGTCATCTTATAATTCTAAAAAAAGCTTAATTGGCAGAGGATCACCGTGGCTAAAGTCATTGCAATTGCAAACCAAAAAGGAGGCGTGGGTAAAACCACCACAGCCGTGAATTTGGCGGCCTCTATGGCTGCGACCAAGCGTAAAGTTTTACTTATCGATCTCGATCCTCAAGGCAATGCGACCATGGGTAGCGGCGTTGATAAGTACGATGATGTCGCCACTATTTATGACTTACTCATTGAAGAGCAACCTTTTGATGACGTTGTCATCCAGCAAACCTCGGGTGAGTATCATTTAATTGCTGCCAATGGCGATGTGACTGCCGCTGAAGTTAAGCTTATGGAATTATTCGCACGCGAAGTGCGCCTGCGCAACGCGTTGGAGAAAATTCTGGAGCAATATGATTATATCTTCATCGATTGCCCACCTTCACTGAATATGCTGACCGTTAATGCCATGGCCGCCGCTGATTCGGTACTCGTGCCTATGCAGTGTGAGTACTATGCCCTTGAGGGAATTACAGCGCTGATGGGAACCATCGAGCAATTGGCGCAGTTAGTGAACCCTAAATTACAGATTGAAGGCATCTTGCGAACCATGTACGATCCGCGCAACCGCCTTGCCAATGATGTTTCTGAGCAATTGAAACAGCACTTTGGCGATAAGGTCTACCGAACCGTTATTCCGCGCAATGTTCGTCTCGCAGAAGCCCCTAGCTTTGGTGCGCCGGCCATGTATTATGACCGAGCCTCTGCAGGCGCCAAAGCCTACCTTGCCTTGGCCGGTGAAATACTGCGCAGAAAAGAAAAACAAACACCTGCAGTCGCCTAAACGTAGAGGTAAGCCAACCAATGTCTGCTAAAAAACGTGGATTAGGACGGGGTCTAGACGCCCTACTGACGTCATCTAAGCCAGCTCCTGGCCCAGCGCCAAGCGCAGATGCACCTGTTGAAGAACACTCACAAGCGCAAGCGAATGCGCAAAGTGGTGAGTTGCAAAAGTTAGCGATCGAATTTTTACGTCCTGGAAAGTATCAGCCGCGAAAAGATATGTCGGAGGAAGCGTTAGAAGAACTTGCTTCCTCCATTCGTGCACAAGGTATTATTCAGCCCATCGTCGTGCGCCAAGTTGCACCTGACAGCTATGAAATCATCGCCGGTGAACGCCGTTGGCGCGCCGCTCAGTTAGCTAAACTTGATGTGGTGCCTTGCCTTATCAAGGCAGTTCCGGATGAAGCAGCAGTTGCTATTGCGTTGATTGAAAACATTCAACGTGAAGATTTAAATGCTATGGAAGAAGCCATCGCTTTAGGTCGACTGATTGATGAATTTGAGTTAACGCACCAGCAAGTGGCTGATGCCGTTGGCAAATCGCGCACCACTGTCACTAACTTATTACGACTCAATAACCTTAACGATGATGTTAAAATCATGTTAGAGCATGGCGATATTGAAATGGGTCATGCTCGGTGTTTATTAGCGTTAAGTGGTGAGTTGCAGTCTGAAGCGGCACGCACTGCCGTAGCTAAAGCGCTAACCGTGCGTGAAACCGAAAAACTCGTGCGTTCTATTCTGGAGCCCGTAGAAAAGCCGCAGAAGAAAGAAAAAGATCCAGATGTCATACAGTTAGAGCAAAAGCTCGAAGATAATCTCGGCGCTAAGGTAGAAATTAACTACAACCAAAAAGGTAAAGGTAAGTTGGTGATTTCTTATACAAATCTCGAAGAGTTAGACGGAATTCTTCACCGTATTGACCCACAGTTTAAAGATTAGTCGCTAAGGCGCTCTCACCCCCGTTTCGCGGGGGTGAAATTCCCCCAAATCGCACTGACTCAAGTTGCAAATCAGCCAAAAACAAGTATAATTTCGCCAGTTTTCACACCCTAATAAAATTTAACGTTATTAAGGTTAATAAAAAGTGACGCAAAGGTTAGCAGGCCCGTATCGCCGCGCCGCATTTAAGGGCGTTCTTTTTCAGGGTGTCGTAGCAACAATCGCTGCAGTAATAGTTTTAGTAGGTTGGGGAGTAGAAGCCGGTCTCTCAGCATGGCTTGGAGGCTTGACTGTTGTACTCCCTAATTTTGTATTTGCCGCTTATGCATTTAGATATATGGGCGCAAGCAAATCAGAACAAGTCCTAAGCTCGTTGAAACGAGGAAAGGCGTTAAAGTTTTTGCTCACTGTGTGTATGTTCGTACTGGCTTTTAAACATTTTTTATTGCTTCCAGTACCCTTTTTTAGCGCTTATGTGCTGATATTTGCCACACAGTGGATAGCACCGATTTTTTTTAATCATTAACTTTTGGGATAAAACATGGCTGCAGAAGAAGTGACTCTATCGAGCCATATTCAGCACCACTTGACCAATGCAAAGATGTGCTCAACCGATGCCGGTATTGAGTTCAACAAAGCATGTGTGGACAGTGGCTTCTGGACATGGCATGTAGATACCCTCGCATGGTCAATCGGATTAGGTCTTATATTCTTATGGATCTTCCGTGGCGCCGCTAAAAAAGCACACACAGGTGTACCTGGTAAGTTTCAATGTTTCATTGAGATGATTGTTGAGTTTGTTGGTGACAACGTACGCGACACTTACCACGGTAAAAGTAAGTTAATTGCCCCCCTTGCCTTAACGATTTTCGTTTGGGTATTCCTAATGAACCTTATGGATTTGATCCCGGTTGATTTCCTTCCTGCATTTGCAGGCTGGGTGGGCGAAACAGCATTTGGTATGGACTCTCATGACGTATACATGAAAATCGTACCAACCACAGACTTGAACATGACTGCAGGTCTTGCCATTGGCGTATTCTTGCTAATGATTGGTTACTCAATTCGCATTAAAGGCATCGGTGGTTTCCTTGCTGAGTTAACGCTGCACCCGTTTAGCACTAAGAACAAACTAGCAATGGTGTTCTTAATTCCATGTAACTTGCTGTTAGAGCTAATTTCATTGATTGCTAAGCCGTTTTCATTGGCACTGCGTTTATTCGGTAACCTGTATGCAGGTGAGATGATCTTCATCCTTATCGGCGCTGTGGGTTTAATGCAGTTACCACTGCACTTTGTATGGGCGGTATTCCACATCTTGGTTATCGTACTACAGGCATTCGTATTTATGATGCTGACCATTGTTTATCTAAGCATGGCTAGCTCAGACAACCACTAATAAACTGATTTATTAACTTTTATTTTTTAATTTACTTTAAAAACTTTGGAGAAAAAAATGGAACTAGTATTAGGTCTTAAGTATATCGCTGTTGCTCTACTTATCGGCTTCGGTGCAATCGGTACTGCAGTTGGTTTCGGTAACATGGGTGGTAAATTCCTAGAAGCGTGTGCGCGTCAGCCTGAGCTTGCACCTTCACTACAGGTTAAAATGTTCATCCTTGCTGGTCTTATCGATGCCGTAGCTATGATCGGTGTTGGTATCTCTATGTACATGTTGTTCGCACTTTAATTCACTAGTAGCTCTTAGAACAACTGTCAATAAGGAGGAGCGGTCGTGAATATTAACGCCACTCTTATCGGTGAATTAATCGCATTTACGGTGTTCGTGCTGTTCTGTATGAAGTACGTATGGCCACCGCTAAATAGTGCGATTGAAGCTCGCCAAAAGAAAATTGAAGATGGTTTAGCTGCTTCTGATAAAGCTGAGAAAGACTTGGAACTGGCTCGTCAAAAAGCCACGGAACAGTTAAAAGAAGCGAAAGCTCAAGCTGCTGAAATCATCGAGCAAGCTAAAAAGCGTGCCTCGCTTATTGTTGACGAAGAGACAACTCGTGGTCAGCAAGAGCGTGAAAACATCATAGCTCAAGGTCACTCTGAGATTGAAGCAGAGCGTAACCGCGTGAAAGAAGATTTACGTAAGCAAGTTGCTACTCTAGCAGTAGTCGGTGCTGAGCGTATTCTTGAGCGCGAGATCGACCAAGCCGCACACAGCGACATCGTTGAAAAACTTGTCGCAGAGCTGTAACTAGGAGGGTATGAGCATGTCTGAATTGACTACCATCGCTCGCCCATACGCTAAAGCGGCTTTTGAGCTTGCCGTTGAGAAAAACGCGGTTGCCCAATGGCATGAAATGCTGCACTTCGCTGGCCAAGTGGCCAGCGATGAGCAGGTTAATGCAGTCATTGGCAGCCTGCCGTCTGTGTCTGACCAAGCCGATGTAATCATCAAGGTTTGTGCTGACCAACTCAACGAACAGGGTCAAAATCTTATCAAGCTAATGGCCGAAAATGAACGTTTAGCCGCCCTGCCTGACGTTGCCGAACTATTTGCCGAGTTTAAGGCTGAGTTCGACAAAGAAATCGAAGTCACAGTGATTTCTGCAACGGAGCTTGCTGCAGCGCAGCAAGAGAAACTAGGCGCGGCACTTGAACAACGTTTCGCACGCAAAGTTAAGCTGAATTGTAGTGTTGATGCCTCCGTCGTTGGCGGGTTGGTAATTCGTGCCGGTGACACCGTAATCGACGGGTCTATACGCGGCCAAGTTGACCGCTTAGCGGCCACACTACAATCGTAATTGGGAAAAAGAGCATGCAACTTAATTCCACAGAAATTTCTGCGCTGATCAAGCAACGCATTGAGCAGTTTGAAGTTGTAAGTGAAGCACGTAACGAAGGTACTATCGTATCTGTTACTGACGGTATCATCCGCATCCACGGTCTAGCTGACTGTATGCAAGGTGAGATGATCGAGCTTCCTGGCAACCGTTATGCTATCGCATTGAACCTTGAGCGTGACTCAGTAGGTGCAGTAGTAATGGGTCCTTACGCTGACCTTAAAGAAGGCGTAAAAGTTAAATCAACAGGTCGTATTCTTGAAGTACCAGTCGGTAATGGTCTTCTAGGTCGTGTAGTAAACACCCTAGGTCAGCCTATCGATGGTAAAGGTGCACTGGACAGCGAAGGTTTCGAGCCAATCGAAAAAATCGCCCCAGGTGTAATCGACCGTCAATCAGTAGATGAGCCAGTTCAAACTGGTTATAAGTCTATCGATGCCATGATTCCAGTTGGTCGCGGCCAACGTGAATTGGTTATCGGTGACCGTCAAACTGGTAAAACTGCATTAGCAATCGACGCTATCATCAACCAAAAAGACACAGGCATTAAGTGTGTGTATGTAGCGGTTGGTCAAAAAGCATCGACTATTGCTAACGTAGTACGTAAATTAGAAGAGCACGGTGCCCTAGAAAACACGATTGTTGTTGTTGCATCGGCTTCTGAATCTGTAGCCCTACAGTACCTAGCACCGTTTGCTGGTTGTACTATGGGTGAATTCTTCCGTGACCGTGGTGAAGACGCGCTTATCGTATACGATGACCTGTCTAAGCAAGCGGTAGCGTATCGTCAGATTTCACTTCTACTTAAGCGTCCACCGGGCCGTGAAGCATACCCAGGTGACGTTTTCTACCTTCACTCACGTCTTCTAGAGCGTGCAGCACGTGTAAATGCTGACTACGTTGAGAAGTTCACCAATGGTGAAGTGAAAGGTCAAACAGGTTCATTGACGGCATTGCCAATCATTGAAACTCAAGGTGGTGACGTTTCTGCCTTCGTACCAACCAACGTGATTTCAATCACCGATGGTCAGATCTTCTTGGAAACTGACTTGTTTAACTCAGGTATTCGTCCTGCTGTTAACGCCGGTATTTCTGTATCGCGTGTAGGTGGTGCTGCGCAAACTAAGATCGTTAAGAAACTAGGTGGTGGTATCCGTCTAGCGCTTGCTCAGTATCGTGAACTTGCGGCGTTCTCGCAGTTCGCTTCTGACCTTGACGAAGCAACACGTGCTCAACTTGAGCATGGTGAGCGCGTAACCGAGCTAATGAAGCAGAAACAGTACACGCCAATGTCTGTTGCGGAAATGTCTCTATCACTTTTCGCTGCTGAAAAAGGCTTCCTTGCTGACATCGAAGTAAGCAAAATCATGGACTTCGAAGCAAGCCTAATCGGCTTCGCTAAAAGCGAGTACGCAGAGCTAATGGCGCAAATCAATGAAACTGGTAACTACAACGCCGAGATTGAAGCACAGTTGAAAGAACTTCTTGAGAAGTTCAAGTCAACGCAAACTTGGTAATTTAGTTATCTAAGGTGAGTGCATTGCGCTCACCGAGATTCGGAGAGAGAGTCATGGCCAGCGGAAAAGAGATTAAAAGCAAGATCGGGAGTATTAAAAATACTCAGAAGATCACCAGCGCAATGGAAATGGTTGCCGCTTCAAAAATGAAGCGCGCACAGGAGCGTGTTGCTTCTAGCCGTCCATACGCTGAGAACTTACGCAAAGTGATCGGTCGTATTGCTCAAGCGAATCTTGACTTTAGTCACGCTTATTTAGAAGAGCGTGATGTAAAGCGAGTTGGTTATATTGTTATCTCTACAGACCGTGGTCTGTGTGGCGGCTTGAACACTAATGAGTTCAAGAAAGTCTCACAAGACGTAAAGGCTTGGAAAGAAAAGGGCGTTGACGCTACTTACGCAACCCTAGGCAGCAAAGCTGCTGGGTTCTTCCAAAGCTTTGGTGGTCAGCTTGCCGCGAAAAAGGCAGGCCTTGGAGATGCCCCTTCAGTTCAGGACGTAATTGGTCCTGTGAAAGTGATGCTCGATGAGTTCGCTGAAGGCAAAATTGACCGTTTGTTCGTGGTATATAACCATTTCGTTAATACCATGAAGCAAGAGCCAGTAATCGATCAGTTATTACCTTTGCCAAAAGCTGAAGAAGAAGTATCAGCCCACGCTTGGGACTACTTATACGAGCCAACACCAGAGGCCATTTTGGAAACTCTGTTGGTGCGTTTCATTGAGTCACAAGTTTATCAAGGTGTGGTTGAGAATGCTGCCTCTGAGCAGGCCGCCCGTATGGTTGCAATGAAAGCTGCAACTGATAATGCCGGCGACCTGATGGATCAGTTGCAATTGCAGTACAACAAAGCGCGTCAAGCAGCAATCACACAAGAGATCAGTGAGATTGTGAGCGGTTCGGCAGCGGTTTAACGCTTCGGCAAAGTTTAACGAGAGGAATTGACATGAGTTTAGGTAAGGTCGTCCAAATTATCGGCGCCGTTGTGGACATCGAGTTTCCACAAGACAACGTGCCAGCCGTATATGACGCACTAAAAATTACAGAAGGCGACCTAGCAGGTTTGACACTAGAAGTGCAACAGCAGCTAGGTGGCGGTGTGGTACGTGCTATCGCACTAGGTACTACTGACGGTCTACGTCGTAGTACAGCAGTAGAGAATACTGGCGAGCCAATCATGGTTCCAGTTGGTACTAAGACCCTAGGTCGTATCATGGACGTATTGGGTAACCCAATTGATGAAGCTGGCCCAATCGGTGAAGAAGACCGTATGTCTATCCACCGAGCTGCACCTTCATACGAAGAGCAGAGCAACTCAGTTGAACTTTTAGAGACTGGTATCAAGGTAATCGACCTTGTATGTCCATTCGCTAAAGGTGGTAAAGTTGGTCTATTCGGTGGTGCCGGTGTAGGTAAAACCGTAAACATGATGGAGCTTATCCGTAACATCGCAATCGAGCACAGCGGCTTCTCAGTATTCGCTGGTGTTGGTGAGCGTACGCGTGAGGGTAATGACTTCTATCACGAAATGAACGACTCAAACGTACTCGATAAAGTATCGCTAGTATATGGTCAGATGAACGAGCCACCAGGTAACCGTCTACGTGTTGCATTGACTGGTCTAACTATGGCTGAGAAGTTCCGTGACGAAGGTCGTGACGTACTATTCTTCGTAGATAACATCTATCGTTATACCCTAGCCGGTACTGAAGTATCAGCACTACTAGGTCGTATGCCATCAGCGGTAGGTTATCAGCCTACACTTGCTGAAGAGATGGGTGTACTACAGGAGCGTATCGCGTCAACTAAAACCGGTTCAATCACTTCAATCCAAGCGGTATACGTACCAGCGGATGACTTGACTGACCCGTCACCAGCAACGACGTTCGCGCACTTGGATGCAACAGTTGTACTATCTCGTGACATCGCGTCACTAGGTATCTACCCAGCGGTTGACCCACTTGACTCATCTTCACGTCAGCTAGACCCGCTTGTTATCGGTCAAGAGCACTACGACATCGCGCGTGGCGTTCAAACCGTACTACAGCGTTATAAAGAGCTGAAAGACATCATCGCCATCCTAGGTATGGACGAGCTGTCTGACGAAGATAAGCAAGTAGTATCACGTGCACGTAAGATCCAGCGTTTCCTATCTCAGCCGTTCTTCGTTGCTGAGGTATTTACAGGTGCGCCAGGTAAATACGTTTCATTGAAAGACACTATCGCAGGCTTTAAAGGCATTCTTGACGGCGAATACGATGAGCTACCAGAGCAAGCGTTCTACATGGTAGGTTCAATCGAAGAAGCTGTTGAAAAAGCGAAAAGCATGTAACTAGGAGGGGAGTATGGCAGCTATGACCGTACATCTTGATGTTGTAAGCGCTGAAGAGATGATTTTCTCTGGCCGCGTAGAATCACTTCAAGTGACAGGTAGTGAAGGTGAGCTTGGTATTATGCCTGGCCACGCACCGCTACTAACTGCCCTCAAACCTGGAATGGTCCGTTTAGTAAAGCAACTAGGTGGTGAAGAAATCATCTATGTTGCTGGCGGTACATTAGAGGTACAACCTCATAATGTAACTGTCCTTGCAGATACCGCTGTACGAGCTGAAGAGCTTGACGAACAAGCGGCAGAGCAGGCTAAGCGTGAAGCGCAAGAGCAAATGGATAAAGCTGGCAGTGGCGAGCTTGATTACCATAAAGCTGCGATCCAACTCGAAGAGGCGCTTGCGCAGCTTCGTGTTATTCGTCAATTGCGTAACAGCTAAACGCTTCCAACCTCATAGGTTTGCAAAAACCCGCGCTTTAAGCGCGGGTTTTTTTATGTCTGTTCTTTCTATGTTCACACTGTTGCAGATACAATGGTTGGTATTGTCGATAGCCATACCAGAACATCGCTGGCGGCTTTTTAGCCAGCTGTGTTCGGACACAGGATGTGCCAACTTAAAGCGTGAGCTGAGTGTGCGCTGTCACGTCGCGAAAAAAGGATATTAGAATGAATTTAACGACTGTAATTTTAGCTGCGGGTAAAGGTACACGCATGCGTTCTAAGTTGCCTAAGGTGCTGCATCCGGTTGCTGGCAAGCCGATGGTTCAACACGTCATTGATAATGCTAAGGCCTTAGGGGCCACCAGCACCAACCTAGTTTATGGCCATGGTGGCGAGTTGCTTAAACAACAACTCGGTCATAATGAGGTCAATTGGGTGCTACAAGAGCAGCAGCTAGGCACGGGCCATGCTGTGGCTGTAGCCAAAGAACATATTGGTGATGACGATAGAGTACTAATCTTATATGGCGACGTACCACTGACCAAGCAAGAAACCTTAGAAGGGTTATTAAAAGCTACTCCTGAGCGTGGCCTAGCGGTGCTTACCGTGGATTTGGCCGACCCTAATGGCTATGGGCGTATGCTGCGCGATAATGGCAAACTGGTGGGCATTGTCGAGCAAAAAGATGCCAATGAAGAGCAACTGAAAATTACCGAAATTAATACCGGTATCATGGCCTGTCATGGCGGGTTGTTGAAAAAGTGGTTGGGCAATCTATCGAACAGTAATGCTCAAGGCGAATACTACCTTACTGATATTGTCGCTATGGCCCATTCAGAAGGCGTTGAAATCAGTTCAAGCCAACCATCGCACCCTATGGAAGTAGAAGGCGCTAACAATCGCGTACAGCTCGCTCAGTTAGAGCGTGCCTATCAAGGTTGGCAAGCCGAACAGTTGATGATCAACGGTGCGAGTCTAGCCGACCCGGCCCGCATCGATGTACGTGGCACAGTGACCACAGGTCAGGATGTACACATTGATGTTAATGTCATCTTTGAAGGTCAGGTAGAACTCGGCGACGATGTTGTTATCGGCCCGAACTGCGTATTAAAAGACTGCAAAATTGGTGATGGTGTGGTGATCAAGGCTAATACCTTGATTGAAGATGCCAGTGTCGCTGCGAAGTGCACCTTAGGCCCATATGCGCGCCTACGCCCCGGGGCAGTTATGGAAGAAGACTCTCATATCGGCAATTTTGTGGAAATGAAAAAGTCCCGTCTAGGAAAGGGCTCAAAAGCAAACCACCTGACCTACTTGGGCGATGCACAGATAGGCGAAAAGGTGAATATAGGCGCCGGCACAATCACCTGTAATTACGATGGCGTTAATAAGTCGCAAACTATTATCGGCGATCATGCCTTTATTGGCTCTAACTCCTCGCTGGTGGCTCCGGTAGAAATTGGCGCCACTGCCACAGTGGGTGCCGGCTCAGTCGTGACCACTAATGTGGGCGATAAGCAGCTGGCGGTAGCGCGGGGCAAGCAACGTAATTTAGATGGCTGGCAACGACCTACAAAAAAGAGCTAAGCTGTTAAGCACTTGCCAAGTGATAATAAAACAAGCCGCGCCATGCGGCTTGTTCTGTGTAAAGCCATCCTTATTAGGTTTGTGTAGCTTGCTATATCTATAGTACTTCTATAGTACTTCGACATACGTTTTATTTATGCCTCAAAACTGATAACTTACTCAAAGGGATCCTATGATAGAGATCTAAGTATTAATCATTAGCAAGGAGCGCGAAATGTTAGATCCATTCTTACATCAAAAACCTACCAATACTCGAATATCATTCGTTGGCCAATTAAATATTAGTTAACGGCTCATTTAGAGATAAATAGTGCTCAACGTGTAACTCAGTGGGTAATGAAGTAGAGCAAAAGAATAAAACATTCTTGCGTATCATCTGAATTTTTAGCAATGGCGGCGAATTGTCTGGCACTGTGAATGAAATGTCACTCGTTATAAATCGAGCCCCTAATACCCACTGTTACACTAGCTGAGTACCTAGAGCATACTCAATATTTATGGGTTTGGTTGTATTGCAGGAGAGGCAAGATGGGCAAGGAAGTTGATTCTTTTTATTTGTACTGTTTAGCAGGAATGTCACTAGTCGTTGTTGGACTAACGTGGTTTATGTTTGCTGCTGGGTTTGACATAACGGCAACACACTTTACGTACCCAACCAGCGGTCTGGCCCTTATCTTGTTTGAACCCATTGTGTCTTGTTTAGCTTTGGGCTGGGTGATCAGTGTAATAGTTTTTATATTTGGTCTATTGAAGGCCATACGGGAGCTTTGGTTAGACAACAAACATATCAACATAGCTATAAAGTGGCTTGGGAATACACTCCCAATATTACTAATATTGACTATTTCTGTGCTAGTTATTGATTACTTACTGTGGCCATTATGGGCGTCACACAATGGTTATCAGCCCTGCCCTAGTTTTACCTTATTTTTTACAGAGCCTGTTACTACTGCGTGGGTGACAGATATTGAAATCTGTCACAATGACAAGGTTGATGCTGTATTAAAAAACAACTTGCATGAGACCGTCCTGCGCGCCAATAAGCTTATTGAAAATATAAAACAGTAGCGCTGTATAAGAAGTGTGCTGAGTCACTTTTTTGAATGTGTTTTTGAAGGAAAAGTACAATGAGCAGGGATGTGGATACTTTTTACTTGTACGCTACGGTATTTCTTTTATTCGTCGTTATTGCGCTGACATGGTTTATGTTAGCGCTTGGGTTTGAGCTATCAGCTGTACAATTTAATTACCCAGCAAGTGGTTTGTCACTCGTAGTATTTGAACCTCTATTCCCCCTCATACCTATAAGTTGGGCTATTACCATATTCGCTTTTGTAGTAGGTATTTTTGGCTCTATGAATGAAATATGGCAAGACAATAAACATCTTAAATTAGCATTAAAAAGATTAGGACAGGCCTCAGTGGTTTTCTTTGTCTTAATTCTCGTTGTTGTGAGTGCCAATTATGTAGCCTGGCCTATCAGAGCATCGCATAGTGGTTATCAGTCATGTCCGGATTTCACCCTGTTGCATAATGAATCATTTGCCACCGCATGGGTGACAGATATTGAAATCTGTCATAATAACAAGGTTGATGCCGTATTAGAAAACAGCTTGCATGAGACTGTACTGCGTGCCAATGAGCTTATTGAAAGCCAGCATCAATAGCACTTTATTAAAGGTTACTTGCCCACTTTTTGAATTTTTATAGGAAAGCTAAATGCGTCATGAAGTTGATTCTTTCTATTTGTACTGCCTGGCAGGTATGTCATTAGTCGTTGTTGGACTAACGTGGTTTATGTTTGCTGCTGGGTTTGACATAACGACAACACACTTTACGTACCCAACCAGCGGTCTAGCCCTGATTATGTTTGAACCTGCTGTATCTTGTTTAGTTTTAGGCTGGATGTTTAGTGTCGTTCTTTTTGTATATGGTGCATTAAACTCTGTAAAAGCATTATGGCTAGAAAATGACCATGTCAATTTAGCTTTAAATTGGCTGATATGGACTTTAGCAATACTACTTCTGTTAACCATTTTTATGGTTGTGGCGTATTATTTTATCTGGCCACTATGGGCGTCGCACAATGGCTATCAGCCCTGCCCAAGTTTTACTCTATTTTGGGGAGAGCCCCTCGTCACCGCATGGGTGACAGATATTGAAATCTGTCATAATGACAAGGTTGATGCCGTATTGGAAAACAGCTTGCGTGAGACTGTACTGCGTGCCAATAAGCTTATTGAAAACCTGAAGTAGTTAGGTTTTAAAGCAGTTAAGCAAGCCGCGCTATGCGGCTCGTTCTATTTTTACGTAGCCCCATGAACTAAATCGTCGTATCTGCAGTCCTTATAAGGTGATGTTATTTTTGTAGCATAGGGATATGTTTTTACGCGCCTTACTCATTTCAATTACTTGCCATATGCTAATTCTTGGGTTTGTGTTGAGCACTGCCACTCCGGCGGTAATGCGAGCGCATCAGGAAGAGCCACCGGCAACAATGCAGGTGGTGATGATTAGCTTGCCTCCGCCAGAAAATAAGATAGAGCAGCCCGTGCATGAGCCAGAGCCGATTAAGCCGCAGCGCTCAGTAAATAATGACTCTCACTCAGCCACGCCCGTTCAAAAAGAGGAAGGTGAAGGAAAAGCTAATCAGCACAGTGAAGCTCTAAAAAGCCGAGCGGCTGCTGCTGAAAAAGCAGACAAGCCCCCGGTGAGAATAAACCCTTATGCGCACTTTGAGCAACGCGTCACTCGTGCGTTTGCAAAAACTCAGTCATCAGCTGGGGTGGGCAAGGTACAGCTTGATGAGCTTCCTCGTTACTCCGGTCCAGATATCACATCAGTGCAGCAATCAACAGGCGCGATGCAGGTGCTCGCCGGTGACAAGGTGACGGGTAACTATCTATTACGCCAAGATGGCCGCTGCTTTGTCATGGATGCTTCTTCACCGATGGCACAAGCGGATATGCCCGCAGGTGAAGTCATTTGCCCGCATCTCAAACAAAGAAAGCAGGCCGCCTTTGATGCGGCCATGAGTAAATGGTTGCAGGATTAACTGCGTGATAGAAACACGGTGAGAGTGTCGCCAACCTGTAATATATTGCTTGAAAGGTTGTTCCACTGTTTTAATTTGGCAATGCTCACTTGGTAATGGCGGGCAATTTTCCATAAGCTCTCCCCCGAGCTGACCTTATGTTCGATTTGCTCATCGGCTAATACCGGTAAAATCAGCTTATCACCAATGCGAATGCGATCGGAGCTAAGGTTATTAAACGTCTTTAGCTGCTTAACACTAAGAGCATAACGCTCGGCAATAACACTTAAACTATCCCCCTTGGCAATGGTGTAATGCTGCCATTGGCTGTAATCACTACTTTGTTGTTTGGCAATGGCTTGCTGCCAGTGTTGCTGTTTAGCCTTGGGTACGACTAAATGCGGAGCGTCGATGATCGCAGGAAAGCGGATTACGCCGTGATTGAGGTCTTGCACATCTTGCCATTGCGACTTATCGGCTAAAATAACTGCGCCTTTGATGGGGAGAGGCGAAATGGCTGGGCTGTTATCAATTGCTGGGAAGTCCATTTTTTCATGTTTTAGCAAATGCACTGCAGCAAGCAGTTTGGGCACATATTTGCGTGTTTGTTTGGGCAGTTTGAGCGCGAAAAAGTCCGTGCTTTTCCCAGCTTTTTTATTGGCTGCAATAGCATTGCGCACTCGACCTTCGCCAACATTGTATGCAGCAATAGTATGATACCAGTTGCCATCAAAACGCTTATACAGGTACTCAATAAAGTCCAGCGCCGCCGCTGTGCTGTCGAATACATCTTGACGGCCGTCGTACCAAGGCGTGATTTTAACGCCAAAGTATTGAGCAAGCGAAGGCGTTAACTGCCATAGGCCGCTAGCATGCTTGTGAGAGTAGGCGCTGGCATCAAAGTCACTCTCAATCAGCGGCATTAGCGCTAATTCTATTGGCAGGTTTCGCGCTTCTACCTCTGTCACTATATGATACAAGTAAGGCTCGGCACGACGGCTTATTTCATCCATATAATTAGGATGTGATAAATACCAGTCAACGCGCTTCATCACATCCGGGTGAGTCGAGTCTGCAAAGCTCAATTGCATACGGATACGCTGCCATACATCGTCCACTTGTTGCGGCGTTTGTTGCGGCTGTTTCGGTTGCACTGACGGCGGTACCGCCTTTTCACTTACACTTGGAGACTGAGCCTCGGTTTTTACGATGTCATTGTTTACAGGGGGCTTCGAGCTCATGCTCTGGCAACCCGCGAGGAACAAAAAAACTAATAGCGCTGAAATTCGATACATAAATGCTACTTAAATTATAAACTGAATTCGGTCATTTCGGCGAATCAGCTTAGCGTTGACACCTTAACATAAGGTGAGCTAAATCTGAGCGGCCGCTGAAGCGAAGGCTTGCTAACTGCGCCCTCAGAGCCCATTGGCGTTAGCCAAAGACGCAGCGTAAACATGCCCCTTGGGGTTGTTCATGGTAGGTTAGGTCGCCACCATGGCTAACCATAATTTGTTTGCTTAGCGCTAAACCTATCCCTGAACCTTGCTGTTTAGTGGTGAAAAAAGGCACAAACATCATTTCTTGAGCTTGTTTACTGATGCCACCACCGGTATCACACACGGCAATGTATAACTGCCCTTGGTTATTTTTATCAACAACCATAGACAAGGTTTTGTCTGCACAGTTCACACTCATCGCTTCTATGGCATTTTTGATCAGGTTAATTAATACCTGCTCAATTTGCTGGGCATCACACATCACTAAAGTGTCGCTGTGGGTTTGTAGCTTTAGAGCAATATGCTGTTGCTCCAAGTCTGTTTTGAATAGGGCACAACAACGTGTTACCACATCTGCAAGAGATTGCGCCTTGAGATCTGGCTTGGGCAGATTACTGATGGATCGAAAACGTGCGATAAAGGCGCTTAACCCTTCAGTGCGGCTATGCAGGGTTTGTAAGGCGAGTGCTAAGTCTTCTTTATCTTCGCTATCGGTAAAACTCAGGCCTTGTGGCAACAGACCGGTGCAGGTGTGTGCCAATGATGACAGCGGGGTAATCGAGTTGGCAATTTCGTGCGTGAGAACGCGCGTTAAGCGCTTATAGGCTTGTTGTTCTTTCAGTAGTAATTGCTCATGAATCGACTGCAAAGTGACAATTTTTAGCTCTTGCCCTTGGATGGTGGCCAAGCTTATTTGTATAGACAAGGTGTCCTGCTGTTCTCCTCGCTGCCATAGAGCGGTTGATTGACACTGACTTTGTGCTTCACTAATAAACTCACCGAGCTGAGCTAACGATTGCAGATCTTTCACGGGAGCCCCGAGCAGCCTTGCGACAGCCGGGTTTTGCTCAATAATATTGCCCTGCGCATCGAACACTAACACCGCCATATCGATATGGATTAGCAGGGTTTGCATAAACTGGGCTTGTTGCTCCGCAGCCAACCGGGCTTGCAAGATTTGCTCTTTAACTTCGTTATACTGTACCCGCATAGGATGGTTGCGAGGCAACCCTAGGCTACTATCCCCGTTAGCTAGGGCTTTAAGTGCTAATTGCGCTTGGCGGCTTTGGCGTTTAAACAGCACTAAAATACTGCAAATGCAGGCCAGTGCGACCAATACCATGCCTGTGGTTAGCGCCGGTAATTGTAAGCTGTACCAACTATATTGGGCGCCTAATGCCGTGAGTATAACGCCAGCTAACAATAACGACAGTTTTGTATTTGCAGACATCAGTGTTAAAGCCCATATTTTTCTAAGCGTCGATACATGGCACCACGAGTCAGCCCTAATGCTTTAGCGGCGTGGCTCACATTACCTTGGAAGTGAGTGAGCGCAGCGCGAATTGCGCGATGTTCCAGCTCTTCTAGGTTGAAGGTATCGTACTGCTCACCTTGCTGTGGTGCTGCGCTACCGGTGGTCGCCGGTGCGCTAATAACTGAGCCAATATCTAGCTCAGTGCCGGTAGAGAGGATCACCGCTCGTTCTATTGCATGCGCTAATTCGCGTACATTGCCTGGCCATTGATAGCTACTTAACGCCTGCATGCTGGAGTTGCTAACGCTAAGTTCGCGTTTGTATTTTTGGCCAAAATGGTTGAGGTAGTAGTCAACGAGTAAAGGAATGTCCTGATGACGCTCGCGCAGCGGCGGCAGGGCGATTTCTACGGTATTGATTCGATACAGTAAATCTTGACGAAAACGGCCTTCGCCGACTGCCTCATGTAAATTATCATTGGTGGCGCTGATTAAACGAATGTCGACATCGATGGTTTTGCTGCCGCCAATGGGCGTGATTTGCCGATTTTGCAATGCTGCCAACAGCTTCACTTGTTGCTCCAGCGGCAAATTACCCAGTTCATCCAAGAATAAACTGCCACCGCCAGCAAGTTCGAAGCGGCCAACGCGGTCTTCTTTGGCATCGGTGAAAGCGCCTTTTTTATGGCCAAATAATTCGCTCTCCATCAGTGATGCGCTCATGGCTCCCATATCAACGCTAATAAAGGGGCCGCTATGACGTAGGCTTTGCTGGTGGATAGCATGGGCAGTGAGCTCTTTACCGGTACCACTTTCACCGGTGATAAGAATATTGGCGTCGGTTTGGGCTGCTCGTTCGATGGTATCGAATACTTTTAACATCGCATCGCTTTGCCCTAAAAAGGCAAACTTATTGCTATTTAATGCATCGTTTAAGCCTTGGGTTTGGCGCTTGAGCTGACCCACTTGGCGCTTGTCTTTGGCGTGGCTAAAAGCAGCAGCGACACTGGCTAACAGCTGGTCGTTTTGCCATGGCTTGGCGATAAAATCTGCGGCTCCAGCCTTTATTGCATCTACAGCCAGTTGAATATCGCTGTACGCGGTCATAAGCAGCACCACAATCGTGGGGTCTTGCGCGGCGATTTTTTTTAGCCAGTAGAATCCCTCTTGGCCACTGATGGAGTCTTGGGTAAAGTTCATATCCAATAAAATCACATCAATGGGCTGGTCAGCCTGCTGTTGCTCGTTAACGATACCCTCTATATCAAAAGGGTTGTCTGTGGTTTTAACGCTTTGATAATGCTGTTTAAGTAATAAACGCGCGGCGATAAGAATATCGGGGTTGTCATCAACCACTAATATAGAGCCTGCCTGTTTCATATCCCTGCCTTGGCTTTTTCTTTTTAGCCTACCCCAGTTATTCATTCCCTGTCCACAAATGGGCACTGTAAAGAATTGAGGTGTTCTATAAGCGGACACCTCATAGCTCAGAACAATCTCGATTTTAAGCTAAGTAACTGAAATTTATGGAATTTAAATTTTGGCACGGAGCTTGATAGTTACCCCTTATATAGCGAACACATATATTGGGTGACTGAGATGGATAGAAAAATAGAATCATCAGGCTTAAAAAAGCACGCGAAGAAAGTCGCAATGTCGGTTATTGCTCTCAGTGTTGCGGCCGCTGCTTACGGGTTTAGTCAAAGCTCTTCACAAGGTCGGAGCCAAACGGTTAATGCCAGTAATTTAACGGTAAGCACCGTAAACCAAGGCGAATTTGTCGATGCACTAAGTTTACGTGGACAAGTAGTACCAAAAACCACCATCTACCTCGACACTATTGCCGGTGGTCAGGTGGAAGAGCGTCTTGTAGAGCAGGGTGAGTTTGTCAAAAAAGGTCAGCCTCTGGTGCGTTTAAGTAACACCAATTTGCAACTTGATGTAATGAGCCGGGAAGCACAAGTTACTGAGCAACTTAACTTTCTGCGTAACACCCAGATGAATATGGAGACCAGCCGCTTAAACTTACGTCGAGATTTATTAGAAATTGAACTGAAAATCACTCATCTAACTCGCCGCCTTAAGCAAACTGCGCCCTTGGTAGAAAAAGGCATGCTTTCTCAAGAGCAGCTCTCTGAGCTAAAAGAAGACTTAGCTTATTATCAAGCGCGTAAAGAGCTCACCATTGAGCGTCAACAGCAAGAGAAAAGTATTCGCGAAGTGCAGTTGGCACAGCTACAAGATAGTGCTGAAATGCTCGAGAAAAACCTTCAGTTTGCGCGCCGCAACCTCGATAACTTGCTGATCACTGCCCCAGTGGACGGGTATTTGAGTGAGTTGGATGTTGAAATTGGCGCATCAAAGAGCCGTGGCGCGCGTTTAGGTCAGATTGATATACCCAACGAGTACAAGCTAGTGATCCGCTTAGATGAGTTTTATCTCAGCCAAGTACGCTCTGGTATGGAGGTCATTATTGAACTTGAACAAGGGGATGTCAGCGCCACAGTCACCAAAATAGACAGTCGCGTGCAGCAATCACAATTTCAAATTGAAGTCGAACTGCCAGAGCAAGCGAGCAACATCAAGCGGGGACAGAGCTTGGATGTCGAGCTGATGCTTGGCGGTAGTCAAGATAATGCGCTGTTGTTGTCGCGAGGCGCATTCTTTAGCAGCTCAGGCGGTAACTGGGTGTATGTCATGAATGATGATAACAGTGGCGCCGTTCGCCGCGACATCCGCCTAGGTCGAAAAAACCAAGATTATTACGAAGTGCTCAGCGGTCTTGAGCCCGGTGACAAAGTGATCACCTCAAGCTACGCCAACTTCGATAAAGCACAACAATTACAATTTTAAAGGAACAATGATGATCAAGCTAACTAACTTATCGCGCGTATTTCGTACTCAAGACGTTGAAACAACTGCACTTAACGATATTAACCTCAGTGTTAAAGAGGGTGATTTCTTGGCCATTATGGGCCCTTCAGGGTGTGGTAAATCTACCTTGTTATCTATCCTTGGCATGCTTGATTCGCCAACTAGCGGACAGTTTGAGTTTCTGGGTGAGGACATTGCTGGCTACAACGAAAAGCAATTAGCGCAGCTGAGAAAAGCCAGCATTGGCTTTGTGTTCCAAAGCTTTAACCTTATCGATGAGCTCACCGTGTATGAAAACGTTGAGCTGCCGCTGCAATATCAAAAAATAGATAAAGCTGAGCGCAAGCAACGTGTTGAAGCTATTTTAAAGCGCGTTGGCATCGATCACCGTGGCGACCACTTACCGCAACAGCTTTCCGGTGGTCAGCAGCAGCGCGTCGCCGTCGCGCGAGCACTGGTAATTAATCCTAAGCTGATCCTCGCCGATGAGCCCACCGGTAATTTGGACTCTAAAAACGGGGATGAAGTCATGACCATGCTGCGTGAACTTAATCGCGAGGGCACCACAGTGATCATGGTGACGCACTCAGAGAAAGAAGGGAACTATGCCGACCGTCTAGTTCGCCTGCTTGATGGCCAAATCATGGTGGATAAAGCCAATGCCGCTAACCCTGCGGTTAATACAGAGGTGGCATAGCCATGATCTTAAGTTACATAATTACAGCGCTGCGTGCTTTTAAGCTACAAAAGCAGCACTTCGCGCTCAACGTGTTTGGTTTGAGCGTGGGCTTAGCCGCAGCTATTTTGGTAGCGCTTTTTGCCGTCAATGAGCTTTCCTATGACGCGCAGCAGCCTGACGCTGAGCGGGTTTATCGCGTGGGCCAAGACTTTAGCAAACTTGGCTTGGCGGTGATCCCTATCTCTAACTACACGCAGGCAAAAAATGCGCAAAGTTACAGTCAAATCGAGGATGTGTTTGCCCTAACTTTGTCAGAACAAACTCAGGCCACCCCTGCCAATGTGACCTATCGCTCTCAAGGTTATAAGTTGGATGGCTTGTTTGGCGCCACCGCTAATATTGAGCGTTTTATTGCCTTACGCACCTTAGATGGTTCATTAAGTCAGGCGTTGAGTACGCCAAATGGCTTGGCATTGAGCGAATCCGAGGCACTGCGTATCTTCGGGAAGGTGAATGCAGTGGGTGAAACCTTGGTGCACGAGCATGGCCAGTACACCGTGCGAGCCGTGTTCGCCGATTTGGCCGACAACACCCATTTTGCTTTCAAGTCCCTGGCCTATTTTGAACATAACCCGGAAAACCTGCGTGCCAACCACAGCTATGTGTATTTAAAGCTGGCTCCTAACACCGACACCCAGGCTCTGGCCCAAACGCTCACAGAGCAGTACTTCGCTAACGATGAAAGCTATCAGGTGAGCATTGAGTTACATCCACTGCGTGATCTGCATTTAACTGCCAAATCACCGTTTGAAATGAAAACGGGGGGTGCCAAACAGGTGGTAGTGATTTGTGCCGGGCTGAGTGTATTGCTGATTCTTATCGCTGGCTTTAACTTCATTAACATGACCGTGGCGCAATCGGCTAAACGCGCCAAAGAAGTGGGTGTGCGCAAGGCCCTAGGTGCAAGTAAAGCTCAGCTTGTGACGCAGTTCTTATCAGAGTCGGTATTGGTATCATTGCTGTCTATGGTGCTCGCATGCATTGCCGTTGAGCTTATTCTCCCTAGTTTTAATGCCTTGGTAGATAGAGAACTGGTGGTTAACTACGCCTCTATGTTTAGCGTTGTGGTGCTTGCGGTGGCCGTAGCGGTGGGCTTACTTGCAGGGCTGTATCCTGCCTTCTTTATTTCGTCATTTAGCGCGAAACGGGTGTTAAGTGGCGATTTACAGCGAGGTAATACAGCAATATTTGTTCGTAAGAGCTTACTTACCTTGCAGGCCTCGTTATCTATAGCTTTAATTATCGCCACTGTGACTTTGCAGCAGCAATTAGCCTACTTACAAAGCTTACCTTTGGGGTATGAAACGCAACAGCGCTTAGTTATCTCTGAGTTGCCGCGCAAAATGGTGCTGACCAAAGAGCCCAGCGCCTTAGTTAAAAATCTCGCTGCAATTGAAGGCGTAAACAATGTCAGTGTGGTGGATACTCAGCTTACTGTCTCAATCAACAATACCGTGGCACCGGTGTGGCCTAATGGTGAGAGCACCGAAGGCTTAACGCCAATTATAGGCACCGATTTTAATGTTGTGGAAACCTTAGGTCTTAAGCTCGTTGCCGGTCGTGGCTTTAGCGCCGAGTATGCTGGTGATTGGGCGCAGCGAATTAACGGTACCACTCAGGTTGGCACCTTGGTAACCGAATCTATTGCTAAGCAAGCGGGGTATTCACAGCCGAGTGAGATGGTGGGTAAAACCATCACCACTCAAGGGCAAGGGATGGCAATGCGAGTGGTCGGCGTGGTAGCCGATGTAAAAGTGGGCAATGCCCAAGATGCCAACTCGAACATCATGTTCCTATGTGGGCTGAGTTATGGCCCTGTGGCTGAGGTGATAATGAATATCGATCAGCAAAACTTGCCATACATTCAGCAGCAAGTAACAACGGTATTAGCCAATCATGCCAAGATTTATGAGCCTAAAATCAGTTTACTCTCAGAGGACTATAAAAACTTACTGCGTGGCGATGAGCGCGTGTCGCAAGTGGTGTTTATATTCACTGCGTTGGCCGTGTTCTTAACCTGCTTAGGCACCTTTGGTTTAGCGTCATTCGCGACCATTCGCCGACAAAAGGAAATTGCTGTACGCAAAGTTCTTGGCGCCTCTCGAACCAGTATTATCAACATTTTAGCTAAAGAATTCTTACTGCTAGTGGCGCTGAGCATTGCCATAGCCTATCCAGTGACCTACTGGCTGGTGGGTGACTGGTTAGCAAACTTCAACGACCGTATTGAGCAGGCTATCTGGGTGTATGGCATCGCCGCTCTCGCTGTTGCCGGTATTACCTGGCTGACGGTTGCGGGGCTAGCCTTTAAAGCGGCCAGTACGCGCCCTTCATTAACACTGAGATACGAATAGGGTGTAGGCGGCGCCATTAGGGCGTCGCCGCAAAAAAATCACAATGATAAAAAACATATGCAATATGCCGACGAACAACAATAACGACTTCGAAGTGGCGAACAATAGCGCGCGAAGCAGACAGATATTGGCATTACTCAGCTTGTATATACATCAGCAGGAGTGCACCTATGCTCACTAGTTACTTATCGGCTGCGCTACGCGCATTCGTAACCCATAAACAACATTTTCTATTAAACGTATTTGGCTTGGCGGTGGGCTTGGCTGCGGCTATTTTAATGGCACTGTTTGCCCGTTTTGAGGCCAGTGTCGACGCGCATCAGCCCCACTTTGAGCACACTTATCGGTTATCGCAACACTTTCGTGAAATGGGAGTGAATGCGCCGATTACTAATTACTACGCAGCGCAAGAGGTGGCAAAAAATGGTGCGGTAGAGGATATCTTTGCCTTGAAAATGCACCCTCGGCTATCTGGGGATTTTAGTGCCCATGGCAACTATTACAAAATGAAAGATTTATTTGCTACAGGCACCAATATCACCGACTTTGTTGCGCTCGATGTGCTGTTTGGTGATTTGCAGCGCACGCTGAGCGCACCGAACAGAATCGCGTTGAGCGAACATGAAGCCATACGTATTTTTGGCCAGGCTAATGCCATTGGTGAGACTTTAAGCAAAGGGCAAACGACCTACACAGTTACCGCCGTATTCGCCGATTTGCAAGATAATACCCACTTTGCTTTTTCCGGGTTAGTGGCAATGCAGGACGAAACCCCCAATTACCAGCTCAATAACTTTTATGTGTATGTACGCTTTGCTGCCGACGCTGATATCAAAGCCGAGCAAGCACGTTTTGCCGAGGCTTACCCTGAACTTGTTTACCCAGATCAGCCGCTCGGTTTCGTGACCTTATCCTTTGAGCACCTACCTGGCATTCACCTGCATTCCGATAGCCGTTATGAGCTTAAAGAAAATGGCTCGTACACCGTGGTGTTGATCAGCTTTTCGCTGAGTATTCTATTAATCGTGTTGGCGGCTTTTAATTTCATTAATATGAGCATCGCGCAGTCGGCTAAACGAGCCAAAGAAGTGGGTGTACGTAAGGCGCTGGGGGCGAGCAAGGCGCAAATTATTAATCAATTCCTAGTGGAATCCTTATTGGTAACCAGTGTGGCTGCAGTGCTTGCGTGCGCGTTACTGGAATTAGCATTACCAGCGTTTAACCAATTGGTAGGACGTACTTTGGTGATCAACTATTTTTCAGAGTTTGGCATTATTTTAGTCGCGGTCGTAGTATCGGTGGGCGTGTTAGCTGGCGCGTACCCCGCATTTTTTATGTCAGCGTTTAGCGCGAAACGCGTGCTCAGCGGTGATATTCAGCGCGGTCGTACTGCTATTTTGGTGCGCAAGTTGTTGCTGACTTTGCAAGCCTCTTTATCTATTGCCCTGATCATCGGTGCATTCTCCTTGCATCAGCAACTTAGTCACTTGCAATCGCTCGCGGTTGGCTATGAAAAACAATACCGTTTAGAGGTGGATGATATCCCGGCTAGGCAATTGTACTTCAAGCACAACAATGTCTTGAATCAGCGCATCAATGCTGTACCTGGCGTGATCTCTAGCAGCATTACCGATGCCTCTTTTACCTCGTCATTCAACACCAGCTTTACTGTGACTTCGGATAACGGTGAGTTAAATGATGCTGTGATCCCTTTTATTGGCGTGGGCTTTAATATTGCTGAAACCGCTGGGCTAGAGGTTATCGCTGGGCGCGACCTGAGCGCCGACTACGGCAGTGATTGGCATAGCTTAGGCGACGATGGCAACGGCCGGGCTGGGGTGCTGGTATCGCAATCATTCGTTAAAGTGGCCGGTTATGACAGTGCTGAGCAAGCCATTGGCAAAGAGCTTTACAGCAGCTCCGGAGACAACCAGGAAGTGCTCAAAATTGTGGGCGTGATCAATGATGTCACCATTGGTTCAGCACGTGAGGCTTCAGCATCGCCTTTAATCTTGGTGTGCGGCTTTAGCTGGGCCAACGAGGGCAAGTTGATTATCAACTTTGAGCCGAGCCAGCTTAACGCAGTAAAAACGCAGGTGCAGCAGATCGTCAGTGACCAGTTAAATTTGCACAATGCTGATATTGAGCTGGTAGCAGATAACTACCGCGCGTTATATAAAAACGATGAACGTGTTTCTACCTTAGTTGCCATCTTCTGTATTTTGGCAATCTTATTAACCTGCCTAGGTACCTTTGGATTAGCTGCATTCTCTGTCTTACGCCGTCAAAAAGAAGTGGCTGTGCGCAAAGTGCTCGGTGCATCTAGGTTAAGTATCGTTAACTTGCTCGCCAAAGAGTTCCTACTGCTGGTGGCCATAAGTACTGCTATTGCCTTTCCGTTAACCTACTGGCTAGTGGGTGACTGGCTGGCCAACTTTAACGAGCGTATTGATCAGGCTATGTGGTTTTACGTTGTCGCCGCCGCTTTGGTAGCCATGATCACCTGGTTAACTGTGGCTAGCCTCGCCTTTAGAGCGGCTAGCACCCGGCCTTCGTTAACGCTGCGCTATGAATAATTAACCCAACCCTACTCAAAGCGCACGAAAGTGCGCTTTTTTTAATCCATTCCCGCTGTTGCTGCGTTTAACAGTTAATAGAGTGAGGAGTGCAACCTATGCAAGCAAATCAACTTAAAGCCGCGTTAGCCGATAGCCAATATCGCGCCATCATCCTTAGTTATGCCGATGCTAATCATTATTTAGCCGGAGCCCTTGATACCGAAGGTAATTATCATATTCTGAGCGATAACAACGACACATTGAAACCCTTTAATTCTTTGCGTGAAGCCGAGTGTGCGCTGGTTGAACTCGGCGCGACTCAAGCGTTATTGAAAATGCAGTCTGCTTATGAAGAAATAGGACCCAGTGATTTTTGTGGTGATGGCATCAGCAATATGGAAATTCGTCAGCTCAAGCGAGCCGGCTCAACGGTGTAGCGCTGCTACACACGGCAGTAGCAGCCAGAGACCTTGCTTACTAGCATCGAGCTGTGAAAGCCATTTTCGTAGTTGCTTATAACGGTATCAATAATGCCATCTTCGATGGCGCACCCGAGCCCCACAGAGAGGGGGCCAGCGTAAAGCACGCTGCCCTGCGCTAACATAATGGCTGCGGGCACAGCGGGTATCAGGCCTGTGGGCAGTGACGATGCATCGACCTGGCGAACCTTTATTCCTGCTCGGCGAGCATCAGCTATGACCTTATTTTGGTGAGGCGCAGCGACCCGTTGGCAATGACATTGCTCATTGCCCACCAACAGCAAGGTGGTGCCGTGCTTTTCACTATCAATATCCGCTAATACCGGCAGTAACGAGCGTTGCCACTGTGGCTGCTGCAACATGTTGTTTGGATCAAATACAGTGCCCCGTTTGTCGGCCACAAACCATAAAGCCACTGCACTGCACAGCAGCCATAGGCCGCTGATAACCAACTTCAATATTTGTTTGTTAGCGCTGGACAAAACGAGATACTTGAGCCTTCAAACCATCTAAAGCATTGAGCATATTGGCCACCTGCTCATCAAGCTGATGGATGTTGATGCTGTCTTTTTCTGATAGTTCGCGTACATGAACGCTTTGCTGGGCTATTTGCTGAGTATTGCTGGCTTGCTGCAAAACAATTTCTTTAACATTATCAGAATCATCCTTAATCACTATCATGGTTTGTTCCACCGCTGAGATAGCCTCCAGGACCGAGGAACTCAGTTGCTCGACAATATTCACTTTATCAATGCAGTGCCCCATGGAGGTGGTCGATTTATCACTGTTTGCGACCAGCTCTTTAAGCGTATGCGCTATTTTGTCGGTGGCTTGCTTTGAGGTATTGGCAAGCGATCTTACTTCATCGGCGACTACCGCGAAGCCCCGGCCTTGTTCGCCCGCCCGGGCTGCCTCTATAGCGGCATTCAATGCTAATAGATTGGTTTGCTCGGCAATGGCATTTATGTCATTGAGCAGGTTAGAGATAAGCGCACAGCTAGACTCCAAATCCTTTAACTGCTGCTGCGTGGTGTCGAGCATTTGCGCTAAAGCATGGCTTTGTGCATCGGTCTCATGGACTTCTTTCATGGCACCTTGCAGTTGCGTTGAAATCATCGCGTATTGGTCGGCCACGTGCTCGCTTTGGCTTTGAACTTGGCTAAAGCCATCACTCACTTGCTCTCCTGCTTGAGAAATCAGGTTATTTTGCGTTTGCTTATGTTCGGCGTTTTGGGTGAGTAATTGTTGTAGCTCAGCCACCTTGGTTGCGCCTTGAATAAGCGCTTGCTGCTCTTTATGGACCGAATCAACAACGCTACTGAGTTGATCGAGTAGGGTATTGAATTGTGCCAGTGCATTGCTATCTTTCGCATCAACACGCACAGAAAGGTCTAGCTTCATTGGGTCGCGGGCTATCTTCTCTATGGCAGACTCCAGCGCTTTTCCACCTTGATATTCCTGATACAACATGTGTGCGATATAAGCAGCAATGAGTGCTTCTGCTGTGGCGTATACAGCGTGGATAAGCACGGTACTAAAGGCGAGTCTTTGTGGATCGAATACGTAAACGCCCACATCGCCCGTTTGCATAAAGTAAAAACTGATGTGATGCGCAGCGACTAATAAAAGTGCGGTGATAAAAATGCGCCAGTTTTTAAAAATGACCAAAATAGCCATAAAGATAAAAATCTCAAAATGCACTTCAATCAGGCCGTAGGCTTGATGAATATGCAAAAATGAGAACATCATCAATGCGGCAGCACTCACATGGTGTGTCAGCCGACTTTGCGGGGCGCTTTTAAGCAGGTATATGGGTAAAGAAGCGATAATAAAGCTGATGACTAAGCCTTGCCCGATATTGTCGTAATACAAACCCAGCGCCAGTGACTCAATGGTGAGAATAATAAACAGCGATATGAACAATGATGAGGATTTAACCAAGTTGAACTTCCTTTATTAAACACTCCGTTGTTTTAGGCTAGGCGCTGGCAAGAGCAAGCGCAAATTAAGTAATGAAATTATTACGTTGCTCGTATCAGTGTTGATCACTCACTGATTGTGCTTAAGCCGTAATTAAGCGTTTTGCGACTATTTTTATGCGCATACCATTTGTGCATTGAGCTTGACATAAAGTTTCGACTATAATGGTCTATCTTTCGAATCGAAACTTAAGTGTAACTGAATGACCAAGCGCAATACCCAGCAACGCCGCCATAGTATTCTTAGCCAGGTTAATGAAATGGGTGAAGTCTCAGTAGAGGCGTTAGCGGAGCAGCTGCAAACATCAGAAGTTACGATTCGAAAGGACTTAGCAACACTTGAAAAAAACGGCCTCTTGCTACGCCGATACGGTGGCGCGATTGCCTTACCCAATGAAATCGTTGCCAGTGAAGAGCCGCAAGACTCAGCCCGTAAACGCGCCATTGCCAAGGCAGCCGCTCAGCTTATTAAAGATCATCACCGCATTATCATCGATAGCGGGCGCACCACCGCCGCCTTGATCCCTGAACTGGCGAGCAAACGAGGCCTAGTGGTGATGACCAATGCCATTAATGTTGCTAATCGCTTGCTGGCGTTAGAGAACGAGCCGACCTTATTGATGACCGGTGGTACCTGGGACCCACATTCAGAGTCTTTTCAAGGGCAAGTAGCAGAGCAGGTATTGCGCTCATATGATTTCGATACCTTATTTATCGGTGCTGATGGTATCGATGTTTCCCGTGGAACCACTACTTTCAACGAACTTATCGGCCTAAGCCAAGTGATGGCTGAAGCGGCCCGTGAAGTGGTGGTGATGGTGGAGTCTGACAAGATAGGCCGCCGTATCCCAAATTTAGAACTGCCTTGGCACAAGGTCAGCACTCTGATCACCGACAACACCTTGGCTGCAGACTTGCGCCAAGAGATCAGCGCGCATGGCGTACATTTAATTTGTGCCAAGGTATAAACACATAACCCGACCGACAACATCGGGCTTTTTAACAACACATACTGTGCAAATGGAGAATCTATGTGTGGAATAGTAGGGGCTGTTGCCGAACGCCCTGTGAACCGAATTTTAATTGAAGGCCTTAAGCGCCTTGAATACCGTGGCTACGACTCAGCAGGCGTAGCGCTATCGCAACAAAGCACCTTAAATTGCGTTAAAGCTGTAGGTAAGGTGGCGGCGTTGGAAAGTGCGCTCAATGAAGCCAATGTTTCTGGCACAACGGGCATTGCCCACACTCGCTGGGCTACTCATGGTGGCGTTACCGAAGCCAATGCCCACCCGCATGTCTCTAACAGTGAATTAGCATTGGTTCATAACGGCATTATCGAAAACCATGCCAGTTTGCGCGAAGCGTTGCAAGGCGATGGCTACGAGTTTGTATCGCAAACAGATACCGAAGTTATGGTGCACCTTATCCATCAATTGCGCCAACAGCACAACTCCTTGCTCAGTGCCGTACAAGCGGCGGTGAAACAACTAGAAGGTGCCTACGGCACGGTGGTATTTGATAAAGCCAACGATAATGAAGTGATTGTTGCGCGCTCAGGAAGCCCGCTGGTTATCGGCTTAGGACTCGGCGAGAACTTTATTGCCTCTGATCAGCTTGCACTATTGCCTGTGACTCGCAGCTTTATCTTCCTAGAAGAGGGCGATGTGGCTCGTATTACCCGCGATAGCGTGGAAATATTCGATAGCAACGGCCACAGTGTTGAGCGTGAAGTGGTGGAATCTAACATTACCCAAGACGCCTCTGGCAAGGGCGACTACCGCCATTATATGCTGAAGGAAATTTACGAGCAGCCATTGGCAGTGCGTAATACCTTGGATAGTCGTTTACACGATGAGCGCGTCAGTGTAGATGCCTTTGGTGAGGGCGCAACGCAAATTTTTAAAGACGTAAAACACGTGCAAATTATCGCCTGTGGTACCTCGTATCATTCGGGAATGGTCGCGCGTTACTGGCTAGAGCAGTTTGCCGGCGTCAGCTGTAATGTCGAAATTGCCTCAGAATTCCGCTATCGCGAATCGTTCGTGCACGAAAATAGCCTATTAGTAACGATTTCCCAATCGGGTGAAACGGCTGATACCTTGGCTGCCTTGCGTTTGGCTAAAGAGCAGGGGTACATGGCGTCGATGACCATTTGTAACGTACCGGGCTCATCGCTGGTACGCGAGTCTGATTTAGCCTTTATGACCAAAGCAGGGGCTGAAATTGGCGTGGCTTCAACAAAAGCTTTTACCACACAACTGGTTGGCTTATTGATGCTAACGGCGTCCATCGCCCAAGAAAAAGGCCTTAATCAACGTGCTATTGTAAGTGCGATTAAGACCCTGCCAAACAAGCTTGAAGAAGCCTTGACCCTGGCCGAGGGCATTGAGGAGTTAGCGGAAGAGTTCGCCGATAAACACCACTCGTTATTCCTAGGCCGTGGCTCGCAGTACCCTATTGCTATGGAAGGGGCATTGAAACTCAAAGAGATCTCTTACATTCACGCCGAAGCCTATGCTGCGGGTGAGCTCAAACATGGCCCATTAGCCTTGATTGACGCCGATATGCCGATCATCGTCGTGGCACCGAATAACGAGTTGCTCGAAAAGCTGAAATCGAATGTAGAGGAAGTGCGTGCCCGTGGCGGTATTATTTACGTGTTTGCCGATAAGGACTCACACTTTGCATCGGACGAGACCATGCGCGTAATCAATGTAAACCATGTGGAAAACATCATTGCCCCAGTGGTTTATACCATCCCACTGCAATTGCTTTCGTACTATGTTGCGGTTATTAAAGGCACCGACGTTGACCAACCCCGAAACCTAGCCAAATCGGTAACGGTGGAATAAGAAGGAATTGAAAAAGGCGCGAAAGCGCCTTTTTTGTTGCAATAGCATAAAGTGTTAGACCGAACGTTTATTAGTAGCTGGCCCGACGGTCAGCGCAAAGCCATTAACCGCCATTCAACCATTAGTCACCCAAGCTTTATGTTATGAGAAAGCAGATGCTGGTCTAACGCCCGCAACAGCGGAGAATTGAGAGCGTAAGCGAGCACTTTTTCCGACTGCTTGCGCTTGTTATACGTTACCTGCATCAACTTCGCTATTCTATAAGCGGACGTTTAGATCAAGTTGCTCTGATCCACGGTTCTAATAATCATATTAAATCAGAACAGATGTAAGACCTCGCCGACGTGATATCAAAGCAACATCCTTATTTCTAGGTATTCGTTGCAGACGCTGAATAACTTTTTGCTGAGTCTCCGGTGTCCAAAAAATCTTTAAATTTTCCCTAGCCCTTGTAATTGCGGTATAAAAAATACTATGAGAAATGTCATCTTCGTTAGCATCTGTTATGACCACTTTGACGGAATCGTATTCAAGCCCTTGCGCTTTATGAATAGATACCGCGTAGGCAACTTGAAACGGAATCGCAATATTTAATGAGTCATCGTCGTCATCACTATTCTTTACTTCAAAAACTTGGAACCTAACAGTCGAACCTTCTACCCACTCTAATTCATTCCCTGCAACGTCAAGTTCAGTCAACGGACGATCTAGCTCAATATCAAATTGAATATAGCCGACAAACTGTTCGATTCTAATTATTCGGCCTTTTAGGTTATTGTATATAACAGGTTTAAATCGTTCAGATTCATAAAAGAGAACAGGATCTCCTACTTTGTAAGTCGAATCACTCCAGTTTATCGCCGGATTAGGGTTACTACTTTGAAGAAATCTATTAATGTTATTAATCCCGTACAAACCATCGTAATTTAAACACAGTATAATTTCGTCATTACCTTGAGACTGGAAGATACTCGAGTCCAATATCGACGAATAACCATGCCGAACCATAACTTCAGTTAAGTCATCATCGATATTTCGAACTTTATTCCAGAAATCTAATAGCGAATGATTCTGTGTTCTAAATGGCGTTGTTAATTCAAAGACTGAGGAACTAGGAATAAAAGAACGAATCACTTCGAACCAATTACCAAACTGTATTGACTCAATTTGATACACATCACCAACAAGAACTATCAATTTTGCGGTGTTCTTCTCTAATACCTTCAAAAAATCAGAATTACTAACGGTACTGCACTCATCAATCACAAGAAGGTCATAGTCAGGCAAGAAAGGGTTACAACCACTATGAATTTCACTACTTACGGTTCGAAACTCAGAATTCTGCGCCGTCACCTTACGCATTAAGTTATCTTTAGCAGGGTTCGTATGAGCCAAAAATAGCTTTCTCTTGTCGCTAAAGTAGTGAGCAATATGGTCAACCATTGTGGATTTACCTGTTCCTGCCGCGCCGTATATAATAGCAACCTTTGAATCGCTAAATAATTGAGTTAAAGCCTGATGCTTCACGGTATCATCGATACTGTGAGCTGACTCATCTATCCAGCGTGTTACTGCTTGGGTATATCCTGATATCCCAGAAGATGAAAATGTTTTTAACCTTTCAATAATACTGAAAGTATCTTCTTCGTAGCCATTTATAAACACGTGTCCTTTATCAGAAACTAAACTTCGAATTTCTTTGTGTGTTTTGTAAATTCGATTATTAAAGTCGTTTATTAATGCCTCAACATCTCCAAATTCGCTTAAATCTCCGATTGGGGTATACAAAACCCCATGTCTTTCAACGTTATTTCTAACACGTCTAGCCAGAAGTTCATGTTGGCGCCCCACCATATCGATACAATCAGAGAGATCCCAAAACCTCGGATTATGCTTAGGGAGAGATGTACAAAAAGGCATCTTATCAAATGGAATACTACTAAAGGAAAATTTTAGATTAGATAGTAGCTCACATCCGTCACGATTATATTGAGACTTCAGTAATTGGTTGTTCATCCTCAAAAGAAGATAGCGAAGAATGTTACCGCCTGGGAGAGATGCTTTAATGATCTGTCGCGCTCTATCCAAAAAAACAAATATTTGAGAGGAGTGATTTGTAACTAGCGCCCCTAGTTTCACCTGTTGGTAATCTTGATCACTCATACACATCAGGTCATTCAAATTTCGATAACCTTGTGTCAAAAAGCTCATTAAATATCGATATTCCTGTGAAGACGTACTCCCTGTTACCGAGTGACCGAGTAAACGGGCGAAGTTTTTTAGCTCACAGGAACGAATAGAAACTTCCCATGCAAGGATTAAAGTAATAGGCATAATCTGGCCTAGTACTTCAATTTGATCGCGCCTGAGCGTTAGATTAACCGCGTACTTATCCGATATCTCAAGATCAGTAAAAGCAATTACTCGATCAAACTTGCTTACCTTATTTACCGCACGACAAAACGTTACCTCATAGTAGATCCGGCCATTGAATATAAATGGACGATTTTTTTGAACATAGTAACGGTCTTTTCTATCTCCAACATAATTAGTGCTGCGTGAACATTCAATTCTAGCAGTTATTTTTTCATGATATTCGCGTAAAGAAGGATCCAAATCGACAGGAAATGATTCAAGGTTGGGTATTAACTGGAGAGAGTAGTTTTTATAAACAGCGGCTCTAATTCTATACAAATATTCATAGTATTTGAGCATTAATCTTTCTGATGCATCCCCATCAAAAGTGTAGTGAGAAGCTACCTTTTGAAGTAGCTTATGGAACCGACAAACAAAATTTAATCTTCCATTACCACTAATATGCTGCAGTGCTGGATTAATTTCGGGATAGGAAAATTCGGCATCTAATGAGTCCCGATAAAACAATACGGCTACCCCCTCAACCAAATTTCTAACTTGAGCGAGTACATTCTGAGACAGAAGCTCTCTGTTATCGCTAAGATTGGCGATATTATGAGAAATAGCACTGCTTGCGTTTTGAACTTGATTAAATACGGTAGCCATCAATGGTTTAACTCCTTATAAATTAAGAGGTCAGAGTAACTATGATTTCGACTTCCGCTTTGGGTCAAAATCGGACTTACTAAACCAACCGTATAACGCCTCAAGAAGAGGCGCGCGCTGTTTGCGCGTCCATTTTGCTTGACTTGTTAGCTGCTTCTAGAAGGTGGGCATTTAATATTTCAGGCTTGATACCCTCGAGAGTTCTTTCTATGCACAATTTATGCAGTCGTGTATTGCACTCAGCTAGAATACCCAAATTGCAGTGCCGAAAATTATTTTGGTACTGGAACGCCAGCCCTTGAAACCTACTGTGATCTATATTGCCAGTGAAATATATTGTTCGGGACTCGCCGGGCTTTAAGTATTCTCGTTTAAAATGCTGTGGATTAGCCAGCTCTGTACCATATGTAAAGCTGAGCAATATCCGATCAATCTCTACATTGAAGTGGGTATTATTTCTAATGTCTAAATAGATGCTTACCCTCGGGTTATCAGGCTGACAAATTTCTACAGAAGTATGCCTCGGGCGAATATCAATATAGATGTTTTTCATCATCCATTCGGCCGAGAATATTCTTCTCAGAATGAATGGTGGCAACCATTTGAAAAAACGCCAGATAACACTTCCGAGTATTGATTCCATTTATTTCTCTACTGTTTCAGATTGGTGTACAGCTAACAATTTAATATCGAGCGATTGGGTCGTTTTTCTGCCGCAACCTGTCTCGTTTTAGTCTTTAGACCATTGATAGCAAATTTAGGAAATACTTACCAGCGCTGAAGTTACGCGACATTGCTCTAAGCGTGGGCACTACAAAAACGACCCTCTGGGTCGTTTACCTGACTGTGTGAGAAACTCAATGATTATGGATGTATCACTGTGATTTCGGTGGATGACCGTCTGTCGCTCGCTCTAAGCTACCTCTGTTATGACCTAGAAATGCGAGCTAATTCAGCATGATTTTTTAACTTTTTTCACGCAACGTATAAATACTGATATTGCTGTGATCCCCCCACAAATAATGCCGATTTGCAGAATTGATAGCTCAACCGTTGCGGTGATAAATAGACTGCCAATAAGCGAACCAATTATATATGTTGCAGCAATAAATACAGCGAATGAGATCACTAACATTAACCATGTTGTAACCTTTTCCCGTTGAGACATATGACCTCCGTGACTTTCAAAACTGCGCACAAAACCTCCACTGACTAAAATGATGATAAGTTTACTTTGGTCGCTGATTTATTAATATCAAATAATGTAAGTTATTGCCATTATGGGTTTTTATCGCGCTTAATTATCATAGTAAACCTTTGATTTTTTTATCTGGCGCTGCACATTATTTGTGCTTTTTTACTGTTGCAGTTGCCTACTAATGTGTGTATTTTCGAAAAGAATCATATATCTATCGTCTATGCGCTTTTGCGCAATGTAACAGGGAGGTGATCATGTCGATAAAACCTTTAGCGATATCCTTCATAGCCTTTATAGGGCTAAACCTAACGGCCTGTGGCTCTGGCACAAAAAATGATGAGCCGAAGCAACTGACACCAACACCGACAGGTAACATCGTTGATAATAGTGCTGTTGCTGACTATCGGTTGGTTATTTATGGTAACAGTCATAGCTCACAATTAGGTTCAATCATTGAAACACTGATCAGTGACCAACTTCCAAATAAGACGATTGAAACGGTAACAATTAGTGGGCGGTTTTTAGATGAAATTGCTGCGGTTACTGCAAACGTAGAGCAATTAGAAAAAAGCACTTGGAGCCACGCCATATTTCAAGGGCAAAAGTACTCTCAGTCCGGCGCAACCGACTATCCAACGCACGCAACTGAGCGTTTAATTGCAAAGGCTAAATCAAACAACATCACACCGATATTATTTCCAGAGCACCCACAACGTGGTGACCCATCTGAGGCAGAGCGGGTGTACAATTTACATCAATCCATTAGTCAACAAGAGCTTAGCTGTGTCGCGCCCGTAGGCTTGGTTTGGAACCGTGTATTAGACGTTATGCCAACGGTTGAGCTACATCACGCAGATGGTAATCATGCATCTTATGCAGGGAAGGTGCTCACGGCAATGACCTTTTATGAAATCATTACTGGCGAATTGGCGGACGCCATTCCCTATAACCCGGCGCTTCAGCTAGACCAGCAGCAGCAAGCGCTGTTTGGGCAAATTGTCACGCAAGTGCTTTTAGAACACCCTGCGTGCCCACAGAGTTAACAATCATTGCCCTAGTTACCTAGGGCGACGTTAAAGCCAGAGAATACCTGCTGGTAACAATGGCTGTGGTGTAGCGGGCAGAAGCGTTGGCGTTTTGCATCTGCATCACCCGGGCAGTACTTGATTACAGCGCACACCATATCAAAGGGTAACAGTTATGCGTTTATCGTACAGATTAAGGTGCGTATTCTGGCGTTCGCAAGAAAAACAGGATGATTAACTCGGCGAGGCTAATGGCAGCCAATTGCGCCGTTAAGCCTAGCATAACGCCGATACCTGACTGTGGGTCTGATTGAATCCCAAACACTAATCCCAGCATGATGAAAAAGCTGAATATCGCCGGCGTGGCTCGCATCACGGCTAATTTTGTATTGCGATAGCTGTGACTGTTGGCCAAAAAATACAAGATAGCATAGGGCGATAGCAGCAATAACAGAGCTAGACCGGCTCCCCAATATGTAAAAGCAATGGCAGCAAAAGATAAAACAGCGAGTGCCTTAATTGCATAATATGTTTTCTTATATTGCATAGGTTGTCCTTAACTAAGGTGTTCAATGATTAGAGAGTGGGTTTGCTCGCACTCGCGTTTACACTAAGGTCCACAGCAAGTAGCCGTTGTAGGCGAGATAACCGCTGAGCAATAGCCCACCTTCTGCCCGGTTGATACGGCCTTGACGGCCGATGCCATAGGCCATGACCAGCAAAGCAAGCGTTAACACCAGCATCACTCCCCAATCACGATAAAAAATATCTGCGCCAAGGCCGAAGGGCTCAATCGCTCCAGCAATACCAATAACGGCAAGAATATTAAACATGTTCGAGCCTACCACGTTGCCAATGGCGATATCATGCTCGCCTTTTTTTGCCGCAATAATAGACGCAGCTAACTCTGGTAGTGAAGTGCCCAAAGCGACAATAGTCAGGCCAATGACTAAATCACTGACTCCCAATGCCGAGGCGACTTGCACCGCACCCCACACTAATATGCGTGAACTTAGCACTAGAACCACTAAGCCACAAACTAACCAAAACAGTGCGCTCTTTAGCCCCATGGTTTGGCTGGTGACACCCTGCTCGGTGTCGCTTGCCAGTGGGTCGTTGTGGTGGCGCAGGCCTGAATATATTGACCATGCCACCACGCTAACAAAGCCACCAAGCAGCAAGGTGGCGTCGAATGTGGTCAATTGACCATCGTAGAGCAAATAGCCACACAGCAACACCACAGCCAAAAGCAGAGGTAGCTCTTTGCGAACAATATTCGAGTGCACTGTGATGGGAGCAATCAGTGCAGTGACCCCTAAAATTAGGCCAATATTGACAATATTTGAGCCAAGAGCGTTGCCTAGTGCTAGCGCCGGATTGCCATCACTCGCAGCCATCGCCGAGACAACCATTTCCGGTGCGGATGTGCCAAACCCGACTATAAGCATACCGATCAAAATAGTGGGTAACCCTGCGTGTGCCGCTGTGGCCGCAGCGCCGTCTACAAAGCGTCCGGCACTGTAAACCAGTAGTATAAAACCAGCTAAAATCGCTGTTATTGCAAGCAACATTGTTCCTCCGCCATCTTGGCTTTTATGGCCTTAATATGGGCGCATTAGTTGCCCTTGTAAAGCATTTACTTTCATCTACTTAGCAAGAAATAAAGTACTTTAAAAAAGCGGCATAAATTTGATCTTCAACTAGCATTAAAGTGATAGCAACAACAATTATAAGGAATCACCGTGCGCATAAATAAAACCATGATTGATGAAATGGAGCTGTTGGCAAAGTTTCCACGTGCTAGCCATATGCAGGGCATAAAGGTACACAGTGATGCTGATGCAGCGTTGCGTGATGCCGCGCAGCGGTTGTTCGATAAAGGCATTACCGATAGTCCCGATGGGGGTTATTTAACCGATTTAGGTCTCGACTTAGTGAAACATTTAGACACTCTCTACGCGGCATTAAGCTCAAAAGCCGGGTAATGGCCTGTAATAGCAAGCGTGAGTGTCGCCGCTGTAAGCTGCAAGTATCACAACAGCTGACGAGGTGATCATGGTGCACACTCACTTGCTTGCTATTTTGCAGTTCTTCGATGATATCGAGCTGCCTTATCGCTTTGCTCCAGTGGCTGAAGAGAGCTTTCTTCCGGGTATCAATATTCATCAAGGGATATTAGTGATTGATAAAAAGCGCTTAGCCCATGAAGGGGATTTACTCCATGAGGCTGGGCACTTAGCGGTTACAGACCGACATCACCGCGCCACACTCAGCGGTGATGTTAAACAATGGGGTCACCAAGGCGGCGAAGAAATGGCGGCAATGGCGTGGTCGTGGGCAGCACTTCAAGCGATAGGTCTGCCGCCTAGTGTCGTGTTTCACGAACACGGCTATCGCGGCGCTGCCGCTAACTTAATTACTGCCTTTAGCACTAACCTAGGCCCGGGTGTGCCGCTACTTTATAGTTGGTTTATGTGTCTTGCACCCGAGCAACCACAGGGGTTTCCCGTTATGCAACAGTGGTTTCGTGATGACGCTTATACCCACAGGCAATTAGCACTGTTATAAACTTGGTGAGTAAGCCAGGTGTTACTTTGGCAGTCGATCACCACATTGATGCGGTCTTCAGTACTGCGGTTGTGCACGCTATGTGTCATGTTGGCATTGAGATACCAAAGCTCTCCGCACTGCATCGGCACACGATGATCAGCTACGTTGAATATAAGGTGCTCGTCGCTACGCAATGGTAAGTGTAATCTGGCCTCGCCGAATTCCAGTGCGAGCCCAGGGTCTTGATGGGGTTTTATTTCCGCGCCGGCTCGTAAGCGCATGAGTCGCACAGCTTTTACCGGACAAGGCAGACTCGCCAACACCTCAACAAGCGCATGACTGTTTTGTAATAACGCTAAGTTGGTCCAATGTTCGCCTTGGTCAATACTAAAGCTTTGTAAGATCTCATGGGCGCTTTTATGGTGGGCTTGGCAACGTAACGGAACAACGTCCCACTGGCCCTGATAATGTTGGGTATTTACATGAGGAACCCAAGGCAGAGTTGTTAACTTAGGCAATGAATTGAGAATATCCAACGGCGAAAAACAGAGCGAGAGCTGCGCAAATGCGGCTACTTGGCCGCTGAGTTGATGATTCTGACACATAGTAAAAAAAGCCGAAAAAGCATGCCAATTAGTACAACACCCTCAAAATTATTAACCATTACGGGTCATTACAGCGCCTTACTAGCCGAGCGCTGATATTTTCGGTAAGTTACTGGCTGATATCAGCCATTTATTATCGTGATGACCCCAGTTTTAGTGAGTGCCTGCCTGTTGGGCAGTAAAGTGCGTTATAACGCCACCTGCGTAAGTGCAGAGTGCGAACATATGCAATGGCTGCGTAGCCATTGTCATATCATGCCATTGTGCCCAGAGGTTGCTGCGGGCTTGCCGATTCCCAGAGCGGCAGCAGAAATTGTAGGGGGTGATGGCGATGATGTGCTCGCAGGGCGGGCTAAAATAGTGACCGCAGATGGTGAAGATGTCACAGCGGTGTTTTTGCAAGGCGCTCGCCAGGCACTAGCATTGTGCAAACAGCACGACATTCGCTATGCGGTGTTAACAGAATCGAGCCCTTCCTGTGGTAGCAATACCATTTACAATGGCGAGTTTGGTGCTCGCAAGGTGCCGGGGCAAGGGGTCGTGAGTGCACTGCTACGAGCAAATCACGTGAGTGTGTTTAGTCAACATACCTTAAAACAATTGCGAGTACAGCTCAGCGATTAAGAAGTCACCATTTAATGCTTGCCTTGGAGCTAACTCTAAGTAGTATGCTAGGTGAAAGTTTGTTCACTTTTAAGAGCGTCCATGACCTTTAGTCAAGCCATTCGGTTTAGTGTGTTACGTGAGTTGGTGTATGCACGCCAAGCAGAGTATGCCAACGACCCCAATAAGCAATTTTTTCACTTACAAAATGCCCATGTATTGGGTCAAGAGTCCACCTATTGGCATACCTATGTGCATATGTTGATGCTCCGTTGGGCGTGGTGTAACCGCGTTTTACCAGAGTTTACGGGGCAACTTATGCGGATTCTCGGAGCCGCCAGCAAAACCGCATTGGGCTGGGTACCTAGGGGCAACACCGGTGGTGCTAATGTCAGCCCGTTTAAAGTGATGCCCATCCCTGCATATTACGCTCAAACCATTGCTAACGCTAAAAAGAGGGTCGCAACATGGGAGCAATAAGTTTGTCGTTGCGCGCGATTACTAAAGGCAACTATGAGGCCGTATGTGATCTTGATGTAAGTGAGCAGCAACAAGATTATGTGGCCTGTAATATGTGGTCCTTAGTTGAAGCGCAATTTAATAGCGGCTATAGCACCCGGGCAATTTACTTGGGTGAGCAGCCTATCGGGTTCTTTATGTGGGTACAGGAAAGTGCGCACAAAGTCTCAATCTGGCGGTTTATGATTGACGAGCGCTATCAGCGCCAAGGGTATGGCCGTTATGCCTTAACGTTGGCCATTGCCGAAATTAAAGAACAGCCACAGATCACAGAAATTGAAATTTGCTATAACCCCTCCAACCCTGTTGCGAAGCAGTTTTACAGCCAGTTTGGGTTCATTGAACAGGGCATGGACGACGATGAGGAAGACATGTTGGCCCTGTTGTATATAGAAAACCAAACTCCCTGGCACTAGCTATCTGATGGGTAGCGCAGAGCCGCTTTAATCTGCCCATAAGAATTAGCCCATCACTGCATCGGTTGGTCGCGATAAGTCATATTTATCATACAAGTATTTTGTTACTTTATATCATTTGCTATGATATAACAAATTCTACTTGGGTGATGTTATGAAGTATCCACTTTCGCTTTTAGTGCTGGCTTTGCCGAGTTGGGCATTTGCACAGCAAAACAATGACATAGAAACGATTACCGTTGAGCACAAGCAAGCTTTTCGCGGTGATATTCCCGCACAAGAGTTGCCACAATCAATTACCACACTGGGCAAAGACTTAATTTCCGATAACGGCATTACACGCTTTCGTGATGCTCTTGATTTCTCTGCCAGTATCTCGCGCAAAAATAATGGTGGCGCGCTGTGGGATAGCTATTCGATTCGTGGCCTGTCGGGCAACGAAAATATGCCCTCGGGGTACCTTATCAATGGTTTCAGCGGTGGCCGTGGCTTTGCTGGGCCGCGAGACGTATCCAATATTGAATATATTGAGGTACTTAAAGGGCCAGGCTCGGCATTATATGGGCGCTCAGAGCCGGGCGGTACAGTTAATATTATTACTAAAAAGCCACAGTTTTATCAGCAAGGACAGTTACAAGCTGAGATAGGCAGTGACAATCACACGCGTGTGCAAGGAGATTACACGAATGCAGTTAACGACGATGTTGCTTTTCGCATCAACGGGGCTTGGCAAGACAGTGATAGTTACCGGGATTATGTGCACCATGATAAGTTCGCAATTACGCCGTCCCTGTACTACCAAGTGGGGGATGACTCTTCACTGACCTATGAGTTTGAGTATGTTGATCAGCAGCAAATGTACGATCGCGGTATTGTGGTTTTAAATGGTGATATTGAAACCCTGCCTGAGTCGCGATTTTTAGGAAACCCCAACGATACGCCTACCAAGGTACATTCGCGCGGCCACCAGCTGCAATATCATAATGATTTAAATAGCGATTGGTCACTGCTTGTCGGTGCCAGTTATCGAACGGGCACGTTAACGGGTTATTCTTCTGATGCGGAATTGTCGCCGTCAAGACAGTCTGTATACGATGATGGTCGTACTCTCACGCGTCAGCATCGTTATCGCGACTATAAGTCTGATGACCTATCGGCACGTATCGAGCTAAGCGGCCACTTTGATGTTGCCGGCATTATTAACCATGTGCTGATCGGTGTGGATGGTTATGACTATGAGTTGCGCACGGGCCTATATCGCTATCGGGGTGGCTACGGCACCTATACCCTAGATATATTCGAGCCTGATTATAACTCTATGCCGGGCCCTGATGTGAGCATGCAATATGAGAACAATGAACAGCAAGATGCCTATGGTATCTATGTACAAGATCAGCTCGACCTAGGTGATTCGCTAAAAGTGATGCTCGGGCTCAGATTTGATGAAATAGCCCAAGATATTTTCGAAACCAAGTCTGGGGTGGCTTCAAAAAGCACTAAAAACCGTATAAGCCCGCGCTTTGGTGTGGTTTACGACGTTAATAGCGCTATTAATTTATATGCCAGCTATTCAGAAGGCTTTTTACCGCTCAGTGGCACCGATGCCAACGGCAAGCCGTTTGGCTTTGAGGAAAGTGACTCGTTTGAGGTCGGAATAAAATTTAGTACCGAACACCTTAGCGGTACGCTGGCGTGGTTTGATGCGACCAAGAGTAACATGCTGGTGTCTGATCCAATCAATGTCGGTTACTCAGCGCCGGTAGGCGAGGCGAATAGCCGAGGCGTTGAGCTTGATTTATCCGGCTCGCTCGGTAGTAACAGCGATTACACCTTGTCTTATGCCTATGTTGATGCGAAAACGGCCAACGACGTAATTAACGCTGACTGGTTAGTACCGATACCCAAAGGCAGCCCGCTGGTAAACGTACCCAAGCATAATGCTGCTGTGGCTATAAACCATGCCCTGACACTGTGGCAGCAAGACATAAAAGTAGGGGCTCATTACAAGTATAGCTCTGACCGCCTGGGCGACCCCGCCGATCTCAGTTTTCGTATTCCCAGCTACCAACTTGTTGGTCTATACGCAAAATGGTTTGCATCACAGCAGCTATCGGTGGCGCTGAATGTCGATAACATTTTTAATGAGCACTATATTGCCAGTAGTTACAATGCTATGTGGGCGTATCCGGGTGCGCCAACACAGTTTAAGCTGAGTGTCGGTTATGACTTCTGAGCAGCTAAAGAAGCGTATTCATAGCATTGATATTATGCGCGGTGTGGTGATTCTGCTGATGCTGGTGGATCACGTGCGTGAGCGTTTCTTTTTACACATGCAAGTGAGCGACCCTATGGTCATAGAAACGACTTCGCCGGGGTTATTTTGGAGTCGTTTCGCCGCTCATTTTTGCGCGCCTGCATTTATCTTTTTAACTGGCATGTCGGCGTGGTTATATCAGCACGCTAGGCAAGGCCAACCACGCAGTGCCACCGGTTTTTTGCTCAAACGTGGGCTTTTTATTATAGCCCTTGAAGTAACCCTGATTAGCTACTCGTGGATGGGCAGTTACCACACCCTATGGCTACAGGTTATGTGGGCGATTGGCCTGTGTATGCTGGTGCTGGCGATATTGCACAAGCTACCTATGCCGGTGTTGCTGACCTTAGGTTTAACCATTGTATTTACTCATAACATGCTCACCCCCATCGAGTTTAATGAAAATGAGTGGGGGTATACGCTGTGGCGTATTTTGCACGATCGCGGCTACATCTTGGAAACAAGTTGGCTCAATGTGAAGGTCAGTTATCCAGTGTTACCATGGATTGGCGTAATCTTGCTTGGTTATTGTGCCGGACCGCTGTATGGCAAAGGTATCGCGATGCCACGACGTCAGGCTTGGCTATTAGGGCTTGCGTTAATCTGTGTGTTGCTCTTTGCTTTGTTACGCGGTGGCAATATTTATGGTGAAACATTGCCTTGGCATTCTTTCGACTCGGCGATGCAAACGACCATGTCTATTTTTAATATCACTAAGTATCCCCCATCTTTGAGCTTTTTACTCATTACTCTGGCGGGTATGTTTGTCGGCCTCTATGTCTTTGAAAAGCCGCTGGGAAGCGTCACCAACATGTTGCGTACTTTTGGTTCGGTACCCATGTTCTTTTACGTCGTCCATTTGTATGCGTTACTGGCATTGTACCAAGCTGCTTATTGGCTGGTGGGAAATAACCAGGGCGAGTATGTGGGGGTTAATCACATCGCTTGGATATGGCTTATCGCTGTGGTGCTTGCCGTGGCTCTTTACTTGCCTGTGAAGTGGTTTAGCGATTACAAGCGCACTCATCATCAGTGGTGGCTAAAGTATCTATAACATTAGGCCACAGCATTGCTGTGGCTTTGTTAACTGAGCATGAGCTTGATAAATAACACGGCGGCCAGTAACAGCAGTAACCCATTCATCACCCGCACAAAACGCTGGGCGTCGAACCTTTGCTGAATTTTGACCCCCAGCCAATTACCTACTAGCGCCAAAGGGGAGAAAGCCAGGGCGAGCAGCAGGATATCGAGGGTTAACAACCCTTGGCTGCTAAAGGCAATCAGTTTTACGCCATTCATCAGTGCAAACAGGGCAGCGGCGGTGGCAACATAGTGGTGGGGCGGCAGTGCTTTAGCATTAAAGTACATAATCAGTGGTGGGCCGCCGGCATGAACCAAGGTGCTGGCTAAACCACAGAGCAGGCCCATCGCTTTCGCTCCCCAATGACTGGCCAACAACGCATAACGAGTATTCGCAAAAAATAGGCTGCGAGTGGCAAAACCTGCACTAAAAGTGGCGATAGCCGCGCTTAACCAGCGCCCATCGATCGCAGTAATGAGCCACTGCGCGACAATTACACCCACTATCACCGCAGGTAATAGCTGGGTAATTAAATCCCCCCGCCACTGACGCCAGTAGCTTTTTAAGCTCAATACATCAGCAACAATTAAAATTGGCAGCATCAGGGCGATAGCATCCACCGCTGGCATTACCAACAGTAACAGAGGCACAGCAAACACCCCGAGGGCGCCAGCAAATCCGGATTTGGAAATGCCGGTCAGCACCATGACCAAAGCGATAACAGCAAGAGTCAGTAAGGTCATTAAGGCAGCTCGAAATACAATGCTTCTAGCGCGCTTTCAGCCTGTAGCTCTATACTTTGCTCGCGCTCCAAGGCAAATCCATCGCCGCTGGAAAAATGCGCGCCATCGGCTGTTAATGCACCTTTGACAATATGCACATAGCCAAGGTTGGTACCGCTTTGTAAGCGAAACTTTTGCTGCGCGGTGAGCATCAGCCGCGATAAGCGCGTTTGCTGGTTAATGCTTAGGGTGTTGCCTTCACCTTGCGGCGTCACTAGCGGGGTCATCGCCCCCTGCTGTGGTATGCGCCGTTGCTCATAACTGGGGGTGATCCCTTTAAACTTTGGCAGAATCCAAATTTGTAGGAAATGCGCATGTTCGCTTTGCGAGGCGTTATATTCGCTGTGCATAATGCCGCTGCCGGCACTCATTCGTTGTACTTCGCCGGCAGTGAGGGTAAAAGTGTTGCCCTGGCTATCTTGATGGGTTAAAGCGCCCTCAATGACATAGGAAATGATTTCCATATCGCGGTGGCCATGGGTGGCAAAGCCTTGGCCCGGTTCCACCTTATCCTCGTTAATAACGCGTAAGGTGGACAGGCCCATATGCTGAGGGTCATAGTAATGACCGAATGAAAAGCTATGCTGGCTTTGCAACCAACCTAGATTAACCTGACCTCGCTGCTCAGCGCGACGAATATAGTTCATAGTAGACTCCAAAAGTATGTTGATAGAGCCAGTTTAAGAGCATACAAAAGTGAATAAAATGAGTTAAAAAAGTACTTATCGTTCGTTTTTAACGAATGTATTTGCTTGAGGCCTCGGGCTTATTCGTCTGCCATCAGTCGGTAGCGCAGCTCACCAATAAATGTACGCGCGGCGGGGCCGAGATTATCGCCATCTTTAAAGAGCAGATATAACAACGCCGTACGGGTGTCTGCGCCGGCAATATTAAGCGCCTTAAGGGTGCCCTGCTCAAGCTGCTCGGTAATAGCGATGCGGGGCAGCCAGGCAAAGCCCAACCCCTTGCTGATCATATTGATAGAGGTGTGTAAATGGCTGACCGTCCAGCGCTGCTCAGCGCCGAGCCAGCCGGAGCTTTGTTGTGCATTTAGCGCTGAATCGCGCACCACGATTTGCCGATGTGCTTTGAGGTCTTCAAAGGTGAGGGCGCGGGGGATTTGCTGCAATGCGTGCTGCGGATGCGCAACCGCGATAAATTCAAAATGGCCAAGCTCCTCACAAAAATCATCATTGGCCAATGGCGAGATGGCGATATCCACTTTATTGTCTTGCAGTAGTTCGTTGGCACCGGCTAGTACCGATTCAAACAGTTCAATGCGCAGCAGCGGGAACTGGCTGCTGGTGGCTTCAAGCACACTGAAGAGCAGCTCTTTGGGGAGTAACTCGTCAACGGCAATACGCAATTGTGATTCAATGCCTTCACCTAGAGTATGGCCCATGGCTTCGACCTTGGCGGCCTCATCAAGCAGGTACTGAGCGCGGCGCAGCATCATATTACCGGCCTCGGTCAGAGTGGTTTTACGGCCATGCACGGTAAATAGCTTCACGCCTAAAGCGGCCTCTATTTTTGCCACGGCATTATGGATACTGGACTGGCTTTTATGCACGCCTGCGGCCGCTTGGTTGAAGCCGCCATATTCCACCACGGCGCGAAACATGCGCCACTGTTCTAACGTTATTCTTAACACTTAACAATCACCATTATCACAGGTATTGAGTTTCTGTTGTGCTTGCTTATCTTGCGCTAACACATGTTTTAAATCGTCCATACGCTGGCGTACCGCGACACCATAACTGTGATCATCGCCCCACAACTCAGCCAATTGCAATAGCGATTCCCGATCATGGTTGCGAAACAGCTCACCGGCGCGTTGTGCATCGGGCTCGCTATTTCCTAGTAGTTGCAATGACTCAACGGCAAGGTTAATGGCGGAGTCGACTGTTTCACGATTAAAGGCATCAATATCGGCACCAATCAATTGGTAAGCATGGCGTCTATCACGTGCGCGAGCGACCAATTTCAGGTGCGGATAATGTTTTTTCGCCAGCTCGATAATGGTCAAGGTTTTATCGGCATCATCAATGGCAATAACGAGCATTTGCGCATGTTCAGCACCCGCAGCATCGAGTAATTCTTTGCGGCCCGCATCGCCGTAGAAAACTTGCGTACCAAAGCGTCGCAACAACTCGATTTGGCTAGGGCTATGGTCTAGCACGGTGATATCGTAGCCCTGAGCGCTGAGTAAGCGCCCTATGACTTGGCCAAAGCGACCATAGCCAGCGATGATCACATTTTTGCTGGCCGCGATGTGCTCGGGTTTATCATAGGCCGGTGTATTACTGCTATTGCTGCGACGTTGTAAGCGTTCATAAAGGATCAGTAAAAGGGGGGCCATCAACATCGAAATGGCCACCACCAAGGTCACTAGATTGACTTGCTCGGTGGTTAAGATTTGCAGTGATGAAGAGGTGGTCAGCAACACAAAAGCAAATTCGCCCCCTTGAGCGAGCGCCAGGGTAAATAGCAGCTTGTGACCACTTGCGAGCTTAAATATATGGGCAAGGGCAAATAGAATCACTGCCTTAACGGTGATTAGTATCAACACCATTAGCAACACGTCAGCGAAGTTGTCGGCCAACAAGGCAAAGTCGATATTGGCGCCAACGGCAACAAAAAATAGCCCCAATAGTAACCCTTTAAAGGGTTCGATATCGGCTTCTAACTCATGACGAAAGTCACTCTCTGCCAGTACCACACCCGCGAGAAAGGTGCCTAACGCCGGGGACAGCCCCACCAGCTGCATAAGCAAAGCGATCGCCACCACTAAGAACAGCGCAAACACAGTGAAGATTTCGCGCATACGGGTTTCTGCTATAAACCTAAACAGCGGTGCGGATACATACTTGCCAGCGAGAATAATTGCGGCAATAAGAGTGGTGGAAATACCTACTTGCGCCAGTACTGGCAAGTCTTGAATAAGGTTACTGTGGGCCGTTGCCTCGGACGTGGGTGCAAACGCCAACAGTGGCAGCAGGGCGAGCATGGGTATAACGGCGATATCCTGAAATAACAGTACCGAAAATGCGTTTTGTCCCGCCTCAATACGCAACCAGCCTTTTTCTTCGAGCGATTGTAAGACGATGGCGGTGGATGACAGCGCCAGCATCAAGCCAATGGCTAATGCGCTTTGCCAAGGTAATGGCAACAGCCAGTAACATAGGGCAAATAGCACTGCCGCCGTTAAGGTGACTTGCAAGCCACCCAGGCCGAGAATGGCATGACGCATGCGCCAAAGCCGTGCCGGATGCAGTTCTAGGCCGACGAGAAAGAGCATCATCACCACGCCAAATTCGGCAAAGTGCATCACCTCGGTTTGGTCGCCGACCAAGCCCAAGGCATAGGGGCCAATCAGGATACCGGCGAGCAGATAACCTAATACCGAGCCCAAACCAAGGCGTTTTGCAAGGGGCACGGCAATAATCGCTGCTCCCAAATAAATAAGGGCCATCAATAACATAGGTTATCCTACTCAATCACGGTTAGGCCACTTAGAGTGGCGGAACTACAAACTAATTACAACGGTATAAACTCGTTATCGTCTCCGGGAATATCGGCAAAGAGGCGTTGTTGCCAATCCGATTTAGCTTGCTCGATGCGCTCGCGGCTGTAAGCAACAAAATTCCAGTGCAAATAAGGCGCTTTATTAAAGGCATTGCCACCGAGCAGAATAAAGCGACAGTCACTTTGGCATTTGAGCTCGGTGTCCGCCTCTTGCAGAAGCACAAACTGATGAGCTGTTGCAGTGATCTCGCCTACTTCGACAGCGCCAAAAATAACGTAGATGGCCGCTTCTTGCAGCGGGTTAGGGTGCGCAATACGGCTATGAGCCGTGGCGATAATATCGAGGTAAAACAGCGGTGAGTAGGTTTTTACCGGGGAACTCATAGCAAAGGCATCGCCAGCAATAAGGCGCATGGTGACCCCATCAACAATACGCTGTGGCAAGGCGGCCTTATTGATATGTGTAAAACTAGGTGCAATTTCACATAAAGTTGGCGGTAGCGCGACCCAGCATTGTAAGCCATTTATATCGTGGTGACTGGCCCGGACTTCTATCGACTCGCGCTCAGAATGGACGATACCGCGCCCTGCGGTCATCCAATTAACATCGCCAGGGCTTACCTCAACGTGATTTCCTAGCGAGTCGCGATGTAACAAGCTGCCAGTAAATAAGTAAGTGAGGGTAGAGAGACCTATGTGTGGGTGCGGGCGAACATTCACACCTTGTCCAGGTGCAAAGGTGGTGGGGCCCATATGGTCAAAGAAGATAAAGGGGCCAACCATTTTCTTTTCTAGGTGCGGCAGTATCCGCTTGACCGTGAGGCCACCAATGTTGTGCTGTGTTGCTTCTAGTATTTTTGCCATAGTATATGGGGTGAGCCAGCGCCTTAGCACTGGCTCTGTGCTCTTAACTGCGGTCTTTAAGTAATAGCTGATCTAGGCTGTATTTTCCTGCGCCACTAGCTGCGAGAGCTAAAAAGCCACCGGCAATGGCGATATTTTTATAAAACATCAAAAACTGTGTTTGCTCACCCAAGTCAAAGTGGAATAGTAAGGCGCTGACGATACTAAAAATGGCGAAGGCCAGTGCGGTTAAGCGGGTAAGTAGACCTAGTACCACCATTGCGCCGCCAATCACCTCAAGAGCAATAACTAAAGGCAGTAAGACGCCGGGTACACCCATTGTTGCCATGTACTGGGCGGTAGCATCGTAAAACTCAACCTTACTGAGTCCTGTAAGTATAAACAGCGCTGCTAAAGCAAAACGAGCAAGTAGCTTGGTAATGTTGTTAAAGGCTTCGGTGTGGATGATGTTAATGATATTCATGGTTCTCTCCTCGATAAAAGTGTGCCACCGCAGTGGCGATGTAATCACTATAGGTTTAACCTGAGAGAATGAAAATTAGTTAAATTGCGCTATTTCGTTCGTTTTAAAAGAATGAAATGACGTAAACGTTCAAGTGCTCCACTGTGGCGCGCTGTAAGCTGATAGTGATTATTCATAGGAGGAACTAACCATGCTATCTCAGCAGCAGCTTTATCAACTATTACCACAACTCCCTGAAGCATTGATGGCGATGACCGAATCCGCAGAGCATCAACTTGAGCCAGAGTTAATACATATGGTGCGTTTGCGTGTATCGGCTATTAATGGCTGCCGCTTTTGTATTGCCATGCATACTCGTGAAGCCCAGCAAAGCAATATTACTGAGGCGACGATAGCTGCATTGCTAAACTCGCCAGCGGCATCAACTTTTACAGCGACTCAATGGGCGGCGCTGCAATGGGCTGAGGCATTAACTGTGCTTGGCAAACATGAGCAGCTTGGAGAGAGTATGGAAAGACTGCAGGCGCACTACAATACTGAGCAAATAGTGGCTTTATGCGCGGTTATTATTCAAATTAACGGCTGGAATCGAGTGGCCATCGGCTTTGACTTTTAGTGAGGGCAAGCAGCTTAGCTAAAACTGGCTGCTACAGTCATACTCAGGCAGTGGCGCGTCTTGATGGCGTAGCTGTGGGTGACGAGTGTGCAACTGCTGGTATAGTGTTGGGTTTTTGCGGGCGATGAGTGCCAACATACTACGGTGCCAGGGTGTAAGCGGAGGTTGATAGGTCATCACCTCATCGAGTACCTGCAAGCTCGGTGCTTGGCCCGCGAATAGCTCAATGCCCTGTAGGCTCAGGGCAAGCGGATCCATCGCGGTTATGCCTTGATGGTAGGGGACGCCAGCGGCCACTAATTGCGTTAGTAGCTCGGTATCGTAGTGGCTAATCGCATAATACAGTAGCGAATGTCCGTGACTATCGAATCGCGGCAAATACTCCCGTAGTTGCGGGAGCGTCAAACCTGCGGGCAAGCGCACGTAGTCCAGCTGGGATTGACCCAGTTGTGAGCTCTGCAGTCGTGTGAATGACTGTGCCCCGACGCGGCTCAGTGAGGCGTAAAATAGATCTCGGCGTAACGCCTCGGTGAGTGGTTGCTGATATAACGATGCTAAGGCGGCCTCTAACCCCTCTCTGCGCAGCACCTTTAAATAAGCTTTTGCAGCTTGACTGTGATGAACGGTACGCTCGGCGTTGCGCGCTTGGTTGCGGGTGTAACACTCGTAAAGTTGCACGGAGCGAGCATTCAACGCGGCCAAATCAACGTCGTCTTCGTAACTCACCTGTGCCAGAGCATGCGCTAACCCGAGCGGTTGCCAGTCAGTACGAAACTCTCTCAGTAAACTAGGGCATTGGCTTAAACGGCTCTTCAATTGTTGGCTTATAACCAGTTGCTGGTCGGCGCGCTGCTGCAGTTGTTGAATCAGCGGCTGAGCAAGGTCCAAGTGCAAAGCATCTCTTTGCCATAGGCTGTCAAAATCGAGTTGGTGGTGGGTATATATTTGCTGTATACGCTCAGCGGTCAACTTAAAGCGACGCCCCTGCGCTTCAATAATGTCGCCCTTTTCGTTGTAGATAAATGCTGCTCTAGCCCCCTGGCTGGTCAATAACTCAATCACCTCGACATAATCCGGCCAACGAGACTGTGGAGCGTTACTCAACCCCCATATTGCCCACTCTAATGTGGAAGGCAGATAATTGTCGTCACTCAGCGTGGCCCCTTTGTTTAATAGGGCTTTAACCACCTCTATTCGTCCTGCTCTGGCGGCTAAATCAATTAACCGCAAGGCATCAGCATAATCTTGTGATACGACGAGGTTAATATCATCAAAGTGCTTAATAACGGTGACAATCTGCGCATCTAAAATGTCAATATTACTAATTAGCCAGGCTATATCGTCGACATATAACTGTTGCCCTGGCGCGAGGGAGAATGAAGGATGAGCTAACTTTTCCAGTAGCCAAGGTTGTGGAGAGTGGGGCTGAACGAGTAGCTCCGTTGCGGTATTTTCACTGAATTGTTGGCTTGCAGTCGCGATTCGCTGCGCCATTTGCGTATTGGCTTTTAATTGTTGATAGCGCCATGTTGTTGCATGGCTTGGCCCGAGAAAGTGCGCGATAGCGAGAGTGACTTGATCTAAGGAGTACCCTTGGCGTAATAGGGCTTGGTAGTTCAAAGTGGTGAAATACCTGAGTCGTTGATTTTCATACTGGGCCAATTCGTTGGTGCATTGATGGATGCTGGGCTTTGCTAGTGAAGTGGACGCATCACTGAGTGATAGCACTGGCTCTTTATCAACCGTAAAGCTCGTTGAGCTTGTAACCCTTGGTGTGCTGGTTTCGTGCGTTTGTTGCTCGATTGGTAATAATTTCTGCCAAGCAAGCCACATCGCCGTAACAGTAATAAGCACAATAACGATGGGCTTGTGGCGCATAATTGATCGTGGCTAAGCGCAGGGTTTGGTAATCGCCTTAGCGCATAAAGCCTGGGCTTGTTCGTCATTTTTACCGCCAATGCAATAATCGAAGCGTAAAGCCATAGGCAGATCCTCGCTACTTTCTCTGGATGGCAATTGCCAATTGCGAATGTACTCGCGTGTTGCTTTACGAAGCTCCCGAGCATGACGCTGTGGCTGGCGAGCAATGACCTCGATATTTTTAGGCTTGCCTTCAGGGCTAATATCAAAGCCTACAACTGCACAGCCAGCAATTCCATCCCGTGCTAGTTCAATAGGGTAGCGGGGGGTATTTATGGTATCAAGTGGCTGCCAAAGCTGCTCCCCGTCTTGGCTTACTAGGTAGTGCACTTTCACATCGGCGTGAATCACCTCTTTGGCTTCAATTGAAGCACTGGCTGCCAGCGCCAGTATCACTGGTATGGTTTTAAGCATAATACATCCTTGTTTACAGTAATAAAAAATGGCGGTGCGAAACACCTTCCTTAGCTAGCTTAAAGTTTAAGCGAGAACATGTGAAGAGGGTGACTAAAATTTATTCATTAGCCAGGCCATAAGGCAACACCCACCTAGAAATAGCATTGCGCTTACAACGGCAATGATGGCGCGAGCGCGGTGCGCAGGTTGTTGAGGATAGCTTGGGCAATAAGCTAAATAGGCCAATACCAAGGCTTCAATTGCCGCAACTATCGCAACAGCCCACGTCGGGGCAGAGGAATGCATCATAAAATATAGGCCTATGCTCATTCCTATCGCGGCGAGCCACTTGGCTTTATGTGGCACTACTTTATGGCTCTGCCAGTTGTGTAAAATTGGCCCGAAGCGCGCGTGATTGAGTAGCCATTCTTCCAGGCGTTGTGAGGAATGAGTGAAACATGCCAAGGCGAGAATAAAGAAAATGGTGGTGGGCATCACTGGCAGCGCAATACCAATGACACCGAGGCCAACAAAACCAAGCCCTAGGCCTTGTAAGCAGTAGTTTTTATAGCGGGTCATCAGACCCGCAGCAGTGGTTTTGCTCACTTGTACTTCCGTTACCCTGAATACACTTGTGCTTGATAAAGCTGAAAGCGCGTAAATGCTTGACGCGCGCCAAACACAATGGCTTCTTCTTGGTACGCATCGAGCTCAATGTTGTCAATTAAGTGTACTAGATGTCGCCAGGCACTGCCACGTCCTGCGCCCGGTCCAGCAAGAAAGCGTGCGCCGTATTCACCATTTAAAGATAACTTCTTTTGTACTTGCTGACCCAGCATTGCCGCGCCCACTTTAGAGCCCTCTACCACGTACAGCCAACCTAAAGCGTGAGCTAATTCTGTGGTATCACTTAACACTGGCTCTAAACGACCACTGGGTAAAGGATAGCCGAGGTCGAAAAAATCTTGCTCCAATAACCTGATGCGTGAGCGCATGGGCAGATCATCAATGCATTCAAGCAATGCGGGATGAGTGTAAAGAACCTCCACATCGCGCAGAAAATAAAACTGCAAAGACAGGAAGCGTAAATAGTTTTCGGTACTTTCGAAGGGGTGCTTGGCCATAATGGTGGTATCAATTTTCTCATGCAAGTCGTGAGTGCTTTGCTTAAGGCGTTCACTGCGAGAGAGTAGGGTATCGCTATGGGTCATGTATTACTCCGGGTAGTCTTTAAACGGTTTATAGGTATAAGGTGTGAATGTAAGTCACCAGCGCATGGCGGCACTGGTGAGTGACCATCAAAGTTTCACTTCCAAAGCGACCGTGACAGTTCGTCCCGGCTCTGGCATGGCAACAATTGATCCCGAGGAAACCACGTATCGATCGGTTACGTTAGTGATAGCAAGGGAGCTTGATAGTGCGTCATTTATCTTGTAATCAAGGTACATATCTAGCTGGTAACTGGCAGGAATCCTTTGTAATGCATCAACTCCGGTGCCTACTAAAAATCCGCCCGGATGATATTTTTGCGAATGCCCCTTGTAAATCACGCCAGCATCAAGCGTATCAGCAAAGAAGGTTTTACCTAGAGTGGCAACCAACTTTCGTTTCGGTGGAATACGCAGTGGCGTTAGGCTGCCAGAGAAACCTTGCGCACTGCAGCGCTGAGCGTCGTTAAACGCAGCCGCATCAGTGGCGCAGATCTGTGCCCCCGTATATTGGGTATAAGCGATAGAGCCATAGAATTGGGCACCGCGATAATTAACTGTTAATTCAATACCTGGAAGGGTAAAGCTATCGTAATTGGTAAAGGTGAATGCTGATTTTTGCCATCCCTGCGCCTGAGGGTCTGGATTGGCTAACTGCGCGGTTCCTAGCATGTCATCAATACGGGTGTGGAAATAGGTGGCTGACCAGGCAAGGGTGTCCTTTGGCGTTAGTAAGTCGGAGAGTTGCTGACCCAGAGTTAGTTCAAATGATTTCGTTTGCTCCGGTGAGAGTGGGTAGTACGGTGAATATGAAAACACCTCGTTGGAGACGGTTGTTTCATAGACATTCGGCATGCGATAGGCGCTGCTATATTTAGCCAATACATAGGCGTTATTGGAAAAGCGATAGGTTAGCTGCGCGATTGCGTCAGTTTTGCCGTTGAACTCGAGTCTGTAATGATCTTGGTAATCTTCAGTTTCGGAATCGTGATGGCTAAAGTTAAGGGCTAACTCGAACGGCGCAAGATCAAATTCAGCATCTATAAATGCACTGCGCTTAACTTGTTTACCATTGCGAGAAGTGGGCTGGTCGCCATAAAAGTAATTAGCAGCGTCCTTTTCTGGCTGCAAACGTTCAGATTGCCAAGACAAGCCATAAGTGAGCGTAGTCGGTAACGTGTTGGCGAGCATCAAAGAGGCGGTATTGTATGCGCCAATACCATGACGTTTATTCGTGTATTTGTGGAAGTATTGCAGGGCATTGGGGCCAAAGTTACTGCCTAGCGCATTGTATTGTTCTAACTTGGCATGTGTGCTCCAAGCGTTCACGCGAACATCGAAAAGCGCATTATTTGTCGGTAGAAAACGGTAGCTAGCACTCACTGTATTAACCTGTGCCGTGCCGGGCTGCCACTGTGGCATGGTTTCGACGCCTTCGGGCATGACTTCCCAAGAGCCATCTGGAAGTTGCCAAATATCGTCAGCCCGCTGTTTATACCAATAAGACGCGAGCATCTCCCCGGCTTTTTGCTGATGGTGGCGGGTATTGAGTTCAAATAGGTGCTCATCGCTGGGCTGGTAGCTCAGTTTGGCCAGAGCCGATTGACTCTCAAAGCTAGTATTAACCACTTCACCGCCACGGTTTACTGGCGGTAAAACGTCGCCCCAATCGTTGTGTTCGACAAATTCGTGGTAGCCATGAGAGCCGGCAAAGTAATTCCCTGTTTTCTTATCGCTGTACGCAAGTACGGCGCTGAGTTGTGGACCGGCGAACGCAGAGGCTACAAGCACAGAGCCGTGATTAAAATCGGTGACATCGCTGTCATTGCTAATCTGATAATAACTTTGTTGCCTTGCATCATCGCTGACGTTGGGCATTTTATTGTTGTTGTAGGTTTTAAGCTTAATTAGCCCACCATACTGCTTACCTCCACTAACAATATCAGCGGGTGTTAGCGTGGTCATAGTCACGGAACCACCAATCGCACCGGCTGAGAAAGGCGCTGCACTGACATTGGTTCCTTTGCTGATGTGCACTGTACTGAGGAGATCTGAATCAATGTAGGTGCGCTCAGAAGTACCCATATACCCACGGTTAGTGTGGGTCGATTGTAAACTTCCATCAATAAAAATCGGTACTCGCCCTTCGCCTTGCACGCCGCGAATACCAATATCGAGTGCCCCCGCTTCATTACGCAAATTGTTGGCATCAATGCTGGCAAAGGTGGAGAAAATATCGGCGTTGCTAAACCCTTTGGCATGCTCGATTTCACGCTTCTTTAAATACAGCTGCTGACCCTCAACGGTGATCACTTCTATTTCTTGAATGGGCTCTTGAAGAGAAGAGGGGTTGGCGGAAACAGAAAAACTGCATAGTAATAATGAGTAAATTGTACTGCTTTTCACAATGTGCTCCTATTTAAGAAGGTGCGTATGATAATGGTTCGTATTAACTTTTCCACATAATGTTTGTGTTTTGAGTACAACTCAGACCAGTTTGCTGTTGTGTCTTTCCTTACTAATAAGCCCATGTGTCGGAAATAACAGGCAATATGACGTGTTCACCTGACAAACAGGCGCTTTCTTCTACACTGTGGGGACAGCTGTTCTGCTTTTGGAGGGAGTATGTACAACGTTAATATCGAACGCTTAAAAGAGACTTTATTTACTTTGTCGCGGATCGGGTATAACGAGGAAGATAAGGGAATTTATCGTCCTGGCTTTAGCGCTGCCGATTTTGAGGCGCGCAATTGGCTTATGGATTTGGCCCAAAGCGAAGGCTTTCGCACCCACATGGATGGTGCAGGCAATGTACACATTGAGTATGGACCGGAAAATACCAGTGCGGTTGTAGTCGGCTCACACCTTGACTCCGTGCCTGCGGGGGGCATGTTTGATGGTACTTTGGGGGTGATTGCTGGGCTCGAATGTTTGCGGGTATTGAAACACCATGACGTTGCCTTGAAGCACCCTGTGCGGGTAGTCGCCACTGCAGAAGAAGAAGGGCGCTTTGGCGGGATGTTTGGTGCGCAAGCACTGACGGGCAAATTAACCCCGCACGATATTCTCACTATGCATGATGCAGACGGCTACCTACTTAGTGACGCTATGAAAAGTTGCGGCCTTGATCCTATGCAAGCGCTGAGCGCAGCGTTTAGCCCAGAGGATTTAAAATGCTTTATTGAACTGCATATCGAACAAGGCCCTGTACTTGACCAAACCGGTATACAAATTGGCGTTGTTGATGGCATTTCTGGTGTATTTAAGTGGATTGTGAAGCTGGTGGGTAAGGCCGACCATGCGGGCACCGCGCCGATGGAAATGCGTTCTGATGCGTTTATGGGGCTGGCAGATTTTGCCCATGAAATAAACCGTATTATTGATGAAGATGGCACTGAGTACAGCCGTATTACCGTAGGCAAAGCTGAGTTAAAGCCCGGGTTTGCCCACACTATTGCCGGTGAGGTGGATTTCACCTTAGTGGTTCGTGATATGGACCAACATATCATGGAGGCGTTGAGCCAAGCCTGCCGTAAAGCCCTTTCTGCTATCGCTCGACGCCATCAATTAATGTTTGAATACGAGCAGGTAAGTTGGTTAGCACCGCAGCATTGCAGCCCTGTGTTAACAGACTTTATTGCCGAGCAAGCGCAGCAGCTGGGGCTGAACTATCAACGTATGCCCAGTGGTGCAGGCCATGATTGTCAGTTTTTTACCAGTCTCACAGAAACTGGGCTGATATTTATCCCTTCGGTCAATGGCATAAGCCATGCCCCTGATGAGTGGTCGCATTGGCATGACGTAGAGGCCGGAGCCAACTTGTTGCTGGCCTGCGTTGCCACCCAAGCAACCAGTTTCTGGGTTAGTCAAAGCGACGCGTAAAGGCGATAAAAAAGTCACAAAGATTGCTAATAACTCAAATAAAAAAGTGGGTTAACAGCAATTGCATAAAGGTGTACTAGGCTTATTTCACTAAACTTTTTTAATTAAATGCTTAGTTTGAATTCAAAAAATTTGAGTGTTAGGGTTAATTTTTACGCATTAGGGACGCCTGCGGCAGTATGAAATTACTAAGTCAGTGTGTATTGGTAAGCTTCACCATCTTTGCGCTTGCAATGGGATGGGGTGTGGCTGGTGCGCAGAGTCAGCGTCCTATTGTTATTGAACCCGCAGAGCAGAACGTCAGCGCCGGCTATTTTGATGTAAAGTTGCGTGCTGCACCGTCCTTGGCCCTTAGTGAGCAAGAACTCACCTCTATATTAGCCAATGCGCACTTGCATATTGAATCTGATTCCCACCTGTTTCCCATAGAAGCTGCAGTCAACGGCCAGCAAGCTGTCACTATTAGTGGTTTGGCAGAGGGTCATTACACCGTTAATTTAGTTGCAGAGGGTCAAGCACTCAGTGACAGCGCCACTGTTGTTGTGCAGCACCACAGTATGGCTTTGGTTTGGCCGCTATTTACGCTTGGCTTGGTGCTTTTCATCGCTTTGTTCGTGGTGCTAATGCGGGGCTATGTAGCCGATAACCGAGCGCCGGATTCTTAGGAAGTAGCATGTTAGATACGCAAACTGCGCTCATTATCACCGCTATTTTTGCTATCGTTTGGGTTGTTTTCGGCTGGTGGCTTGGACGTCATATTAAATCCCATGAAGACTTTGCTTTGGCAGGACGTAATGTTGGCTTTGCCTTTGCAACCGCCACCGCGATGGCAACCTGGGTCACCAGTAATACCACCTTGGTGGCACCACAATTGACGTACCAATTTGGTATTTGGGGGATGGTAGGTTACTCCTTTGCCGCGTTAGGGCTGCTGTTATTTGCTCCGCTTAGTCAACGCATTAAGCGGCTGTTGCCCACAGGGTTTACCAGTGGCGACTTTATTCGCTTACGCTTTGGTCGCTTTAGTTGGCGCATATTTCTCATTATTTCCTTGGTTTACGCCTTTAGCTGGCTAGTCAGTTTAGGCATGGCAGGGGGGATTTTGCTGGAATCACTCAGTGGCCTAGATTATCACTTGGGGATGACTGTAATCCTCACCATGTGCGTGCTATACACCTTATTCGGTGGGATGCGCGCGGTGATCGCTACCGATTTTATTCAAGCGCTGATTATCGTGATTGGCGTGATCATTGTGGCTGGTGTGGTGATCGATAACTACAGCTTGGAAACGGTGCATCAGAACCTCGCCGCAGAGCATCCCATGCTGTTGGATTTATTGTTTCCTGCGGCATTACTGTTTTTGTTTAACAACATCTTTTTTGGCTTAGGAGAGATCTTTCACTCTAACGTATGGTGGTCACGGGCTTTCGCCTTTCGTGTTGATACCGCTAAAAAAGCGTACTTCACCGCCGGATTATTATGGTTACCGATACCCATAGTGACAGGGTTTATTGCCCTTGCCGCGCCAACCTTAGGTATTTTCCCTCCCAGTGCGGATATGGTCGGCCCCATGGTGGCGGCAAATGTGCTTGGTTATGGGGGCGCTATTTTACTGTTTATCATTGTTTTCTCCGCGCTTGCCTCGAGTCTTGATTCACTTTTAGCAGCCACCTCTGACCTTATTACTCAGGATATTTATAACAAGCATATTAATCCTGATGCTGACTCTGAAACGTTAATGCGTATCGGCAAGCGAGTTATTGTCATTCTGGGGGTCGCTACATGGGTATTGTGCCTGCCCAAACTAGCGACTCTGGGTGCCTTACTTAATTTTGCCGGTGCGTTCGTTGCAAGCACCATTTGGCCCATCGTACTTGGCTTATATTACCGCCGCTTAATTGGTAAAAGTGCTGGTTTGGCCATGCTCTTGGGCACAATAAGTGGGTTGATTGGTTACTTTGCAATTGGTTTTTACGTCGCGGCATTAATTTCCTGTGCCGTGTCCTTGGTGGTTTGCATCATTGCATGCAAGCTGAATAACACGCCCTTTAATTGGCAGCAACTAAAGACACCAACGGAGGACAATCATGATCTCTAGCAGTTTGTTTTCTCTGTTGATATACGCCGCTCTGGTGCTGGCGTTGTTGTGTCCTATTTTACTCGTGACCTTATTTGTTCGCGATCATATTAAGGGAAAATTATGGTAAGTGCCCTCGCCATTGAAAAGCCGCTTTTGATAGAGCTCGCCCTGATGTTTACGGTGATGCTCATCCGAAGGCGTTATTACGAGCAATTGAAGAGGATGGAGACTTACTCCATCAAGTCGAAAATCAGCATATCATCAGTGCTGATCAGTTGAACCGCGATATTTTGGTGCAGCTATTTCGTCTGGCTGCGAAGTATGAAAGTAACCCTGCACGCTATCGCTCGCCGCTGCAAGGGAAGATTCTCATCAGTGCTTTTTATGAACCAAGTACGCGTACGCGGCTATCATTCGAAAGTGCCTGGCATCGCCTAGGTGGCGATATCATGTCAATTACCGATCGCTCCTCTACAGGGATTGCCAAAGGAGAGTCTCTTGCCGATGTCGCAGAGATGTTTAATAACTACGGCGACTGTGTGGTACTGCGAGACAATGCCAATGAGTCTATAGCGGAGATGGTTGGGCCGCTGCGTATTCCTATTATTAATGCGGGTAACGGTATTGATGAACACCCAACACAAGCAATGTCCGACCTATACACTATTTTCAAATGGTGCCCAGCGCTACTTAATCCAGAGCATGAGGATTTTCGCCAGCTAAAAATCGGCATTGTTGGCGTTCCGAATCAAATGCGCACGGTGCGTAGTCTGCTTAAAATGTTTGTGCATTTCCCCGAGATTGTCGATGAAATAGTATTACTCAACGACCAAGATGAAGACACCATATTCGACTCTGGCCAAAAACAGCAACTCATCGATGCCGGCATCCATATTCGTACCAGCAAGGAGATGGATGAGGTTCTGCCGCAGCTAGATGTGGTGTACATCAATGCCATTGCTTGGGTAGGCGATAGTTTTGAAACCTATGGCAAAAAATATGGCCTCAATTGCAAATCTCAGCTGAAAAAAGACGCCATCATCTTGCACCCTTTAGCTCGAGGTGAAGAGCTCTCCACCTGTTTAGATGATACGCCTCATAATTGGTATTTCTCCCAAGCGCGAGGCGCAGTATTTTTACGCATGGCACTTCTCACTTGTATGGTGCAGCGAGCCGATACAGTGATGGATGTCATTTAGCTAGCGGTTTAATTTAGTAAGGATTTTACATGTGCGGTATAGCGGGAGTATTTAATCTCGATCCAACTCAATCCATTGATCCACAGCTGCTTGTCAATATGGCGGCTATCCAACACCATCGCGGCCCCGATGGTTTCGGCTACCGTCGTATTGAGGGTAAAGGCATCGGCTTTAGTCATGCCCGCCTTTCTATTATTGACCTGAATGAGCAACGAGCACGACAGCCTTTTATGAACAGTGATGAGCAACTGATGCTTACACACAACGGCGAGTTCTATGATTATGCCCGAATTCGTGCCGACTTAGTGGCTCAAGGCGCTCGTTTCCAATCGAAAAGTGACTCAGAAATTGTGCTCCATCTTTATCAGCGCCAAGGGATGCAAGCGATGCTGGAGCAACTGCGTGGGGAGTTTGCTTTTGCACTGTATGACAACAAAGAAGACACACTGCATTTGGTGCGTGACCGCTTCGGGATAAAGCCCCTGTATTACACGCAAACACAAGACGAAGTGGTGTTTGGCTCAGAGCTAAAAGTGCTGTTTGCGCACCCCAAGGTTAAGCGACAGTTTTCCAGTGCTGGGCTCTATCATCAGCTTATTCAAGTGATGGTGCCGGGGAGCACGGCATTCGCTGACGTACACCAAGTCAAGCCGGGCCATGTTGTCAGTTTTAAACGGCAAAATGGGCAGTGGCAAATAACGGATAACCGCTATTGGGACGTTAACTTTCCCCGCGCTGAGGAGCACCAAAATGACGCCGATGAACAGTTGTATATACAAGGAGTCCGCGAAAAGTTACTAGAAGCGGTGCAGCTGCGTTTAACAGCAGATGTGCCAGTTGGCTGTTACCTGTCGGGTGGCATTGATTCTTGCGCGATTCTCGGGCTCTCTTCGGCGGCGAGTCAGCAACCTATCAAGGCATTCACCATCGGCTTTGATAGCGACGATTATGATGAAACCCCCATAGCAAAAGAAATGGCCGAAGCCACGCAGGCCGATCATCATATCATGTCACTAAGCGGTGATGAGCTTTACAGTCATTTTGAGCGCACCTTATGGCATACCGAGCGCACCATTTACAACACCTTAGGTGTGGCAAAATACCTCATGAGCCAGCAGGTGAACGACGTAAACTATAAAGTGGTGATGACTGGAGAAGGGTCCGATGAGCTCTTTGCTGGCTACCCTTCGTTCCGTAACGACTTGTTCCTTTATGGTATGGATGAAGTGGATGCCGATGAGCGCGCAAAGTGGCAGAGCATGTTACAAAAAACCAATAAGCTCTTTAAGGGCGCGATGCTCTCGCGCAATGAGTGTCGTAATGAGGCCTTGGAAAGCCTAGTTGGTTTTACCCCCAGTTGTTTACAACCTTGGCTGGCTTGTGGTGAGTTTGCCGATGGGTTGGTGGCTGAGCAATATAAAATAGCCTTAGCTGATTATGATGCTGGCAAAGCCATTGCGGACACCTTTGACAACGATATGTTAGCAGGGCGTCACCCTCTCGATAAGGCGCAGTATGTATGGATTAAAACCATGCTCGAAGGGCAGATTCTCACTTGGGGTGGTGACAGAGTCGATATGGCTAACTCGATGGAAGCGCGGCCAGCGTTCTTAGATCATCACCTTGCTGAGTTTGCTTTTAACATCCCTCCTCATCTGCGTATTAAAGACAACAAAGAAAAATACGTGTTACGTGAGGCAATGAAAGGGTTACTGCCGGAGACCTTATACAAACGGGAAAAGTTTGCTTTTATGGCGCCGCCCGCTCACACCGATGAGAAAAAGTGGCAAGCGATGAAGCAGTTAGCTGACAAGTACCTAAGCGACGAGGCATTAGCACAATCAGGCCTGTTAGACCCGCAAGCTGTGGCGGATTTATTTGCCCTTCACGATGCCCCTGACACTGATGATGCATTGAAGGTGCAGTTGGATGCGGTGATTAATCACATGATTGGCGTTCAGGTATTGCATCAGCAGTTTGTAGCAACCGATGTGCCTCAACAGGCTGCACAATTGGCGCAACATTATGGTTGGCGTGCTGACGACGCGCACCAAGGTGCACAAATATAGAAACCGAATAGGGCTGCAAGCGCAGCCCTTTTTATGGTGTTAGGCAAAAGGTTTAAAGGCATCGTCCAGTGGTGTGTCGGCGAGGTGATTTACGTAGTTACTCATCACTTTTTGGCTGAGAGCAAGAATAATATCCAATAAATTCTGCTGACTATAGCCGGCAGCGAAAAAGGTCTTACTTTGTTCATCGCTCAAGTGACCACGCTGACGCACAATTTCGAGCGTGGTATCACGCAGTACTTCTAGCTTGTCGTCACCTAATGGCGCCTGGTCACGCAAAGCCTGATTAAGGTCGTCATCTACCTTCATTGATTTGGCAATCGCTGAGTGCGCAGGGACACAGTAATGGCATTCGTGTTCAACGTTAATACTCTGCCATACCACTGTTTTTTCGGCATTATTGAATGAGCTGTTTAAAAAGGCTTCATGCAATACTTGGTATCCGTGTAAAAGCTGTGGCGATTCGGCCATGACTGCGTGCAAATTAGGAATACTACCAAAAGCTTGTTGTGACTTCTCTAGTAAGGGTTTGCTACTTTGTGGCGCGGTCTCTGGGGTATGTAAAGTAAATTCTTTCATCGCTATCTCCTTTTGGTGTGTAGGAAGTAGACTAGGCTTATTTGAACGTTTATTCAAATAAGCTTTAGTTATATCTGACTTCACACCCATCTAAGGTGCGGTGAAATAAAATAACGGTAAATCGGGTCGCACAGGGCAATAAAAAAGGGCCACTAGGCCCTTTTTCAAATAACTCACTACTTAAAAGTAATAACCAATATTGATATTGAAGCGGCGTTCTGTTTCATCGCTGTCACCAGCAATAGAACCCCCTACAAATGGCTGATTCTTAGCATGTACTAAGTCAAAGTAGGTGAATAACCCGCCTGCGGCAACAGAAACGCCGGTTACGTTCATCCACGTGTCTTCGCTGTTGTCAGACTTGTCGTAGATGATGCCGTAGTCATTGTAAAACTGCAGATTGGTTACCGGACCCCACTCAACAGGGAGGCTGTAGGCAATGTTGGCGTTGGTCATTGTGGCTTCTGCGGCAATACTGTCATAGAAGGAGTAAGCACCTACCGCCATGCGATCGACGTTGTCGATATCGTAGTTGTAGTCACCATGTTGCAACTGGAAGTTCCAAGGGCCGATGTTGCTATTTACGTGTACAGCCCACGCTTGGTAATCTCCGGCACGGTCATTACCATCATGCAGGCCACCGGCTAAGCCAGAAACACCAATCTCAGTTTTGCCACCTTCATGCTCTAAGTGGTAAGCGTAACGACCTGAAAAGGTATTGTATTCACCAATCGGGTTGGTTGGCTCTGCGTAGATACCATCACCCACATTTCTAAAGCCAACAACATCATAAGAGTAACGATCACTGCGATTATCGACGTAACCATCAACGCCACCTAGCTCATCATTTTTGAAAAAGCCAAGATCGAGCTGCCAGTTATCGGCTACTTTACGCTTAAATAGCACACCCATGTCATGGTCATCTTCTAAACCAATGTAGTAAGTGGTGCCGAAGAACCAGTTGTGTGAGTTGTACGGCCAATTACCAAAAGGCACTTTGGTAATACCGGCCTGCACTTGCCAGTCTTCTGCGAAATCGTAGCCAACATAGGCATATTTCACGGCCGTCATGTAGTCGAAGAAGCGAATCTCAGCGTTGAGCTCGACATCACCAATATCGCCAGAGAAATTTAACCGGAAGATATCGAAGTCAAAGTCGCCGCCACGATTTTTATTATCATCATCGTAAGAGGTATGGCTGAAGTTGGTACGTACTGCACCACCTACATGAATGCCATCTTCTTTCTCGGCGCTCTTTTCCATCGCCACTGTTTGCTCAAGTTGCTGTTCTTGTTGAGCAATACGGGTATTAATCTCTTCTTGCTGCTGTGCTTGTTGCTCTGCACTTTGCTCAGCGGCATCAAGCTTTTTCTGCAACTGCTGCATTTGCTTTTGCAACTGTGCCAGTTGCTCCTTCATTGCCTCCATTTCTGGGTTCGCCATTGCGGTGCCAGAAACACAGGTAATGGCAAGAGCCAATGCGGTCTTCTTGAACGTAGTCATAATTGCCCTATGTTGTTGCCATAATCACTTAGCCTAGACTAAGTATTTGAATTTTTCGAAGTTGATTAACCAGATTAAATACTGGCCAGTGGCGTTAAGGGATCATCCTAGATACGACCCCTCTATACCAAACCGTGCTTTAGTGTAGCAAGAGGAACCGTTTTGGGGAAATGTGTAAGTGTTTACTAATATTAGAGTTATTCTGATTTTCCAGGGTCAACCTGACGGGTAATTGCACCCACTTCCAGTAGCGGAGAGGCATCTATGTTATCTGCGTCCATCATTGCGGCGATGCGCTGCATCGACGAAAGTAGCAGAGTTTGTTCCCATTCAGAGAGACTGCTGAACTTCTCGATAAAGTGATCTTGAAGTGGTTGTGGTGCCTGATCAAGCAGCGCTTTGCCTTGCTCGGTTAAATATAAGCTCACTCGGCGTTTATCAAGTTGGCTGCGCACGCGGCTTACCAGCGCTCGACTCTCTAGCCTATCTAAAATATTGGTGACTGTTGCCGGGCTAAGATTCACATTTTGGGCAATGCGGCTGGCCGTGATGCCGTCGGTTTGTGCCACTTCATGCATAATTAGCAGCTGTGGGCCAGTGAGGCCGGACGTTTTGTTCAGTTGTTTGGAGTGCAGATCAATGGCGCGGATGACCTTACGCAGGGCAATTAATAACTCGTCATACTTTTGCATTTCCAACCTCCAACTGACTAAAGCAGCCATTATACCTTTAAATACCAAGCGGACTACACCCCCTTGATAAAAACCGTTACGTTTAAGGTTTATAAAAACGTGGCGAGTTTAGGCTATTGAAACTAAAGTTAATCATTATTACCTAGCGCAATACAACTATGAGTATTAGAAGCAAGTTATTACTGGCCTTTGTCAGTGCAATTATTCTACCTCTGGGTATCATTGCTGTTATTGTTATTAATCAAGCGCGTGACCAAGCGCTGAGTAACTTTCAAGACTTAACTAATCGCGAAGTCATCCAGATTGATAGAGGCCTCAGTTCGTTTTTTGCCGAGGTTGTGAAAGATGTGGACTTTCTCGCCTCACATCCCAAAGTGTTGGCAGCAACCACGGATGTCACTCTGTATAAAAACAGTGACACCAGCAGCGAACTCGATGCGCTAGCTGGCTCTCAAATTGAGCGGCAGGCGTTTACGTTGTTTAGCCATTTTGGCGAAACCCATCCAGGCCTTGCCTATGTGTATATGGGCAACCAAGAGGGCGGCTATATTCAGTGGCCACAATCAGCAGTTGGCCCTCGCTACGACCCGACCCAACGTCCGTGGTATGAACATGGTGCAGATGCAAATGGCGAGACGGTGCGCACCAATGCTTATTATTGGGCTGCTGATGATACGGTGATCGTGTCCACCGTAAAAGCGGTGAAAGAAGGCGGGCAAGTCGTGGGTGTGCAGGGGATGGATGTGTCGTTAAAGGCACTCACCGATATGGTTAAAAAAATCACTTTGGGTGAGTCGGGTTACCTCATGCTGGTAGAAAATAGCGGTACGGTATTAGTTAACCCTAAGGATCCAGAGCATAATTTTAAACAATTCTCCCAAGTCAGCAACGGCGCTTTTAGCGAATTGGCGCAAAGCCGTAATGGCGACTTTGAGGTGACGTTGGCCGGTGAGGACTACTATGCCCACCTCTATACCTCGCCACAGCTAGGTTGGAAGTTCATTGGTTTAGTACCGCAAAGCGAGGTGATGGCGGCGGCTAACGCCATGACGTGGACGATTATAATCGTTTGCTTGGTACTTGCTGGGATATTTGCGTTGTTAGGTAATACCATAGCGGGGCTTATCAGCGGCCCAATTATTACTGTTAGCAAAGGCTTAGAGGATATCTCCGAAGGGGATGGCGATCTTACCCAGCGGCTGCAAGTAAGCTCGAAAGATGAGACGGGTGCTTTGGCAGCGAACTTCAATGTGTTCTTAACTTCTATTGCCAAGTTGGTGGCACAAATAAATGACACCGCGAAAGAAGTTAATGAGGCTGCAACACATTCATTGTCACTTTCGAGTAGCTTAAACGGTTATACTGATCAGCAGCAGCAGGCACTTGCAATGGCTGCCACGGCCATTAACGAAATGGCGGCAACCGCAAATGAAGTGGCGCAAAGTTGTGCCAATGCTGCCGATTTAGCTCAGCAAACACGCGATGCCTCCGAGCAAGGGCAAGAAGTCATTACCGAAGCTGTGGCCAGTGTCACTGAGTTGTCGCAGGCGATTACCTCGGCGGCGAGTGACATTACCCAGCTCGCACAAGAGAGCGAAAGTATTACCTCCATTTTGGATGTTATTCGTGCCATTGCTGAGCAAACTAACTTATTAGCACTCAATGCCGCAATTGAGGCGGCCCGTGCCGGTGAGCATGGACGTGGCTTTTCGGTAGTTGCTGATGAGGTGCGAGCGCTGTCACAACGAACCTCACAATCGACAGAAGAAATCGCCACGCAACTGGATAAGCTCAGAGCGATGAGCGAAAGGGTTGCGGGGGAGATGAATCAAAGCTTGGCTCGCAGCACCCAAACTGTTGAACAAACCAATGCGGCGCAACAGCAGTTTGTGGAAATTAATCGCTCAGTGATGGATATTAGTGATCTCAATACGCAGATAGCGACGGCTGCAGAGGAACAGCAGCACGTGGCGGAAGATATTAATCGTAATGTCGTAGAGATTAAAACCGCCGCTGATGAAGTCAGTGAGGTGGCGACTAAAACAGACAGCAGTGGCCAGCGTTTAGATGCGCTTGCGAAACAATTGGCCGCTCTAGTTGGGCGCTTTAAAACCTAAATGCAAAGTAAAAACATGACCGCGAGATGAATTATTTTCGCGATATATTTACTTAATTATGATTATTTGGGTATGGTGAAGCTGCATTGGCTTTTTTAAGAAGGAACGAAGTATGCAGCTTTCACCTAGTGTTACTATCGCTCGATGTGAGTCGGGTTTAGAATACTTACAGGTTAATTCACCCTTGTGCCAAGCCCGTATTTTTCTTCAAGGCGCACAACTGACCGAATACACTCCAGCTAACCAAAAACCACTTATTTGGGTATCGAGCGAGGAGGATTACCAAGAGGGCAAAAGTATTCGTGGCGGGATCCCCATCTGTTGGCCTTGGTTTGGAGTGCATCAAAATCCCGAATGGCCCATTCATGGTGTGGCTCGAGTATCGTTATGGCGTGCAGAAGAAGTAAAAGAAGAACAAGACGCCATTCGCATCAGCTTGTCTTTGCCGATGGCGCAGGTGGATAAAACCTACTGGCCTCACAACACCAAGTTAGAGGTTGAATATGTACTGAGCGATAAACAGCTTGAGGTACGGTTGACTAACACCAACTTAGGTGACAGCCCAGTGCAACTAACACAAGCACTGCATAGCTACTTACCGACCCCAGATATTACGCAAACATCCGTAGACGGCTTGCAGGGGGCACAGTACATCGAGTTTGGTGAAGGGCCCTTTGAGCAACAAGAAGTGGTTCACTTTGGCCGTGAAACCGATATGGTTTACAGTGATGCACAGCCATTGCAGCGTATTCGCACCCCTGACGGCACCATTGAGGTTGCCCGGGAAAACTCGCGTTCGTGTGTTTTATGGAACCCCTGGGTAGATAAGTCTCAGCGGTTATCGAACTTTGCGGACGACGAATACCACAAAATGCTGTGTTTAGAGGCCGCAAATGTGCTTGACGATAAAGTTGAACTTGCGGCGCAGCAAAGCCATACACTAGCAACCATTATTCGCTGGGGCTAGTAACGGTCTATGGGCTCGTCATTTAGTAATGAGCAGATTGAGCACCTGCCACAGCACCAAACCGTGCAATTACAACCTTTGCCGGGAGCGGCGTTAGGTTATCGCCTAACACGGGCCTTGTTGTGGTTAGTGGGGTTGCTCGTTGCTACAGCCGCTGTTGCCTATTTGCGACCGCTTGATTTTGCCGCTTTGCGCCCCTGGTTGCCCTACGTTCTCCCAGCTTATGCATGTCTACACATACTCTGGCAGTACCTTACTTATCGCCATAGCGGTTATGCGATTCGCGAGCATGATGTGATGTATCAACGGGGGGTTATTTGGCGAACAACCACCCTACTTCCTTTTGCTCGTATTCAGCACAGTGAAATTCATCATGGGCCACTTGAGCGACTCTGGTCTGTAAGTACCTTGCAGTTATTTAGTGCCGGTGGTTTTGCTGCCGACCTAACCATGAGTGGGCTGCATCATCAACAAAACCAAGCCCTGCGCGACGTTATACAGCAGTACCACAACGATGAGCAATAATAGCAGTAATACGGCTGAACCAGCGCAGCATTGGCAGCGCTTGAGCCCATGGGCGATTCTTTATTTCATTGTGAATACCGGTTACCGACTTATCGCTGATGGCTTCTTAAATATGTTGCCGGTCTTGGTGCTCTTTGTTGTAAATGTTGAACGTAAGATATTTTGGGCAACATGGGGTGGGGGAATCGCGCTGCTGGCATTAGTTGCGTATGGCTGTGCTTATTACGCAACATTTCGTTTTCGGGTGCAAGGCGATGCTCAAGTGTTGCTTCATAAAGGTGTGTTTACTAAAGAGCGTCTGGCGTTACGTTTTGCACGGGTGCAAAATATTAACCTTGCCACGCCTTTTTACTTTGCTCCTCTGGGAAGAACAAACTGCCAGTTTGACGCCGCTGGTAGCAGTGACAAAGAGATAGTCTTACCCGCTTTGAGTAATGCCCATGCGCAGCAACTACGTCGCTTTATTTTAGCGTCGAAGCAGCGCAGTGATGAAGAGGAGGCTGATACAGAGCAAGAGGCTCAAGTAGCAACCTCGTCTGATTTAGCCTTGCCGAACCATGAAGTGGCCAAATATGGGTTAATGTCGAATATGGCATTGCTGGCGCTAGCGGCTCTCATGCCTATTGTGAATATGGTCGATGGACTATTTGAGCAACTGGTGATCGCTAATTTAGATGCCTTTTTCAATGCTCACGACCTTTTGGCTGCATACGCTGAAGAGTTAACCTTGATCACTTTGCTAATCGCCGCAGTGATACTTACGGTCGGTGGTTCAGTGATCATGGCGATATTACGGTTTTATAATTTTGAACTTTTTATCGAGCAGGCCCGTTTTCGTCGAGTTGCTGGGTTGTTAGAGCGCCAGCAACTCAGTATGCATTTTACCAAGGTGCAAAGCGCGACCATTAAGCAAAACTGGGTCGCGGTATTATTGCGCCGTTATACCCTGAGTTTTGCGCAAGTGGCTACCTTCGGCCCGAAACATCAGCAGGATAAGCAATCGCTGTTATTGCCGGTGTTAACGCATGCGCAGATGACCCAGATGATGGCAACGATGTTTCCTTGGTTTGCTAATTATGACAGTGATTTGCAGCCGGTATCTCGGCGTTACTTTTGGCATCGCGTCGGTTTATTGGCCGCATTGCCATTAGCTACAGTGAGTTGTTCATTGGCGGCTTTTATGCATTGGGCGTTCATTGCGTTGACGCTGTTAATACTGCCTTTAGCGCTTTACCATTATTGTATATACAAGCGTCTTGGCTGGCAGTTAGTCAGTCATCAAGGGCAGGAGTTTTTAATCCATCGCAGTGGCCTAATTGGCAGTGTGCTCACGGTATGTGAGCTCTTTAAAGCGCAGCAGGTCAGCGTGGTGCAAACAACATTAATGGCCAAAGCTCAGGTCGCAACCATTAGTATTCAGTTTGCTTCAAAGCGTCTCACCTTGCCATTTATGCCTGAGCAGCAAGCACGGATGCTGGCCGATCGACTGTTATTTCACATAGAAACCGACCAGCGCGCTTGGTTTTAATGGCTTTTTAGCCTAGCTATAAGCCCGCTTGTGTTGTGTTTGTGTACGACGGTTACGCTTAGAAGCCTTCTTACGGCGGCTTCGCACATACCACAAGTAAAACCCTGTGCCCGCCAGCCAAACTGGGCTTAAACCGATCACCGCCCAGATGATTTTGCTAACAAGACCGGCAAAATAGCCAAAGTGTAACTTGCGAAAGCTATCGATTAATTGCCAACCAAATGCTACCTCACGGATATCCCAGTTGCTCATATGGGCACCTGTGTCACGGTTATAAGTCACCATATTACCGTATTCACTGAAAAGCGGATTGCTGCTGTCGACTTCTCCCCAAAAGGTAATATGGTCATCTCCCTCATGAGGTAACGTGATAAAAGTTGGCTTAAAGCTGGCAATTTGTGTGCGACTGTCGTCCATTAATGACTGCAGTGATAAGTTTGCCGAATGTTGTTTATTCATCACCACAGGATGCTCTTCATCGGCATGTTCAATTACTTCGTGATACCACACAGCGTAGTTAAAGTAGCCCCCGGTGATCGCCAATATAATGAGAATGGGAGAGCCAAAAACCCCCGTCATTTTATGAATGTCACTGAGCACAATTTGCAGCGTTGCTCGCCAGCGTAAAGTGAACAAACGACGCCAAAATTTGCGATAAATGATAAGTCCCGTAACCCCTAACACCAATAAGAACAGTGCGAAGAAAAACCCCAGTACTGTTCCTGTTTGTCCTGGTAAGGAGTCCAAGTCATTGAGCATAAAGGTGTAATGCAGCTCTACCAAGAAATCGGTAATGTAATGTGTGGTGCTAACAGGTTCAGAAAGTGTCTCGCCAGTGTATTGATTGACGTGGAACTTGTACCAATCCTCGGTGCCTTTTTTGATTGTGTACACTCTATCTGCAGTGTCATTATCAAACACTTCCCACGCAGCAATAACGTGTTCTGGATAACGTTGTTCGATGCGCTCGGTGAGCGTATCAAGCGACAACCGCTGTTCAGTATTGGCGACGGCAAAGTGTTTTTGCGGCATTAGCCAGCCATCTATTTCGCTTTTAAACACCAAAATAGCACCAGTGATACTGATCAACAGTAATGGCAGCATGGCAGCAAGAGCTAACCAGCTATGAATTTTAAATAGGGTTTTACGCATGGGACTAAGCGAGCTTTCTGACGGTTATGCAAATAATAACGATTATCAAAAATAATACAACCATACTCGTTAAGCGTAAACATAAGCTGAAAATGTAATTATATCTTTACGTTTGCATGATGCGTTGAGTGCCGTATTGCTATTGCTTAGTAGGCTAGCATCTATACAATGCGCGCCTTAAAAAGTTGTTAATAATCATGTGTTTACATTAATTGTTTGTTTATTAACGGCCTGTTTTCTATTTTAACGATTAGTTTAACAAAAGAGGTTGCTTTGACTGAGTATTTGCCCATTATTTCGTCTTTTATCTTAGCTTTTAGCTTTATGCCGATGCTAAATAAAGTTCGCAAAAACCGCAGTGTTTCTGGGCTTTCTTTGCTTATGATGAGTTTTGGCGTAGCGCAAAGTATTTACTTTATTGCCTTCAACCTATTTTTTGAGCGTTACTACATGGTTTTACCTTTTGTGGTGACCGGTATGCTCAGTAGCCTTATTTTGTACTATTTTCTTCGTTACGATGCCGCAGCCAAGCAGCGTAAGCAATTATTGTACATGCTACTATTCAGCGTGGCGCCGTTCTCTTTATTGGCTAGCCCTTACGTTGATGCCGATAGTCTGCTTATCGCTCTGACGTATGTTGGTCTGGTTATGAGCTCAATTCGCGTTATGCCACAAACCTATAAAACTTTGCGCAGTGGTGATGTTAGTAACTTGAGTGCGCGCTATTTTATGTTGCAGCTTTTGGCAGGGTGCTTTGGTCTGACGGCTGAACTTTATATGGCGGCGCCCAGCGTGTCGCATATTCTTAACTTTGTGATGATCTTATTGACCAATGCGGCGCAATTAGCCTGTATTCAATATTACCGTCATCGTCCTGCTATGGCATAAGTTCGAAGTAAAAAAGGCTGCCCGTATGCAGCCTTTTTCATCGTTTAAATACCCCACTTTATGCCCTCTCTTGTCGCCCTTTCAAGTCACCTAATCTCTCCATCTCGTTGATACGTATTATCGGTCATGGCTACAGGTGATGCCGTGGTGTAAAGAAACTGCAAACTAGTAATACTTCCTTACAAATGTCACCTTACTTATACACGGCAACTTGTTAATATAACGTGAGTATAGATTTATCAAGGTAAGTGGGTATGCACAAGGTACTGAAAAAGTTGTTGGTGGCGCTGGGAGTCGTGTTAGTAACGGGGCTTGCTGGAGCCGCTGTTATGGTGTCGGCAAAGAAGCCAGATGAGACCAAGCAAGTTGATACACGCCCAGTCGTTGAGGTAGAGCAGCTTGCGGCCAACGATCATCAAGTGTTGCTATCCACATATGGTGAGGTACAGCCTCTTGAAAGCACTCAGCTTGCCGCGCAGGTTACCGGCGAGGTGGTAAGCTGGAACGAACGCTTTGTTGCAGGCGGTATTGTTGAGCGTGGCGAGCTGCTGTTCACTATTGAAAAAGATAACTATGAAGCTGCGGTATTACAAGCCGAAGCAGAGCTTGCTCGGGCCCAAGCGGCATTAATTGAAGAGCAAGCACAACAAGACGTCGCCAAAGACGAAGCTGCCCGTACACCGGGTGTAAAGCGTTCAGCATTATTCCTGCGTGAACCTCAGGTGCTCAGCGCCAAAGCTGCTGTGAAATCAGCAGAAGCAGCGTTAAAGCGTGCTCAGCGTGATTTAGACAACTGCGAAGTCCGCGCCCCCTACGATGCCTTAGTGATCAGCCGAAACGTAGGCCAAGGACAGTTCGTTTCTGTGGGTAGCCAAGTAGCTGAACTTAACAATATCGAGACGGCGGAAGTGATTGTCCCCGTGGCTGGTTTTGACAGTGCCTTTTTACCACAGCGTGTTGCTGGCACGCCGGCCACCATTATCCGGGAGGGTTTAAACGGTTTCACTCGCAGTGCCGTGATCGATCGCGATTTAGGCGTGGTCGACAGCGCTACGCGTATGAGTAACTTGGTGGTGCGTGTTAACGATCCCTACGCTATGCACGGGCAATTGCCTAAGCTGAAGTTTGGCAGCTATGTGCAAGTGCAGTTCGCCGGACAAACTTTGAAAGAGATTTTCCGCCTGCCGCAAGAACTGGTGAATAACCAGACGGTGTGGGTGGTGAATAAAGACAACCTGCTGCAACCTCGACAAGTCAAAGTGGTACGTGAAGAAGATGAGTTTTTTCTGATCAGTGGTGGCCTTGATGCTGACGACCGTGTGGTTATCACTTTGCCTGAGTACCCGCAAGAAGGCATGGAAGTGCGTATTGCCGGAGCTGTAAATAGCTCTGAAAATAGCCCCAAGACAACGGATCAACTGTAGGAGCCGATAATGCAACAGCAAAAACAAACCGGCATTATCGCTTACTTTGCCAATAACCCTGTGGCTGCCAACTTGATGATGTTATTCATCATCATCATGGGTATTGTGAGTTACATGACCATCCAGCGGCAGATGTTTCCCAATGTTGAAGTCAACTATATCACCGTTCAGGCTAATTACCCGGGAGCCTCACCACAAGAGATTGAAGAAAGCATCCTGATCAAAATTGAAGAGTCACTTAAGGATGTAACTGAAATCGAAAAAGGGGTGTATCGTGCCTTTCGCAACTCAGGAAGCGCGCAGTTAGAGATAGACCCAGATGTTGAGCTCACCGATGTTTTAGATAAAGTTAAGCTGCGTGTTGATGGCATCGCGACCTTTCCTGCGGGAATGGAGCCTGTCACCATTAGCCAAGTAGAGTTCCGCCAAGATGTCATAGGCATGTCTTTGGTGGCTGATTTACCTCTGACAGAACTCAAGCCTATAGCCAATAACATTGAGGATGAGTTACTACAGCTAAGCAATGTGTCGTTGGTGCAAAACGATGTGCCACTCGATGAGATTGCTATTGAAATCAAGCCTGATACTTTGCGCCGTTATAGCCTCACACTTAATGATGTGGCTAGTGCGGTAAGACGTTATTCGGCTAACTTCTCCGCTGGTCAATTACGTACCGATGCCGGCATTATCTCTGTGCGTGTAGAGGCGCAGTCATACTCTGGTGAGGAGTTCCGCTCTATTCCAGTGAAAGTCGGTACTAATGGCGCGAAGGTCCTACTGCAAGATGTGGCGGTAATAAAAGACGGTTTCACCGAGGGTGAGCGTTATTTCAAGTTCAACGGTAAAAACGCCATTTACCTCAGCGTGAAAGCAACCAAAGAACAAAATATGATTCCTGTGGCCGAATCGGTTAAAGCCTATATCGACAGTAAGAATGAGTCGCTCCCCTCTGGAGTGCGTCTTGTCCCCTTGATGGATATGACTTACTACCTCAATGCGCGCTTGGACATGATGCTGAAAAACTTGTTCCAAGGGGCCATTTTGGTGGCCATTATGTTGAGCTTGTTTTTACGTTTTAAATTGGCTCTGTGGGTGATGGTGGGCTTACCTGTCTGTTTCTTGGGTGCCCTGATGACCATGCCGTTATTTGGCATTAGTATTAATATCGTATCGTTATTCGCCTTTATCATGGTACTTGGAATCGTGGTGGATGATGCCATTGTCATAGGCGAAAGTGCCTATACAGAAATTGAGAGAAAAGGCGGTGGCGTTGAAAATGTGGTGCGCGGCGCTAAACGTGTCGCCACACCGGCGACTTTCGGGGTGCTTACTACGATGGCGGTATTCGCGCCATTTACATTATCAAGTGGTCCTGAACGAGCCTTTTTCTTCGGTATCGCCGTGGTAGTGATGGCGTGTTTGGCGTTTAGCTTGATTGAATCAAAACTGATTTTACCTGCGCACATCGCTCATACTAAGTTCCCACCTATTAAAAAAGATGGGTTCAGAACGCGCTTTAACACTCGATTCTTTGCTTTCGTTAATGGCCCTTACCGACGCACGGTAGAAAAGTGCATCGAGTGGCGTTGGGTGGTGCTATTGGGTTTCATCGGTATGTTAGTGCTCAGTTTTACACTTATAGCCAGCAACCATGTGCGCATGGTTCCCACACCAAAAGTGCCGCATGACTTCCCGCAAATTAATATCGAGATGAACGACAATGCCTCGGACATGCAAACTATCCGAGCGGTGCAAAAAATTGAAGCCATGGTGCGTGAAGTTGATCGCGAAACCGAACAACAAGCTGGGCAAAAAATGGTGCGTGATTTGTTGGTGTTTAACCAAGGCCGCACGGAAGCCACAGTATTGGCGCCACTCGTTGAAGAGGAAATTCGCCCTTATAACGCTTTTGAACTGTCGCGCCGTTGGCGCGAAGCTATGCCAGAAATAGCCGGCATTAAATCACTGACTATCCAAGATGATGTCAACGGTAACCCGGGAGGGGACGGCGAATTCGGTTACCTACTATTTGGTTCCGATATTGATACGCTTAATGCCGCTGGGCGTCAGTTTATCTCCATGCTGCAACAGCAAAAGGGGTTGTTTGATATTAGTTCAACCATCGACCCAGCAAGCAAGGAAGTGCAGCTTAGTCTCAAGCCAGTGGCCTATGACTTGGGTCTAGATTTGCAAGATATTGCTAATCAAGTTGGGGCAAGTTTCTATGGTGGTGAAGCGCAACGGGTGATCCGCAATGGTGAAGAAGTACGGGTGATGGTGCGTTACCCTAAACTGACGCGCGAGGCGTTCTCATCGTTAAAACACACCGTAGTGATGACTCCTAGCGGTCAAGAAGTGATGTTAGGTGATGTGGTTGAACTTCAAGAGCGCCCGGGTGTGAGCTATATCCGCCGCGAGGGGGGTTACCGCACCGTCTATGTGTATGGCAGCATCGATGAAGAAATGGTGGAGCCAACAGCCGTTGTTAAACGCATTAAAGAAGACCTACTGCCACAGCTAAAAGAGGACTTTCCTTCGGTTAAAACTGAGCTTGGCGGCTCCATTGAAGAGCAGCAAGCGCAGGCAAATGAGCAAATGCTGTTTTTCATTGCGGGAATGATCATTGTTTATATTCTTTTAGCTGTGCCGCTGAAGAGTTATAGCCAGCCACTCATTGTGATGTCGGTGATCCCGTTCAGCTTAACAGGAGCATTGTGGGGACATTTTTGGTTCGGCCTTGACCTCAGTACCATGTCTTTCTTCGGCCTAATCGCCGCCGCCGGGGTGGTTATCAATGACTCATTGGTAATGACTGACTTTGTCAACCAAGCGCGCCGTGAAGGACACAGCACGGCCAGGGCAGTGGTTGAGGGCGGCTGCGCCCGTTTTCGTGCTATTACCCTGACGTCGATTACTACCTTTGCCGGTGTCCTACCCATTATGTTCGAAACCAGCCTACAAGCTAAATTCGTCATCCCTATGGCCGTAGCATTAGGCTTTGCGGTAATGTACGCAACGTTACTGACACTCATTTTGGTACCTTGCTTATATATGATACTCGCTGATGTGCGCCGAGCATTTGTTAAGTTCTGGCAGTTATTCAGTCGCAGGCCAAAAGCGGCAAAGGCGTAAGCAACTAATAGAAGGGAAGGAGACTTCCCTTTTTTAGTATCAAAGTATTATATTGCTTCAATAAACCAATACTTTATTGCGCTATGGCAAAGGGTGAAAGTAGAATATTAATCTTTCAGCTGGTTAAAAATTAAGTTACCTTTAAGTTTTAATTAAGCTTTATTGGGTTGCTACCTGGTTTGTTTAGGAAAGCCAAATTGTGAGGTTTGCAATGGTGAAGTCTTTACCCGAAAGTGAATGGATCAGCGTGGGCACGCTCAGTAGTCATACCCAGTTGTTTCGTGGCGACGTGGTTGAAGTAGAAGTATACGACACCCAAGGGCTAGTCAAAGATCTCAGTTTTGTCATCAATATTGAATCGGACCAGCAAGGGGAACCTCAGAATTGGTCCCGTGAAGTGGCGCAATACATTAACACTCATATTCCTTTAATGCAGGCTGGGCGCATGACCGAGCAAGGATTGATTGTTGGCTATCGTGGTAATGAAATTTATGCCAGTAGTCGCTGTGGCATTACTGAAGTAGTCATTAATTATAACTGTGTAGCTAAAAGCCAAGATCAGGTAGGAGAAATGGCTTCCGGCTATGATCACATTTTTCCTGTTAACCACGAGTCCTATCGCGCTGGTGACCGAGTACTGCATTTAGCGACTGGAAAGGTGTACCGTTGCAAGCCTTGGCCGTATACCGAACTGTGTCGTTTGGGTGGTAAAAACCACGATCAATACGAACCAGGCGTTGGCTTAAATTGGCAAACAGCTTGGCAAGAAGTAGAGGAATAGTCGCCCTGTTGAGCAAATGATACACTGACGGCTCAGTTTCAGTGTATTGAGGTCATTTGTGCAAGCACCCATCGCCAAAAAGGTTCCCCACTTACTTTCCCACCATGGTCAGCAGCGCCAAGATGATTACTATTGGATGCGTGACGATAAGCGTGAAAACCCCGAAGTTCTAGCACACTTAGAGGCGGAAAATCGGTATTGTCAGCAAATGCTTTCGTCTACTGCGCAGCGCCAGCAACAGCTGTTCGCCGAGCTCAAAGGGCGCATAAAGAAAGACGACAATACCGTGCCGGTCAAAGATGGCGCTTATTGGTATCACAGCGAAGTCAGTGGTGATGAAGAGTACGGCCGACATTTTCGTGCAACCAGTTTTAGTGGTGATAATAAAACCCTGCTGTTGGATGTTAATCAGCTTGCACAAGGCCATGACTTCTATGATTTAGGTGAGGTGGCAGTGAGCCCTAATGAGCAGCTTCTTGCCTATGCCGAAGATACCTCGGGAAGACGTATCTACACCGTGGTGTTTAAGGATCTCGCCACCGGTGAGCTGCTTAGCGACACCCTCACTAATACCGAGGGCCAAGTAGTCTGGGCCAACGATAACCAAACAGTTTTTTATGTGCGTAAAGATGAACAAACACTGCTGGGTTATCAGGTGTTTCGTCATCGCTTAGGTACGGCGCAAGAGCAAGACGTACTGGTATACGAAGAGAGTGACCGCAGCTTTTACATGGGGCTGGGCAAAAGCCGTGACGAGAGCCTGATCTTTATCGATTTAGAAGCCACAGAAACCAGCCATACCTTCGCTATTGATGCCGATAATCCGTGTGCTCCAGTAACGGAGCTGCTGCCGCGCACCCAAGGGCACCTGTATGATATCGATAAGCTAGGTGAGCACTTTTATATCGTCAGCAATTGGCAGGCGAAGAACTTCCGCTTTATGCAAGCTACTGCTGCGCAATTAGCCGACTTACAGCAATGGCAAGAGCTTGTTGCCCACCGCGATGATGTTTTGTTAGAGAGTGTCGAGCTGTTTGAGCACTACTGGTTGCTCACCGAGCGCCAGCAAGGGCAGATAGGCTTTGTGGTGTACCAGCACCGCCAAGGCATGGCGACGGGGACGCCGATGCCACTGCAATTTGCCGACCCCTGTTACTTTGCCGGTGTGGCCATGAATCCCGAACCGAATGTGAGCAAGGCGCGGGTGTTTTATTCGAGCTTAACAACGCCGGGTAGCTTGTTTGAGTTTGATTTAGCCACGGGTGAGAAAACCTTGTTGAAGCAGCAGCAGGTGGTGGGTGAGTTTAATGCCGATGACTACGCCAGCGAACGCTTGTTTATCACTGCGCGTGACGGTGAGCAAGTGCCTGTTTCTCTGGTATACCGTCGTGATTTATTTAAAGGCGATGGCAGCAACCCGTTGTTACAGTATGGTTATGGTGCCTATGGCATTACCATCGATCCAAGCTTTTCTAGCACCATCCTGAGTTTACTCGATCGTGGCTTCGTCTATGCTATTGCGCATATTCGTGGCTCAGAGATGCTGGGCCGGCAATGGTATGAAGCAGGCAAGCTCAAACATAAGCAAAATAGCTTCAATGACTTTATTGATGTTACCGAGGCGCTGGTTGCCAAGGGTTATGGTGCCGAGGATAAAGTGTTCGCCAGCGGCGGCAGTGCCGGTGGCCTACTGATGGGGGCGGTCATTAACCAAGCTCCGCATTTATATCGTGCGATTGGCTGTCATGTGCCCTTCCTTGATGTGCTGACCACTATGCTGGATGAGAGCATTCCACTGACCACCAACGAGTATGATGAATGGGGTAACCCCAACGATGAGGGCGATTATCAAACCATCGCGGCTTATTCTCCGTACGATAATATCAAGGCGCAAGATTACCCCCATATTTTGGTAACCACTGGGCTGCATGACTCACAAGTGCAGTACTGGGAACCGATGAAATGGGTTGCGAAAATGCGCGAGTACAAAACCGATAATCATCTATTGTTATTTAAAACCGACATGGAGTCGGGTCATGGTGGGGCTTCTGGGCGATTCAAAAGCCTGCAAGAGAAAGCCCTTGAGTTTAACTTCTTCCTACATACTTTGGCTGAAGATGAGCATCAATAAACCTTTTTCACAGGCGTGTGAAAACAATAAAGCGCCAATATTGGCGCAATTACAGCGTATTTTTAAAAATACTGAGCAGGTGCTTGAGATTGGCTCGGGCACCGGTCAGCACGCTGCTTTTTTCGCTCCTCGATTGCCGCATTTATTGTGGCAAACCAGCGATTTACCGGCTAACCATGATGGCATCGAGCTATGGCTGCAAGAGGCACAGTGTGACACCCTGTTACCGCCATTGTCTCTCGATATTGGCGAGCCTTGGCCGGTATCGCAACCAGATGGTATGTTCACTGCCAATACCCTCCATATTGTCAGCGAAGCGCTGGTTGAGGCGTTCTTTGCAGGGGTTAGTGAGCATTTGCCAGTGCATGGTCAGTTATGTATTTACGGGCCTTTTAAGTATCAGGGTCAGTTCACCAGTGCCAGCAATGCACAGTTTGATGCCATGCTCAAGCAACGCGATCCACGCAGTGGTATTAGGGAGCAACAATGGCTGGTCGCCTTAGCCAAGCAAGCGGGACTGACCTTGATTGATGATGTAGCGATGCCTGCGAATAATCAGTTACTGCACTTTGAACGGACTAAGCGCTAAGCATTGTTGTCTATACAAGTCCAGCTGCGCACTTTCGCGAGCCACAAAGTCCGTTAATGCGGCAGTGAATGGGCTGTCACAAAAGCGATGGCAGGAGTGGGTGAAAATCGGCGCAAAGCCACGGGCGATTTTATGCTCCCCTTGAGCGCCGCTATTAAAGGTTGTTAGCCCCTCGTTTATACACAATTCAATACCTTGGTAATAGCATAGTTCGAAGTGCAAGTGCTGGAATTGCTCATCGCAACCCCAATATCGACCGTACAAGGTTTGCTGGTCGCGCAGATAAAGGCTTGCGGCGACAATGGTACCTTGGTGCCAAGCGCTGATAATGACCAAGTGGTCAGCCATCAGCGTGAGTAGCTGGGTGAAAAAGTTTGCGCTTAAATAGCCCAGGTGGCCTGAGCGCTTGAGGTAGGTTTGCTGGTAAAAGCGGATCATTGCATGCATTAACTCGGGGCTAATTTCCCGGCCTTGATGCACTTGTACCTGCAACTGCTGCGCCGCAATCTGTGCTCGTTCTTTTAACACTTGCTTGCGCTTACGAGACTTCAGTGCGCTACAGAAGTGCTCAAAGTTGTTATAGCCATGATTGCGCCACTGAAACTGTACCGTTTGACGCTTTAGTAAAGGGGGATGTGCCAAGTGTTGGCTGACGTCGTCATTGTAAAAGTTGATATGCCATCCCGACCATTGCTGTTGCTCGGCTTCGTGATCTAGGGCGTTGGCGAGAGCGATAGCCGCTTGCTGTGGGTCAATATCACGGTAAGCGATACGCGGGCCGGTGATGGGCGTAAAGGGGATGGCGCTAAGCCATTTAGGATAATAGTCAAAGCCGTATTGCTGATAGGCCTCGGCAATACTCCAATCAAATACATACTCGCCATAAGAGTGAGACTTTATATAGCCTATACATAGGGCGACCAGCTGCTCACCTCGGTATAAACCTAGATGGTAGGGCTGCCAGCCGGATTGTGCGCAGGCGCTCCCGGATTGCTCCAGGGCGTAAATAAACGAATATTGGCTAAAAGGGTGAGCGCTGAAAAACCGTTGCCAAGTGGGTTGTCCAACCTCGGTGACCGACGTAAAGAAGCGATGCGTCAGTGCCGCCATGTTACTGCATGACCCGAGCTAAAAACGCGCTCATATCTTGCTTTAGCTGCGCATAAAACGGGTTATAGGTCAGGCGCTTGAGCGGCCGCTGCTGCGAGAGGTTAGCGGCGCTGCGCTCACCGACGATCACCTCACCCACCTTGCATTGGCGGTAGCGGGCATCATCCTCTAAATAGCTGCCGCAGTTACGATATAGCCCTTGCCGACCATAGTACGGGTGCTGTGGCGCGTTGACCACACCAATATGAGAGATATCAATAACGTCCTCACAAGGAGGCTGTCCACGCTGACATGAATAACTGCGAATATCGAACGCGGCCCCTAACAATGCTTTGGCAGCTTGTTGTTGACCATAAAACACCAACATATCGTGACGAGTTTGCGGACGTTTTTGTGGGTCATGCCATACCTTGAGCATATTTAAGGTCGCGCGTGCATCAATGGTGGTATCGACCTCGCTTTGAACAACAAATAACGGAATATTGGGCAGCTCGGCTTCAGTCAGCGCATCTTGACTAATACGCGACATGGCTTGATGGGCTAGGGCTGCGGCAGCGAAAGGAAAGCTTTCATATTTGGCGAAATCTATGTCGGCGTCTTTATCGATCCAGTTTACGAATGGAACCCGATCAATCCACTTTGCTAGCCAGCCATTTTTATTATGTGGTTCACTGGCGGGAGACCAAAGCATAAGGGCGCGGATATTGGCTCTGTGAGGGTCGGCTATAAGCTCGGCCATGGCTAACGCCGCACCGGTTGAGTAGCCGCCAATCACCACCTGATCGAACTCGTTAGCGGCACGGTTTATGGCATAGCGAGCAAGTTGCTGCCACTGCGAAAACTCGACGTCCTGAAGCTGAGCAGCGGCACTACCATGGCCCGGTAACAGCACCGTCCGCACGGTGAAACCTTGGCGATAGAAATAGGCCGCGAGGCTATGATAGCTAAAAGGGGAGTCGGTGAGGCCGTGAAACAGCAACGCGACTTTGTCATTATTATGCTGACGCAGCTCAAACGGACTGAGTAAATGATGCACCTGAGTATTGGCAGGAAGCTGTTGTTGCTGCAGTAGTTGCACTGTGGTTGTGTTTACGGGGCAAGGAGTGTGGGCGCGGGGGTTGTGTGTCTTTAGCCACTGGTTGGCACGGCGTAAATAGGTAGCAAAGCTGGGGTTGTCGCTGATATCAACCGCAGCTTGGCCATCACCAATGGCGTAGCGGTAGCGGCCTTGTTCTTTCGCCGCCATTATGGTGTCGACATCGCTGACCATATCGAGGCAAGTTTCGCTGCTGTGGCCTACACCACTGATCAACATCAGCATAAAAATAACGATACGCATGGGAGCACTCCATCAATCCAAGTTAGCAGCATACCAAAGCACTGCACTGACAGCTAGCGGATAGCGAGCAACCTTGTATATACAACTACAGCGGCAGCTGCCAGCGAGAAAAGCGTTGTTTTAAAACCACGGTGGAGTCAATGGCGGCAATCTCCGCAAGGCCTCCGAGAGTATGTTTGACGAAGTGTTCGTAGTCACCGAGATCTTTGGCAATAATTTTTAGCAAATAATCATACTCACCGGTGATCACCGCACATTCCTGTACCGCTAAAAAGCCATCCACTTGGCTTTCGAAGTTATCGGCAGCCTGAGCGGAGTTTTGCTGCAATTTAATAAGCGCATAGACGGTAACATGAAACCCCAGTTGTTGGGCATTTAAACGGGCATGGTAACCACGAATATAGCCGGCTTGCTGCAGCTTAGTGATGCGGCGAATACAAGGAGTATCTGAAAGATTAACGCGCTGAGCTAACTCGCTGACACTCATCCGGCCATTGTCTTGCAGCAGCGCAAGCAACTGCAGGTCCTTGGCATCTATTTTGATTTTTGAGTGGTTATCGCTATTTATCATTTATTAAATGGTGATTTTTATTGTTTTTATACGTTTATATTAGTGGAGGTTAATAAAAAGCACCACCGGCTTTATGCTATTTTTACCTTATGTAAGGCATTATTTTAGTAGCTCCTATGACACCGCACGCACAGCAATTTGATGACTGGATCCGCAGTCGCTTTGTCGAAATTAATAATCAATTAGAACAGCGCTACCAAGTACAGGCCGATCGTGCCAATGTCCATGGTGTCGGCGATGCACTGAAGCAGCAACTCACAGACGAAGGAGACGCGTTAATAGCTAATTTAGTTGATGAGGGCAATACCGATGAGGGCTTCGATAGTGCCTTTGATTTGCTCGGCAATGTTGGCTTATATATGGCGGCGTGTCGGCGTCATGAAATCACCGAGCCGTCACGAGAAACGCATTCTCCGCTGCAACAAGCGTCGACGCTGGCTATGCACATTGGCGCGTCCATAGGCGTTACCCCTCGTTTTGCAACGGCGCATTTAACCACCCATAATCGCGCTATCAATGGCCAATATAAACGTTTTACTGATCTGCCCGATGAACGCTTGTTTGTTGACTATAACACTAAGGGCATAGTGGCCTTCAAGCGGGCCGCCGATGCGTTGTTGCGTATCCAGCCTTTGGGCATTTCTCACCCTGTGGTTCCTGATTTATTGTTAGTGGCCGAACAAGCGCTAAAAGATGTACTGGAGAGTAACCGCTATTTATTTCAGCACCTTGATGCACAGCAGTTCTTTTATGCCGTGCGCCCCTATTACAAGCCTTATCGGGTTGGCAAAGAGGTCTATCGGGGCGCCAATGCCGGTGATTTTGCTGGTATTAACGTGATCGATATGTTGTTGGGGTTATGCTGCGCCAATGAACCGGCTTATTCACAAATGCTGGTAGAGAAGTTTTTATACATGATGCCAGAAGATCAGCGCGTATTGCGCAATTGCATGCGTTTGCCGTCGATTATGGATGAGTTTTTAGCGGTGGCACCGCAGCAGCATAGCAGTTCCTGGTTTCAGCAAAACCTCAGAGCATTTTTGAGGGTGTGTAAACTGCACGGGCAAACGGCAATTCAGCATCATAACCAACTGGTTGATAAGTATATTCGTATTCCTAATGAAAATCTTGGTAGCCAGCATCAAACTAAGGTAACGGCCAGTGGACCGCCCTTACCTGTGCTGTTAGCCGAACTCGCTAATCTGCGCGATAAGCGTGCCGCGCGTGAGCGCGATGATATTCACACCCGTTATCACGATATCGCCACATTAACGGCGTTGGTGGACAACTAATGAAAGATACCTTTGCCTTGCCTCAAGGGCCCTACTTACTCAGTCACTCGGTGGGTCGGCCTTTAACAACCGCACAGCACGCCTTCAATGAGGCGTTCTTTGCGCCTTGGCAACAGGGCCAACAAGAGCCCTGGTCACAATGGTTGCAGGCTATTGAGCAGTTTACTCAAGCACTCGCGAGGTTGTTTAATAGCTCTGCTGGGCAATTTTGCCCGCAGGTTAATTTATCCAGTGCATTGACCAAGCTGCTGATGGCCCACCCACGGCTAACGGGAGGTGGATGCAAAGTGCTGCTCAGTGAGCAAGACTTCCCGAGCATGGGCTTTGTGTTGCAAAAAGCCTTACCTGAGGATTGTCAGCTGCGATTTATACCGGCTCACGAAGATGTCAGTGATGCTCAGGTATGGCAGCATTACTTAGACACTGAGGTTGATTTGGTGTTTGTTAGTCAGGTGTATTCCAACTCCGGGCAGCAAGCCCCAGTTGCTCATATCTGTGAGTACGCGAAAAAGCGGGGAGTGTTGTCGCTAATCGATGTAGCTCAGGGAGCGGGGGTGATCCCTTTGGATTTAACCGCAGTGGCACCCGACTTTATGATCGGCTCGAGCGTAAAATGGCTCTGTGGTGGACCAGGAGCCGCTTATTTATGGGTTAGTGAGCAGCAATTAGCGCACTGTCAGCCCAAAGACGTGGGCTGGTTTTCCCACAGCAATCCTTTTGAATTTGATATTCATCATTTTGACTACCACCCCAGTGCCTTACGTTTTTGGGGCGGCACCCCCAATATTGCACCTTATGTTTTGGCCGCGCACAGTATTAGCTGGTTCAATGAGTACGGCATCGATAAGGTGCGTAACCATAACCTGGCCATGCAACAATTGCTGTGGTCGCACCTGCAGCAGTGGATTGTCTCGCCGAAGGAGCCCGAGAAGCGCAGTGGTACCCTGATTGTCCATGGCGGACGTCACCAACGGGCCCTGCTAGCGGAACTAAACAAAGCCTGTATCAGCGTCGATGAACGCCGCTTGGGTATTCGTATTTCACCGCATATCTATAATGATGAGCAAGATATTGCGGCGTTACTCAGCGTTGCTAATCGAGTACTGGGCGACTAAGCACGCTTTGACGGGTGGTATGCGCGTAGGCATCGCCACCTAGCTTACCTATAGTGGGCAAACGTTCCGGTGCGATGCGACCATCGACCAATAGAGCATCATCAATGTCGATGGTTTTAACGTCGAGCAACATCACTTGCCCGCTTCCCGGCTCTGAGCCAAGTTCAATCACCTCTCGCAGCGTGCACTCGTAACGTACTGGCGCAGCGGCAACGCCTGGCACGGATACACTGTGGCTAGTGTGTTTATCAATGCCCACGGCCGTGAATTCACTGATGTCACTCGGGTAGTTGGCGCAGCTTTGATTCATCGCCGTGAGCAAGTCTTCGGTGACGATATTAACGACACATTCTTTGGTTGCCAGCAAGTTTTTCAATGTGTCTTTCGGCTCTCCTGTGCGAGGTGTCACATGAGTAACTGATAACACCGGTGGTTGGCAGCTGGCCACGCTAAAAAATGAGTAAGGAGCGATATTATCGACTCCAGTGGCGCTGCGGGTGCTAACCCAAGCAATAGGACGAGGGGTGATGGCACCGACAAGGTGCTGATAAAGTTGTTGGCTAGACTCTGCGTCTTGGGTATGTAATAGCATAGTGAATATTCATCGCTGTTGATAATGGGGCGCTATGGTGGCAAACGTGGTGAAAAAGTAAAGGCCAGGTTCTGATAACGGTGGTTGGGATAAGCGCGCTTACATCCTGTACTCGTCCCTAAGGGGGCTCACCAAGTTCGCCTACTGGAAATTTAGTGATAGCGAACCCGCGCGTAAGATGACCGGGTTTTGATAGCGGTTGTTGGGATAAGCGCTCGCACGCCCTGTACTCGTCCCTACGGGGGCTCACCAAGTCCGCCTACTGGAAATTTAATTATAAAAAGTCGCGAGTAAGGTGGTCGGGTTTTGATAGCGGTTGTCGGGGTAAGCGCTCGCACGTCCTGTACTCGCCCCTACGGGCGCCTTCGCGGCTCAAAATGTTCCGGACATTTTGTCGAACGGAGGGGGCTCACCAAGTCCGCCTTCTCGAAATTTAGTTATAAAAAACCCGCAGCTAGTGCGGGTTCTTTTATAACTAATGGCGGAGAAGGGTCGAAGAAATCGAAGTATTGCTTCGCAGTTCTGAGACGCCGAAGGCTGGACGCTTGCGACTGGACGCCGAAAAGCAAAAAACCGCAACAATGTGCGGTTTTTTAACTTAACTAATGGCTTCGACTCGGGATGAGCACTCGTGTATCCATACACTCGCCCCTACGGGCGCCTTCGCGGCTCAAAATGTTCCGGACATTTTGTCGAACGGAGGGGGCTCACCAAGTCCGCCTACTCGAAATTTAGTTATAAAAAAACCGCCGTAAAGGCGGTTCTCTTATAACTAATGGCGGAGAAGGAGGGATTCGAACCCTCGATAGGGCTACAAACCCTATACTCCCTTAGCAGGGGAGCGCCTTCAGCCACTCGGCCACCTCTCCGGCGCGAATCAGTTTGTAAAATGTGGCGGAGAGATAGGGATTCGAACCCTAGATGGGCTATTAACCCATGCCGGTTTTCAAGACCGGTGCATTCAACCGCTCTGCCATCTCTCCATGGGCTAGGATAATACTGAGGCAAAACGCAGGTGTAAATAGAAAAACGGTCGTTTGCTTGATTTTTGTGCTAATTCAGTGAAATAGAGGGTATTTTAGACTGCGATGGGGGAAGGTTGAGGGTGTAAAGCTGGTTGGTGCCTTACACCCAAAGTAACATTAATCTAACTTATTACTTGTAACGAACGACGCCACTAAGAGCGAGTTCCTTACCGAAGCGGTTTAACTTTGCCAGCATTTTTGCTTTACGCTTACTGGGCTTAACTGCGACTTGGCTTGCTGCCGTTTGGTTTAATGTGTTTACTGGGTTCATCTTGGTTGCTCCGCGCTATGTCTGTGTCTGAAAACATGGCTATTGTGAGGCCGAAGTGGTTAAAAATAAAACGATAAATTTTGGCCCTTTCGCATAAGTTATATTTATGCATTTTGCTTTTGTTAAGTTTCGCTTTAGCGTGTTTTATGCATGATTATATTCATGTGTTTTTACCTTGATCCTTATTAAATTAGGGGTTTAAAGCTTGATAAGCTTTCTGTATTAAAATAGGCTGCATATTTATTCAGATAAAACATATTTGTTTTAAGGTGTCCATTTGCCGACTTGTTCATCTTGGTTGGTGGTCTATCACCCCAGTTACCAAAAAAAGTTGCTCGACCAACTCGAAAAATGTTTGCAGCAAGCGTCTATTGGTTACTCCTGCTTGGCTACGTCCGGAGATTTTGCGCGTGACTTAAAACGTTTGAAAGCGTGTAGCAATGGTTTAACAAGGGTTGTGGTGCTCGGTGGCGATGGCACCTTACACTTGGTTGTCAATGCGTTTGCCTACACCGCTGTTGAGGTGGCATTGATCCCCTGTGGCAGTGGCAACGACTTTGCTCGGCAGTGGCGTGTTAGCCAAGCGCATTGGTTAGCTACAGCGTTGCGGGCGCCGGCGCAGCGTATCGACTTGGGGCGAATTAACGATCGTTACTTTGTTAATGTGGCTGGAGTTGGTTATGACGCTGAGGTGGTGCGCGCAACGCAGAACAAAAAAGGCCGATTAGCCCGTTGGCGATATAGCTGGGAGGGGCTTAGGCACTTGTATACCTACTCTAACCCACAGGTCAGGGTAGAAATTGATGGCAAGGTGACTAACCAGCGCCAGCTGATGTGCAGCTTTGCCAATGGTCAGTTTTTTGGTGGTGGCATGAAGGTCGCGCCGGATGCTAATGTGACAAGCGGCGCTCTAAATTACCTCAGCGTTGCTCAAGGCGCGCCACTGCGCCAAGCCGTGGCGCTATTATTTAGTTACTTTGGCGCGCATACCCGACTTGCACAGATCACCACAGCGGTTATAAAGCGCTGTGAGGTGACAACTGTAGGGTTGGGTATTGAAGCCGATGGCGAATACCTTGGCACCACGCCCGCCGTGATTAGCTGCCAAGCGGACGCACTGCTTTTTGTGGTACCTCGGTAACACGGGGCTTACGAAAGCGAGCCGTTATTTTGTGCACTGGCGTGAGCACAATGGCATTGCCAAGCAGTACACAGGCAAAGCCATATACGGTGTTCGCTTGCCATACAAAGCCTTCAAATAGGGTGCTCAGTACCACCGCTACGAGCGGGAATAAGACGATCACATAGCTGGCTTTCTCAGGGCCAATATTTTTTAATAGCACGAAGTAGCAGGCAAAGGCGATGACCGTACCAAAGGTGCTTAAGTAAAGCAGCGATAGCCAGTAACTCATTGTGGTTGTTGCGAAGTCGACACTGGCGCCAGTGAATACAACATATAAGCTTAAACCTAGGGTTGCATACAACATGCCCCAAGCATTGCCTTGTAAAATTCCGACCTCGGCTTGTGAGTTACGCACACTGACCATATTCCCTAACGATGCCACTAAGGTGCCCGACAACGCCAGCAGCAAGCCAATTAATACGCCATTGTTTAAATCCAACGACGAAATTGCCGGCCAAAACAGTACGGCAATCCCTACCACGCCCAGTAGGGCGCCAAAATAAATGCGTTTGGCGATGGGACGAGAGAAAAACAGCTTGGTATTAATGATATTCATCAACAACAGCATACTGAACGCAATCGAGGCCAGTGCTGAGGTTAAATAGGCTTGCGCCCAATAGAGAATGAGGTAATTCGCGCCAAAATTACACAATGCTAATAGGGCAAAAAAGACATGATCGCGGCGATTAAAACGCATAGGGAGGCGTTTGATGAGCACATACCCCCACATCAATAGCGCTGCTATGGCAAAGCGCAGCAACAGTGATACCTCCACGGGCACGCTACCTAGTTGAAACTCAATCGCCAGCCAAGTTGAGCCCCAAATGAGTACAGTGACCACATAAAGCAGGATGTTGTTCATGATGAATTCTCGTGATCGTAAAAGGTGGTATTTTAAAGTGATTCTGTATACTGTACATACACAGAAAAGTGATTTTGATACCTATACAGATTATGTCGCGGACGATTAACAAGCAGCGCGCTGTTTATCTTTATCAGCAAGTTGTCGACTTGATTAAAGATATGCAGCAACACGGCACCTTAAATGCAGGGGAAAAACTTCCCTCGCTGCGGGCCATGGCGCAGAAACTCTCGGTTAGCATTCCCACGGTACAGCAAGCGTATCAGGAGTTAGAACGTCAAGGGGTGGTTAGCGCCCGGGAAAAGTCTGGGTTTTACTTAAATGCGGCGGTGCTCCCGTGCAGCCAGCCTAAACGTTCACGACTGGCGCGCTCGCCCGTGGCAGTTAACAAGCAGGCATTAATTGAACAGGTTTTCGATGGTTTACATCAGCCCGGTGTGATCCCGCTGGGGATCGCCAACCCGGTGGCGGTGAGTGCCACCGATAAAGTACTGAGCCGAACTATGCGCAAGGTAATGAACGCAGCCGGCGACCAAGCGATTAACTATGGCCCACTGGACGGCTTTGCACCGCTAAAAAAAGAGATCATCGGTCGATATTTAGATTTTGCCATCGGTGTGAATAGTGACGAGCTCGTTATTACCAATGGCGCGCAAGAAGCATTAAACATTGCGCTGCAATGCGTTACGCAAATGGGTGATATAGTCGCTATCGAATCGCCCTGTTACTTCGGCATCATTGAGATGATTGAAAGTTTGGGACTGAAAGCCATAGAGATCCCAATGTGCCCGGAAGAAGGTGTCTGTGCAGATGATTTGGCGCGTGCCTTCGCAGAGCACGACATCAAAGCCTGTATTTTCTCTACTACAATTAGCAACCCCTTGGGCTCGCACATGTCCGATGAGCGCCGCCAGCAACTGGTGCGCATGATTGAGGAGCGAGGGGCGGTGCTTATTGAGGATGATGTGTATGGTGAATTGGCGTATGAACATAGTCATGCTAAACCGGCGCAATACTTTTCTCGCAAAGGGCAAGTGATCACCTGCTCATCGCTTTCCAAAACAGCGGCGCCGAGTTATCGCGTCGGGTGGATGATTGCCGGTAAGTATGCAGCGCAAGCGCGGCGCTTAAAGCGGGCGATTAGCTGTTCATCATCGTTGATGAATCAGTGGACCCTGTATGAGTTTATGAGTAGTGGCGATTACGACAAAAACTTACGTACACTACGCCAGCGCCTAGCTTTGAACAAGGAGCGCATGCGGGCGCTGGTGTTACAGCATTTTCCGGAAAAAACGCGGATGACTAATCCCAAGGGCGGCTGTGTATTGTGGCTGCAGTTACCTAGCCAATACGATGTGATTGAACTTTTTCATTTGGCGTTGGACGCGGGGATCAGCATTACACCGGGCTCAATATTTAGCGCTACCGATAAATACCGTCAATGTGTGCGCCTGAGTTATGGTATTCCTTGGAGCGATAAAGTGGAAGTGGCAGTAGCGCGGTTGGGAGCGCTCTGCCAGCAAGTGCGAAAGGGGTGATTATTCCGACTATTTAGTAATTAAAAGCTGGAAGTCACTTAGTTCTGGGACCATGCTCACCAGTTGGGCCTCTTGCTCTGCCAACTCTGAAAATGAATGGCACAGGGCATCTGCGCGCTGCTCGATATTGGCAGCTTGAAGCTCAACACGCTGTTCAATTTGCTCACCCATTCTTTCCATGCGCTGCTCGAACTCGTCCATGTCGCCACCTGAGCTGACCATTTGCGAACCCAAGGCCATCAGCACGCTGCCTATTGATTGCACCATTGCCTGTTCAACGGCTTGTTCAAAGTTTTCATCGAATTGTTGCTCAATATCTTCACCTAGCTCATCAAAGCTTTGTTTGCCCATCACAAACTCGCCATTTTGATAAAAGCTATGCTCGATATTATTGCCAATATTATCCACGACCTGCTGCAACGCGTCATTATGCTCAATGCCAAACGCTGCACTCACTTCTTCAATGGCCACACCGGCTATTTTCACGCCATCAAGGGCAATCTGAGCAACTTCAGGGACGTAACTACGTAGTTGCTGAGAGTAATTATCCAGTGCTTGCTGCTGAGCTGCAGTCAGAGGCATAACTTCACCATCAACGAGCAGCTGCTGACCATCGTACACCATGTGTTGATTATCGACATTGGTGATTTGTATGCGTTCAGGGTTGATACGAATATCACTTTTAAACTCAATATCGCACTGTTGTGAACCAAATGAGAGGTTATCTGGCTTTTGCTCGTGTGCCAGTGCGCTTGTGGTTACCGTCATGGATGCAAAAAGAAGGGCTGCTGTCGTTTTCATTGTCTTTATTCCCGTTGATTGTTGTTACGAGAGATACATTACAAATTCGGTGCCAAAATTATTACTCTATAATAAACAATAGGTTATGTATTAATGACGAGCAGATTTTTGCTAGAGGTTTAAAAAAAAGCTAACTTTTAGTCGTTTTTAACAAGATGTTGGTGAAAGTCGCACATTGATGATCATCGTCAATAAAAGATATTTGTTGAAACGATAAAAAAATCTCACTTTCCAGTTTTGCCATTTGCAGCTATTTATTCATTTTAAGGGCGTAGGCTCTTGGTCGTGGTGGAGCTAAGCTTGAGCCGCGCACAATGATTGTAATTAACTGGAGTGTATTGTGGGTAAAACATATTCCTATGATGCGTTAGATGACGAATTTGTTGAAGATGAATACGAAGCGATGGGGCGTAACCAACATGACCGTCGTAAGCGCAAGGTCAAAAAGAAGCTCGATGATTATCTAGAGCAGCGTAAGCTGCGGAAAAATCTCGGCTACGATGATTTTGACGATTACCTCAACGAGTAAAGTTAGGAAGGGGCGAAAGCCCCTTTTTTGTTTTTCAGCGCAGCAGAAAATAAGCAGCCATCCCTACTAAGGTAGTGAGATAGATACTTTTACTGCGATAAGCAACAATAATGGCCAGTACGGCGGCCAGTAAATAAGGATTGCGATAACTAATATGCCACTGCCCCTCAGGAAGGAGGACAATGGGCACCCAAATAGCGGTCAGTACCGCCGGCGCACTGAAGCTTAAAAAGCGCTGCAATTTGGGCCCGACCCGAAAGGGTAAGGCGCGATGTAAAAACAGGTAACGGCTGGCAAAGGTGATACATGCCATAAGCACTATGGTCGTCAGTATCATTGGCTATCCTTACTGACCATGTAGCCCACCGTCATACCACTTAGGGCGCTAAGTACCAACCAGAGTTCCAGCCCCCAAGCTTTGAAAGTGGCGGCGCAAATCCCGGTGATCACCACGCAGGCTAAGGTTGCTTTGTTTTTTATGGTGGGCACAACCAAGGCAATAAAAGTAGTGGCGATGGCAAAGTCTAAGCCTAAATTGGTTAAATCGGGTAATAGTTGGCCTGCCAAGATGCCCAATAGAGTCCATATATTCCAGGCCACATAAAAGCTAAAGCCAGCGCTGAGCGCATAAATAAGGCGTGTTTTCGTTTGATATGCCTTGCGGTGGTGGGAAAAGGCGAATAACTCGTCGGTTAACACGAAGCTGACGGGCAAGCGCCAGCGCAGCGGTTGGCTAATCACCTTTTGGCGTACTGCCAGACCATAGAGAAAGTGGCGAGAGCTAATAATGAAGGTCGTAAACAGCAGTGTCAGCAGTGGCGTATGATCAGCGATAAGCTCGATGGCCACCAGTTGCGCCGAGCCGGCAAAGACCAACAACGACATCAATTGTGTTTCCCAGGCGCTGAAGCCGTTTTGCATCGCTAACGAGCCACACAATAGCCCCCAAGGTAAAACCGCTAAGTTTAACGGTAACATATCGAGCTGACCTTTGATAAAGGCCAGTCGATGTAAGCGGGTTCGGTTTTTAGCGTTTGTAACAGCAGACATAAGCAAAGTTTTTTACGATCAAGCACGCAGCATGACACAGAGTTTGGCATAATCGCAATATTGCCAAGTTAAGGAGTCAAAAATGAAAGTTTGGGATGGGTTTATACGCTTTTTTCATTGGAGTTTAGTGCTGTGTATTGCTGGCCTCTATTTCTCTGCGGAGGAGGGCGCGATGGAGTTGCACTTTGTGCTCGCCTACATTACCTTAGCATTGCTTGCGACTCGTTTATTGTGGGGGCTTTTTGGTAGCGAAAGTGCCCGTTTGCACAAGTTATTACACTCACCTAAAGCCGTGTTTAGGGCGCTAAGACAAAGCGAACAAGTGGCCGGGCATAATGCGGCGGGCAGCTATATGGTGTTGCTATTTTTTGCACTGTTATTGGTGCAACTGCTCAGCGGATTGATGACCACAGACGACATTCTTACCGATGGTCCTTTAGTCCAATATGTATCTTACGATTGGGTTGAGTGGGCCTCGTCCGTGCACCATCAAAACTTTGACTTTATCCTAGCCGCCATTGCTTTGCATATTGCTGCTATTGTGATTTATGCATTGAAAGGTAAAAGACTGGTACCAGCGATGATCACCGGTCGCAATAATGCATTGCAAGAAACAGCGGTAGTCAAGCCTGCTTGGCCTGCGTTCGTGGTTTTTGCAGCTATACTGGCTGCGCTGTTATGTACTTGGGGTTACGAGCCGCTCGTAAGTCTTATTTAAAACATACTTTGTTACATATTCATGAGGTCCATTGAAAGTCCATTGAGCGGGCATAGCCCGCTTTCCAACTCACTTATAATAATTTTACATTAATTTAATCTTGCCCCTCTTTTTGTTTTCATTATAGTTGCAATTGAACAACAACAATAATGATGTCTTTCAGAGGAAAATTATGGCTTCAAATAAACTCAAATTGAGTGCATTAGCACTGGGCGTGTCGTCTGCCTTGCTTAGCACTCAAGTCGCAGCTTCAGAGCTAGAACCACAGAATAAAATTTTTACACCGCAGCATCAAAGCAAAATTGAGCGCCAACTTGGCGACATTAAAAAACAGAACAAACGTGCTGTATCTTGGCTTATTGAGCTTAACAGTGAGCCGATGTTTTCAGTAAGCAAAGATCAGCAAGCCACGCAAAGTGCGCATATCTCGCAAGCGCAAGAGCGCGTATTAAGTAATATTCAAAGCGCCGATTTAAACCTCAATGTGATCACACGCACCACTAAGCTGGTTAATGCGCTTGTTGTTAACGGCGATGAGTCTGAAGTGAGAAAAGTGCTGGCGCACGAGGATGTGAAAGAAATCTACCCGGTTTACGACTATGAGCTTAATGTTGCTGATAGTGCTGATTACATCAAAGCAACGCCCTTAGTTGAGAGCCAAATCGCGACTGGTGAAGGAGTTCGAGTGGCAGTGCTTGATACCGGCATTGATTATACCCACGCAGTATTTGGTGGTGAGGGTACGCAAGCGGCTTATGACGCAGCCACTGCTGATCCCACGACGGTAACTTGGCCGCAAGGTATTGTTAAAGGTGGCTATGACTACTTTAATGATGATGCCGATCCGATTGACTTCGGCACGAGCCACGGTACACATGTTTCACACTCGGTAACGGGGATTGCACCTAATGTAGAATTGTTTGTGTATTCGGTGTGTGGCGGTGGTTGTCCAGGACTTGCACAATTACTGGCGCTAGAATCAGCGATGGACCCCAATGGCGACATGGATATTGAAGACCGCGTTGATGTGGTTAACATGTCTTTAGGTGGCGACTACGGTGACCTTGCGGAAGATGCGGTAGGCCTATTTATTAATCGCGCTGCCAAGTTAGGTACAAGTGTGGTTATCTCTGCCGGCAACGATGGCGCATATCCATTTATCGTTGGTGGCCCAAGCACCACTGAAAATGCACTTTCTGTGGGAGCCATGACTCACCCAACGGATGAGACTCGTGTGGCTGAAGGCACAGTGGCAGGCGAAGAAGCTGTCATTCAGGGCGCCAATTTTGGCCCAGGTGCGTTCAGCTTTAGCAGCGATGACATTGAGCTGGTTTATCCAGATGCCAACCAAACCGCTTGTGAGCCTTTTGCTGAAGGTGTTGATTTTACAGGCAAGGCTGTAGTGGTGGACCGTGGTGGCTGTAACTTCACTGATAAAGTACTGGCTGCCCAAACTAAGGGTGCTGCTTTTGTTATTATCGCCAATAACGTTGATGATGGCACGCCTGCGCCTATGGGCGGGTTTGATGAAGCAGTGAGTATTCCATCAGTAGGGGTTACTTTTGCCACTGGGACGCAATTAAAAGGCGGCGCTAGCTTCAATATTTCCTCTGAGTTAGTGGCAACTCCTGGTGCGATGGCCGATTTCACCTCTCGTGGACCTTCGGTCAGCGGCCTATTAAAACCTGAGATCACTGCCCCCGGTGTTAATATCATGACCGCCGAGCCTGGCACAGGCACAGGGCTTTCAGGAGCAACAGGCACGTCATTCTCAGGCCCAATTACTGCTGGTGCTATCAGTATGCTTAAAGAGGCTTTACCAGAGCGCAACGCGATGGAACTTAAAGCAACCTTGATGAATGCAGCAAACCTTGATGTTACCGTCACCCCACGTGCGCTTGATGAAAACGCAGCAATGGCACCGATTAGCGCCATTGGCTCTGGTTTGGTTGACGTAGAAAAGGCTGCGAACCTACCGGTAGCTGCGTGGGCAAAAGACACGCATCAAGCTGCGCTGTCATTCGGGCTGCAAAGCTTAAGTGAAACAACCACGATGACTAAAACCGTGGTAGTTAAAAACTTCTCAAGCAGTGCTAAGACATATGAGCTCAGTTTAGAGCAGCGTTTTGCAGACGATGTTGAACGCGGTAGCTTAATGGCTGAGTATCCCACTTCAGTGACTATTCCGGCGGGCCAATCCGTCGAGTTTGAAGTGGCAATGACTATTGACCCTACAACATTACCAGAGTGGCAGCTAAGTGGCAGCAATATTGACACCTTAGCAGCGACTGAGTTGCTGACAGACTCAGAGCTAGATGGTGCGTTGGTCTTTAGTGAAGGTGGAGAACAGGCCTTGCATTTGGTTTATCATGTACTTCCACGTGCAGCGGCAAAACCTGTGATCAGCGCCGAAAAAGGTGAGCAAGGTGTTGTTTATACACTGCACAACCAAGGTGCTGCGGAGCTCACACCGGTGATTGTTGAAAATACAGTAACAGACACAGTGGGTGATGGTGGTCGTTTAGATATTGTAGCTGGCAGTGTCGAGACATTGGCTGTACCAGCCTCGTTCTGTGAATCAGGATATGGCGTATTTACAACTTTGGTTGTTGACCAGCCTGTAGCCCACGCTGATATGGGTGGCTTCGCCGCAGATTTTGATATGGATGGTGATGGCCGCTGGGATGTCACAGCCCACTCGCTAAACTACTCACTGTTTGGCGGCGCGACACCTACACCTATTACCTTTACAACGCCTTATGGTCAATTAAGCGGTAATCTGAGCAACTTGTACTTCGACAGTGCGACTAACTACGTAACACTGCAAAATTGTATTGGTGATTATGGTCTGACTGCGGCGGACTTGGGCAATGTCAATGCTACGGTACGTTTCAGAACCGCACCTGATAACTTCCCAACAGGTGGCAGTAACGCCGTTGATACTGCTCAAGGTAACTATAACTTCGCACCTGCACAAATTGTGGCAATGGCAGTAGATGCTCAGGGTGATGAAGTACAGAGTATTGCTCCTGGGGAAAGTGCACAGTTCTTATTTGCTGATGCTAACTTCACTATTCTATCTACCAATGGCGCCAAAGCCGTTGTCACCTCACCGCGCAATGATATGCAAGTGGCGCCTAGTTTGGCTGATGCGCAGTTCTCGGTAGATGAAAACACCGAACAAGGTACGGTTATTGGTACACTTACCGCTGAGCGAAATGCGACCTTTGCTGGCGCTATTTCAGAGTTTATTGTTGTGAGCTCAAGCTCGACCGCCGTTGATATCAACAGCGATGGTGAGGTCGTTGTGGCCAATGCCGAACAGCTTGATTACGACAGTGGTCTTGAACAGGTAATGTTTGAAGTTGTTGCCACAGATACCAGCGGCAATATTTCTAACACGGCAACGGTGATGGTCAATGTCACTAACCTAGCTGATGAAGCATCTGAGCAACCAGAACCACAGCCTCAAGTTCCTGTGAAGAAGAGCACTAGCTCGGGCTCATTAGGGTGGCTAGCGCTACTGATGGCACCACTCATGTGGTTGCGTCGTCGTCGCAGCTAATTCGTTGAGCTATGGACATAAAAACGGCGCCTGAAGGCGCCGTTTTTTATAGGTGTTCCAGCATGGTAATCAGCTTGAGCTTCATACTGGTTGATACCGCCATGAGCGGGTTTGTTTAGTCTTTAAATGACTTGTGGCAATCTTTACAGCCTTTCGCCCAGTTTTTAAAAGCAGGAGCGATTTGCTTCTTATCACCACTTTTAGCAGCAACAGCAAGTTCTTGGGCATATTGCGCAAAGGAGTTGGCTTTTTTATCAAAGGTGGCCTTGTCTTCCCAGATGGCTGCTAAGGCATCGGTATTACCCTGATCTGAGCCCGCAGTGAACGCTTCCCAAGGCATTTGTGATAGCGCTGCAGCGTTATCTGCGCGTTGTTGAAAGCGTGCCGCGTCAAAAGGAACCTTACCCTTAAGCATGTCGCCCATGTCACCAATTTGCACCCGGATCAATGAAAAGACCGACTGCCGATACTCAATCGCATCTTCCGGCTTCTCGAACACGGAGTTTGCTAGTGCTGAACCCGATGTGGCGATCAGAGTCGCCGCCAATAATGTTTTTAGTTTCATTCCATTTGCCCCTTTTCGTAAAACAACCTTCTTTTTACCTAAGCAGGGCAGTGAACACAAGAGCAAGTGTGCTAATAATCGCTGCAATGACTAATAAGTCCTACTAAACGCTGAAGGTATGTGCAATTGTGGTTATTCTCCGAGATCAATGTCTGCGAATATCATGCCTCTGCGCATACTTCTAGTCGCTAAAAAGACTTCTCCTAATAACGCGATAAATGCCAATATAAGCAGCAGCATCGCGACCATAAAGCACCCAGCAATAGCAGTACCAAGGTTAATGGCTTGGATATTTGCCATAAACAACAGCATAACGACAGCGCTCACTAAGGTGGCGCTGAGCACACTGAAACTAAAAGCGATATGAATACAACGCGCACGCTTTAACAGGGCGCGCAGCTCAGTTGCTAGTGAGCGATTAAACTCTTCATCGCTGCTGATTTTTAGTTTTCTCTCCAAGGCACGAGCACGGTCGGTGATCCGCGCCAAGCGGTTTGATAGTACCCCAAGGGTGGCCGCAATCCCTGTGATTAGAAATACCGGAGCGACGGCTGTTTGAATGACCTTTGCCATGGTTAAAATATTAACAACTTCAGTACCCACGTTAACTCCGACGATGATATTACAAGAGCCCTAGTCTAGCGCTAATACGCCGTAATACCAATGCTTAGGCTGTCCTCACAGAGCCAACCTATACGCATCTGGTTTGTTATTAATACCGAGCGGGTATCTAGACACAAGCAAGAAAACCTGCGAATCTGAATACCAAACCCATAAAGCAGGAGAGAATATGGAACCCGTATTACCAGAGAAGAATGACACCCCGCCACCGGCAAACAATAACAACAAGCAAAGCAATGATGAGAAAACCATGGCGATGCTGTGTCACTTAGCCGCACTCGCGGGTTTTATAGTGCCATTTGGATCTATCATTGGCCCGTTGATTGTCTGGTTGGTGAAAAAAGATGAGATGGAAGTGGTTGACCGTCATGGCCGCGCGTCATTGAACTTTCAGCTAACTATGCTTATTGCTTTCATCGTCTGCTTCTTACTTATTTTTGTTGCTATTGGGGTTGTGCTACTGCCTTTAGTCGCCATTTTCTCGTTCGTAATGGTGATTATTGCTAGCATCAAAGCCTACGAAGGCAAAGAATTTAAGTATCCGCTGTGTATTAAGTTTTTATAAGCATTAGACATACAAAATAGCAATACAGGAGCGTTTTGCTGGCCTATTTTAGTTTATTTTTAACCGCCTTTGTGTCGGCAACGCTCCTACCTAGCTCATCGGAATTGGTACTTACTGCGATGGTGACGCAAGGGGGCTATCACCTAGTGTTGTTATGGTTGTTTGCAACACTTGGGAATGTTCTTGGTAGCTGTGTCAATTATGCCTTGGGGACCCAAGTTACACGCTTTCAGCACAAAAAGTGGTTTCCGGTCTCAGCCGCAGCGATGGAAAAAGCGACACGGCGTTTTCATCGTTACGGTGTGTATAGCCTATTTTTCGCATGGCTGCCGGTGATTGGCGATCCACTCACCGTGATAGGTGGTATCTTTCGGGTCCGGTTTTGGCTGTTTGTTGCTATTGTCAGTATCGGTAAAGGCGTGCGGTATTGGGTGGTTATATTGATGGCTCTTGGCATACAGTCATTGTATGGCGGGGGGGAAGCACTCGCCAATTAATGCGAGTGCTTAATCATAGCTAGACAGCTAAGCGTGCCAATCCAAGGTCAACGATACAGAGTCTGCAAATCGCAACGCATGTGGCTTGTCCACCCGTACTTTAGCGTAATGCACACTAGGGTGCTGGTGGCAGAGCGCTAAGATATCCGCGACTAGCTTTTCTAAAAGTAAAAACTGTCCTTGCTCTACCAGTGCGATCACTTCCTTGGTGACAGTCTTATAGTTGAGTGCTTCTTGCACCTCATCACTGGTACACGCCTTATCTGCCGGATAGTGGATCTCGATATTAATCACAACATCTTGCTTTTTTTCCCGTTCTTCGGGGTTGAACCCAATATAGGTTCTTAGCCGGAGATTAGTAACATTGATAATGGCGTTGGTCATGGTGTGTCCTAATTCTTCACTAGCTGCAGGAATTCATTGCGCGTTTTCGGATCAGTGCGGAAATTACCAAGCATAACTGACGTACGCATTTTAGAGTTTTGCTTTTCGACCCCACGCATCATCATACACATGTGCTTAGCTTCAACGATCACGCCAACGCCTTTGGCGCCAGTGACTTCTTCAACTGCTTGAGCGATTTGATGAGTCAATTGCTCTTGGATCTGGAAGCGACGGGCAAACATATCAACGATACGGGCAAACTTCGAAAGCCCTAAGACTTTCCCGTCGGGAATGTAAGCAATATGTGCTTTGCCGACAAAGGGTAACAGGTGATGCTCGCACATTGAGTAAAGCTCTATATCTTGGATCAGAACCATGTCATCAGCATCAGAGGTAAACACCGCATTATTGGTGATTTCTGCTAATGTCTGACGGTAGCCTTGAGTTAGGTACTCCATGGCTTTGGCTGCACGCTTGGGGGTATCTAGTAGGCCTTCGCGTTGAGGGTCTTCGCCAACGGCGGAGATTAATTGTTGGTAACTTTGTTTTAATTCGTCGTGCATAATGTTCTCAATTACTTTAGATGACGGCCGCCATCAACGGCTAAGCTGCGTCCGGTTATATAGTCGCTGGTTAGCAGAAGCTCGACAGCATTAATAATTTCTCGACACCCAGGTTCAATGCCCATGAGGGATTTTTGTAATGTCTTGCGTTTATACTGTTCACTGTCGCCCTCGTTAAAAATAATCAGCGAAGGGGCAACAGCGTTCACTTTGATATGTGGTGCGTACTTGGCCGCAAATGACTTAGTTAAATTATCCAATGCCGCTTTGCTGGCTGCGTGGGCAAGGTGTTTGGCACTGCCTGTCTCGACCACAAAGTCGGTTAAATGAATAATGTCGCTATAGCCATCGCTGTGCTCGAGCATGTCTTGGCAATGTTGGTTGATAAGGTAAGGTACCTTGGCATGAATACGCATCATATTATCAAACAAGGCTGCGTAGTCGTCGTTTTTACTCTCACTATCCCAACTTGATGCGTTATGAATAATAGCGCGTAACTTTGGCGTATGGACTCGTAACTCATTGATAAAGTGAATAATGCTTTCATCGTCACTAAAATCTGCTTGAATACAAGTAACACCTTGCGCCGCTAACTCATCTACTGCATTGTGCCGAGTACGGTAGGTAATAATGACATCGTGCTGCTCAGCTACAAAATGCTGGGCAAGGGCAAGACCTATACGTTGTCCGGCCCCGGTTATTAAAATTGGAAAGGACATAACTTCTTCAGTTTAAGCGTGAACTGCTCTTACTATAAACAAATGACAAAAGGATTGCAGTGTTTACGCATGGGCGAGAGCGGTCGATCATTTACGCCTGAGGTTAGTTTTGTTGTAGTCATAGCCCATGTACTGACATGGGCTATGTGCACTAATCGTAAATGGTCGGAATCGGTTGGCGCTTATGCTGAGTGCGCTGATATATGGCGATTATGCGTTGCTCTATTTCTGCACTTAAGGGTTTCGCCTCAAGGAAGTCGTCGATTTGGTCATAACTCAAGCCCAGCGCTTCTTCGTCTGTGAGGCCGGGGCGATCGCACTCTAAGTCGGCGGTCGGTGCCTTGGTAACTAAGGCGTCAGGCGCTCCGAGGTGTTGAGCAAGCGCGCGTACTTGGCGTTTAGATAAGCCAAACAGCGGCGCTAGATCGCACGCACCATCCCCAAACTTAGTATAAAACCCGGTAATGTTCTCCGCGCTATGATCGGTGCCAACGACTAAACCTTGATGTAGACCCGCTAGCTCATACTGGGCAATCATGCGTTGGCGCGCTTTGACATTGCCCTTAACGAAATCAATATGGCTTTGTGCGGGTAAACTTAAATCACTGCCAGCGAGGCTGCTTAGCACCTGTTCATGCATATGGTCGGTAGCGGGTTTGATGTTCACGGTAACACGCTGACTGGGTTGAATAAAGTCGAGCGCCAGCTGCGCCTCATCCTCGTCGGCTTGCACACCATAAGGTAAGCGCACGGCAATGAACTGATATTGTTCAGTATCGTGATCGGCGTTGAGCTCTTCAATGGCAAGCTGGCAAAGACGGCCGCAAGTAGAGGAATCAACACCGCCACTGATGCCAAGCACCAAGGTGCGACAGTGGGCTTGTTGAAGCTTGTGTTTTAAAAATGACACCCGACGAGTAACTTCTTGTTGGACATCAATGCTAGGTTGCACTTTCATTTCGGCAACGATTTCGGCTCGCATAATTCCCCCGCTTGAGCAAGATGGTAAGCAGCTATTATGTAAGCATTTACAAAAAAATTAAAGCGCCGACCTCGGGGGTGCTATTTTGCTTCGCGCTATTCATACGGCGGTGCCATATGTGCCCAGATGGTCAGCTTCTCGTAGAGTGCGTCTGGCTTAAGGGGCTTACTCAAATAATCGTTCATACCCGATTGCAAACATTTTTCCTTGTCGCCCTCCATTGCATTGGCGGTCAGGGCAATAATCGCAATGTTTTGATGTTGCTCTCCGGCCTTGCCTTGGCGGATTTGAGTGGCTGCTTGGTAGCCATCAAGAATGGGCATTTGGCAATCCATCAGCACCACATCAAAATACCCCGAAGGACACTGTTGCAAGCGTGTTATCGCTTGTTGTCCATCATTGGCAATTTCGTAGTTGCAACCGTGCTTGTCCAATAAGGATGAGGTAACAATTTGATTGACCTGATTATCTTCTACAAGCAAACAGTTAATAGTCCCTGAGAGCTGCTGCGCACCAGTCTCTTCTGAGCGCGTATAACCGCTGAAAATATCAAAGCTAGTTAATGGATGAAACGCCAATCGGAAGTGTTCAAATTCCAATTGCTCGCTGACTTCATTAGTTTGCTCCATATTCGCTAAGACCAACAGCTGACATTGTTCGCTAAGCGTGCTTTTCAGTCGATGCTGTAACTCGTGGGTATTTTTTAATAGCGGTTCGGCATCGATAATGAGGCGCTCGACGCTTTGGTTAGCCAAATGCTCAAGCAAGTCATTGCCATCCGTAAAGCAGGTGACCTTTGCTCCCATCAACTCACAGTGTTGCCGAGCGAGGGTACTCTCTTGGCGGTCATGACAGAAAATAGCCACGTGCTCACCCACCAGGTGTTGAGTGATGGTAGATTGCTCATCGGCTTCCAGTTGAATGAAGAACGTAAATGTACTGCCTTGATCCACAGTGCTTTTCACACTGACATCGCCATGCATGAGCTGACATAACTGACGGACAATGGCAAGACCTAAACCGGTGCCGCCAAAGCGCCGGGTGGTGGAGCTGTCAGCCTGGGTAAAGGCATCAAATAATTGCGCTTGAGCTTGCTTAGAGATACCAATACCGGTGTCTTGGACACTGCAGGTAAATACCCCATGCTCATCGAGTGTTGCGGTAATCGTTATCTCACCGTCTTCGGTAAATTTAATCGCATTCGATAACAAGTTGGCCAGCACTTGTCGCAAGCGGTTGGGATCACCCTCAACTATTTGCTGTGGTAGCTGATGCGCATCCAGATATAAACGGTTGTTTTGTTGCTGTGCTTTCAAGGCTAGCGACTCAACAACCTGTGACAACACTTGGTGAATATCAAAACTTATATGTTCAATTTCTACCTTGCCCGCTTCAATTTTAGAAAAATCCAATATGTCGTTGATAATACTTAACAAGGTGTTGGCAGAAGAGCGGGCTAGTTGCAGGTGATGATGCTGCGAGTCATTTAATGTGCTGTGATCCAGTAGCTCTAACATGCCCAATACGCCATTCATCGGCGTACGTATTTCATGACTCATACTGGCAAGAAACTCACTTTTTACGAGCGCCGCATGCTCAGCTTTATTTTTCGCGTTGCGAAGGGCAATTTCCGTTAGTTGTCTTTCGTGGTTGGCATAGACACCACCGATGATATTAGCGATAGCAATAAGAAAGTTTTCATCATTTTCACTCCATACACGCGGTTCATGAAGCTGTTCTGCGCACACCACACCGACCATGCCATGGCGCCCCGGAATGGCACAGTCGAGAAGCGCATGAATATTGAGCGGCTGCAGATAGTCCTGTAAAAACTCCCTGGTCAGCGGATCGTTGTGGGCATCACTGATGCTTAATACCGCTCGCTTTTGTATCGCGCTAAAGTAAGTTGGGTATTGCTCACCGACTAATACACCGCTCTCGCTATGGCTGTTTTTCTCTTGTTCGTACAGTGACAGTAAATGCATTTCTTGATGGGCATCGTCAAACAACCAGATACTGACCCTATGGGTGTTTAAGGTGCGGCTGACCATGCGGGTGATAATGTGTTTAGCCGCGTCTAAATCACCATTGAGAATCGCGTCATCGACCGTGAGCCCTGCTAAAGCGCTATTACGTTGTGCTAATTGCTGTTGCGCGAGCTGGCCGCGCTTTTCGCCATCTATATCTTGGGTAGAGCCAAAGATGCGAATACAGCGTTGCTGGTCAAACTCCGCTTCACCGCGCACGCGTACCCACTTTTTAGCACCTTGAGCTGTGACTATCTGTAGCTCAGTACAAAACGGCTGACGGTCATTAATAGTGCGAGTAATAAGCGTATTTAGCTGGGATTGGGAACTGGGTGTGAAAAAGTGAAAAAGATTATCTGCGGTGATCAGGTAGCTGTCATCGACGCCATGAATCTCGCGGTTCACTTTGGACCAGAACGCGTGGTTAGTATCGTTATTCAGCTCCCATGCGCCAATGCGCGCCTGGGTACTCATTGCTTCGAGCATTTGTTTATGCGTCAACAGCTGCTTGCTGATTCGTTGCTGCTCAGTGATGTCGCTAGCAACCATATAAATCTTGCTATTCTCTTGATCCAGAGCCAAGTTAATACGGCACAGCAGCTGTTTGTGTGAGTGGGTACGCAAGTAGCAATCAAATTGAGTTTCATTGTCCTGCTGGCTCAACTTATCAAATTGTTGTTGTACGCGCTCTTTATCATCACAGGCGACAAAGTCGAGCAGCGGCTTGGCAAGTATTTCACTGGCTGTAAAGCCTAAGCCCCGGTATATGCGTGAGTTGGCGCGTTCGAAAAAGCCATGTACGTTGAGAATAGCCATAAAGTTAGCGCTGAGCTCAAAGAAGCGCTCGATCTCTTGCTTAGCATGGCGCAGTGCCGCCTCAGTCGACTTTTGTGAGCTAATATCTAAGTGCGTGCCAATCATACGTTTTGGTCGACCATCGTCGCACCATTCAATGACTCGGCCGGTATCCAGAACCCACACCCAATGGCCTAATTTATGACGCATTCGGGCTTCACATACATACTGTTCACTTTGTCCCTGCCAGTGTTGCTCCAAACGCAGTCCTGATTCTTTTAAGTCATCAGGGTGGGTGTGATTGAGCCAAGTATCAATATTAATGGGGGTGAGCTCTTCGAGCTCATAACCAATGATTTGCGCCCAACGCTCGTTAAACGTCACTTCGCCGCTTTGTACTTGCCAATCCCAAGTTCCAACACCGATATTCTCAACGATCAATGCTAGGCGCTGACTCTTTTCAAGTATTTCTGCTTGTGTCGCCTTCTTTTCGCGCAAATCTTCAATGAGTAACCACACAAAAGGTTCACCCTGAGCATTGGTAAATTGCACTCCATTGACATTCACCGGGAAGGTACTGTTGTTTTGCCACAGAGCTTCTCCCGCAACAATATGTTGACCATGACGCAATTGATCTAAGGCCGGTACTGTGCGCTCGTTGAAGCGCAGAGTGTTGGCGAAGTGTTGTTGTTTTAGCTGTTGTAAGTGGGTATCGAGCGAGTTTAGTAAGGCTTTATTAGCATTGATATAGCGGCCCGTTTTGGCATCACATAACGCGATACCTAGCGGAAAAAGGTCGAATAACGCTTGAAGACGCTGCTCATTGACCATGAGTTTTAAGAATAAGGCTCGAAGCCAAGCTAAAAACAGTACCACTAACAAGGTGGTTAAAATAATCGCGATGCGCGCATAGCCAAAGCTCTCCCACGGAGGTTGCCAGCCCGTTTGCGGTTGGACTGCCAAATACCAAGTATCATTAGGTAGACTAATCGATAGTTCAATGGGGTCGCTATAGCGAATAGCGGTATCGCCAAACATGTGTTTATCAGGATTACGCTTATACAAGGCGACATTGAATTGTTCTTGTAATTGCACGAGTCCGCCATTGCTATAGACCTTGTTGGCGTCGAGCACGACCGATATCAGCCCCCAAAACTCTTGTTTCGGCTGCTGCAGATAAATGGGCAGTCGAGCAATAATGCCAACACCGCCCTGCACTAAATTAACGGGGGCATCAATGACTATTTCTCCACCTTCTTTAGCGGCCAAGGCTGCATCACGTTGACTGGGGGTGGCCATATAATCGAGGCCAATGGCTCCCTCATTACCCTTGAGAGGGTAGGTCATTCGAATAACCATATCCGGTGCTGCACCTATGGTGCGCAGTTCTTTAGAACTGGTAAACAGGCTTTGTGCAATGACACTGAATTGTTGTTGGTTGAGGTTGGGCTGGGCAGCGATGGCCGGTATTAATCCGCGTACAAGTTGAATATTGGCGGTCATCAGTGCCTGTAATCGGCTGCGATAACTTTGTGCTACTTCCCGTACATCTTGGCGATATTGTTGTTCAGCTTTTTGATAATTGAGGTGATCGAGGAATATAGCCACAGCCAAGGTTAGGGCTATTAGGCCGTAAAAGGCAATGGCATAAAAGCGGCTTTTCGAAGCTGGTGGCATGGCTGCAGATAGTCGGTGGTTGAACAACACCTTAAACTATAGTGCAGTAGCGGGGCTTGTCTAATTAATATATCAGCTAAGGTGCTGATTTTTCGGGCATAGGAACAATGCGCCCAGGCTTTGGGCGCATCATCAAAAGAGTTTAGCTATCGCTTACTTGGCGATCCCAAAACTGCGCTTTTGCTCTGTGTAGTTTACGGTAGCCATCGAGTAGTGCGTGGTGCTTTTTGAAGCCCTCAAGTGCTAAGCCTGGGAAGCTAAGCCCGTGGAATTGTATCCGCGCTTCTGCTATTTCAATCGCGAGTTCAACATTGTCAGCACCAAACATCAGCGCCAATGAGCTTTGATAAGTGCTGTATGCTCGTTGTTCGTCATATTTGATTTCCAAGACCGCTTTTAAGCAGCGGAAGAAGCGAATCCGCTCTGGGCTAATTTGATCGGTATGCAGAATCCACTCGACCCAATCAATGGCTTCCTCGCTTTGTGCGGCAAGGCATAGATGCGCTTTCAGCTCGCCGATGCGCAGCGTATGCCAAGGCGTGTCGGCATCAGTCACCACACCGATAAATTCAGCAGCGCGGATAATATCGCTATGTCCTGCTTCTTCTAAGCGGTCGTAGATTTCCAGCCATTGTTCGGCGTCGTATTGATCCAGTGACAGGAAGTCCTGGCGGAATTTAGCGCCCTCATTATTGTTGCGCCAGATGAGCTCATCCACAGGGTAAATATCGGATAAACCGGGTACCAAGATACGGCAGGCGTACACGTTTAAGTGCGTGTAATCCATGATGTAGATGTCATAGCCCATGTCGTGGATCAGATCCGTGCAGAATTGGTACTCTTGCTCGGTGTTGCCGCTGAAATCCCAGTGCACAAAGTCAAAATCGGCTTGGTCACGGAAGAAGTCATAAGAGATTAGGCCGCTGGAGTCGATAAAATGTAATTCGATATTTTCTGCTGACGCTACTTCGTCGTTATCGAAGGTGGCGCATTGGAATACGTCGAGTTGGTCAAGGCGACGGCCTTGAAGAAGCTCAGTAACGGTACGCTCTAACGCCACTTCAAATGACGGGTGAGCACCGAATGAAGCGAACACCGAGCCATCAACTGGGTTGATTAGGGTCACACTCATAACCGGGTATTTACCGCCCAACGACGCATCGGCGATGCGCAAATGAAACCCATGGCTGCGTAGCTCTTCACAGGCTTGGTGAATCTTCGGATATTGCTTCACCACCTCTTCAGGTATTTCGGGTAGGCAAATTCCTTCAGCGATAATTTGGTTTTTAATGGCGCGCTCAAACACTTCTGAAAGGCCTTGCACGCGAGCTTCATATTTGGTGTTACCGGCACTCATGCCGTTAGATACAAAGATGTTGCCGATGACATTGACGGGGATGTAGGCAATTTCTTCATCGCGCACACGGGTGTATGGCAGCGCACAAATACCGCGCTCGGTATTGCCGGAGTTAAAGTCATAAAGGTGAGATGGGGTGAGTTCGCGCTCAGGGTCAAAATAGTCCCATAGCTGCTCATTCATCAAACCTTCTGGCACTTGTTCGCCGTCAACGGCAAACCACTTTTCACTGGGGTAGTGGGTGAATTCGGCGTTCGCGAACTCTTCGCCTAAGTAAAAATCGGCGAAGAAGTAGTTGCAGCTTAAACGCTCAAAATACTCCCCTAGTGCCGACGCTAAACACGCTTTATCGGTAGCCCCTTTACCATTGGTGAACATCACCCCACAGTCTTTATCACGGATGTGGACCGAGTAGCAGTTAGCCACTGGGTTCAGCCACAAAGCCTCCTCCACATTGATATCTAATGCCACGAGTTTGTTTTGCATGGTAGAGATAGACGATTCTAAGTCTCTGTCTTTACCTTTGATAAAAGTCTGTTCAGTCATAATGTTCTCAATAAAGCGACACGCAGTTGATTGCGAAGAAATCTTACTATGGCCGTTATTATATCGGTAACTTGCCTTTAACACGAACAAAGCTTAAAAAATGTCATACACTAGCTGTGGGCAGAATAACAATAAACTCGATATGGACAGATTATGTTGATGTGGATTAAGCGCTTAGCTATAGCAGTCATTGTTTTGCTACTTCTGGTAACGGCAGTCCTTTATGCCATTTTATATCTCAGTTTGCCAAGCCTCGATGGTCGCGGTCAAAGTCAGAGCATTGATAAAGTGGTGACCATAAAGCGCGATGCGCTAGGGCAGGCCATTGTCGATGCTCACTCAATGGCCGATGCCGCATATGGGCTGGGTTTTGCCCATTCGCAAGACCGTTTCTTTCAAATGGATTTACTGCGGCGTAATGCGGCGGGCGAACTTAGTGCGCTTTTTGGTGAGGCCGCTTTGCCATTGGATAAGAAAATGCGTTTCCATCAACTGCGTCAACGCTCAAAGCGCATTTATGCTCAGCTTAAACCGGCACAACAGCAATTGCTTCAGCGCTATAGCCAAGGCGTGAATGATGCCCAGCAGGCGCAGAGTTTAAAAACCTTTGAATACTTGTTAGTGGGCGCCGATATTGAGCCTTGGCAGCCAGTCGACAGCTTATTAGTGATTTACAGCATGTACCTCGATTTGCAAGCAGGTACTTTTGCCCGTGACATGGTGCTAGAGCGTATTGAGCAGCAGTTTGGTTCGCCAATGCGGCAGTTTTTAACTCAGCCTTCATCCTATCAATCTGCACTCGATAACAGCGAACTCTTGGCACCAGAGGTGACGATTCCATTGCTGCCGGCTTCAGCGCAGCATGCTCAGATACGGGAAATCATTCCTAGTTTGGAAGTGGGGAGCAACAATTGGGCTGTGTCGGGGGAGTTAACCACAAGCGGCCAACCTATGGTCGCCGATGACATGCATTTAGGCTTAGCGGTGCCCATTATTTGGTATCGTGCGCAGCTGAATTTTGCCGATACCCAAGTAACAGGCGTATCGTTACCGGGGGCGCCCGCCATTGTTGTTGGCAGCAATAACCACATTGCGTGGGGATTCACCAATGCCTACGTCGACACATCTGATTGGGTTCGCCTTAGCGACGACGCTGATTTAGTCGAGGTGCAAGAGAGCATCGCCCTTGATGATGGCAGTGTGCATCAATATCGCTTACTCATGAGCGATTATGGCCCGGTGCGCGAAGTCGGTGGTCAGCGCTATGCGCTTAGTTGGGTGGGCCATTACGATTATGCCTTGAACCTTGATTTAGCTGAACTCGCCACCACCAAAACGGTCACCGAAGCCTTTCAGTTAGCGAATACAGCCGGTATGCCGGTGCAAAATCTAGTGGTTGTTGATGCCCAAGGCCAGCTAGGCTGGCAGCCCATGGGCGCTATTGCAGCACGCACTCAACCTAGTGATACCGCCATCACCGAGCAGCAATTTGAACAAGCTTGGTTTAGTAATGAGCCGCAGCGACCACGCGTGATGAACCCTAAACAGGGGCGCATTTGGACCGCCAACGCGCGTGTTATGTCAGCACAGCAGCATCAGCGCTTTGGTGATGGTGGCTATGCGCTAGGAGCGCGCCAGCAACAAATCCGCGACCGTCTCGCTGCACGTGAACAGTTTGATGAGCAGGCATTCCTTGACCTGCAACTTGATAACGAAGCGCGTTTTTTAGGCAAATGGCAGGCGCTATTGGTGACGACTTTGCAGAGCGAACCTAACTCCCCATACTTAGAGGCGGTTCGCAATTGGCGGCGCTGTGCATGCACTGATTCCATTGGCTATACCTTAGTTCGCTACTTCCGCAGCGCAGTGATGGACACCGTGTTTGCCGATATTGAGTCGGCGCTAGCACAAGAGTCTTTGTCTCTAGGGCCTATCAAACGCAACCTTGAGCCCGCCACATGGCAGCTTTTGGCACAGCCTCAGCGCTGGCAGTTGGGTGATAAACAGAGCTTACTGATGCGCAGCTTCGCGCTCGCGACTCAGCGTTTGCGTGACAACTTTAGCGATGATATGCAGCAATGGCAATGGGGCAAAGTGAATGCGTTAGCGCTCAAGCATCCGTTTAGCAAACAGATACCGTTGCTGAGCTCATGGCTGGATATGCCAATTACCCCCGGGTTTGGTGATAGCTTTATGCCCGCAGTGCAGCGCCCAGAATTTGGCGCTTCACAGCGATTTATTGCGCAACCGGGGCGTTTGGAACACGCTATTTTAGCTATTCCTGGTGGTCAATCGGCACATCCGTTGTCTTCGTTTTATCGGGCGGGTTATCAGCAGTTTGCTGAGCATCAAGCGACGTCTTTATTACCTGGCGAGCCCTTGCATCGCATTGAATTTCGGGCTGCTGATTAGGTGACTTGTGTCAGTGTCACTGGCGCTGACGCCGCTAAGGTCGTTTGGTCACGACCGTTGGATTTACTGCGATACAGAGCGTCATCAGCGACGTTGATAACGTCCTCCACGCTCTGCTGTGGTTGCCACTGACTAAGACCAAAGCTCATAGTCAATGACAATTCGGGGCTTACCTGCCGTGCGTCCATGCTCTTGATGGCACTGCGGATAGATTCTATCCTTGCCGAGGCGGTATCAATATCAATATTGGGCAAGGCAATAATAAACTCTTCCCCTCCCCAGCGCGCGACAACATCGCTGGCGCGAGTGTGTTCAAGTAATGTTTGCGACAGTGCTACCAGCACTTTGTCACCGACTTCGTGGCCATATTGGTCGTTAATCTGCTTAAAATAATCGATATCGCCGATAGCGACACACATGGGTTGCTCTGCTGTGCTGCAGCGATTGTGTAACTTCAACATAAGCTCTTTGGCAAAGCGTCGATTATATAATCCGGTAAGGAAATCCTTGGCTGCCATATCTGCGAGCGTAGAGCGTTGTTCTAAAGTGATACGGCGGATCAGTGCAAGGGTATAAATCATCGGCACTCCGGCGACAAGAATGTTAGCGACCTCGATATAGCGTAAAAACTCACCATACGCATAGGGATAGGCAACACCGGAGAACAAAATGTATATGGCAGCAAATATAGCGATCAAGGTCAGGCTGAAGCCCACTGCACTGCCCATTCGCATTTTGTAATCAACCATTAAAATACATGAGACACTCCATAGATAAAACTGAAAGCCCGTTTCCGTGCCCATAAAGGCACAGGCGGCAATTGAATGTACCACTACCTCAACGCTGACCACCCTTAACCCCCAACTTTGTCGGTTATTTTTAATTAACCAAATCCCGAGTAGCCAGCTTAAGGTACTAAATATGTTCAAAATCGCTAAAGGAGTCGCGCCGATGACATAAAAGCCGGGGATCAAAGCGGCGTGAATCGCGGCAGCGAAGATAGCAACGCGTACAATAATCTTAAACTTGAGCTCTTCAACCTGCTCAAAAATACCTTCAGCTGAGTGTGTATTGCTGGGTAGCTTCTGCAATGGACGACCTACTGCCGATGAAAAATCGTATGACTATTGAGTATAGTGCATAAGGGTAATTTTGTTAGGCTGTCAACTATATGATTTATATAGCTATTGATAGTTGTTAACAAGTCATTGGGCACTGTTACCGCCACAAAGTGACGCCGCCAAAAGCGCGAATATGAACTAAACTGCAGACAATTGCGTTCTCTACAGTAATAACAACACCATCAACAGGAAAAACAATGAAATTACCCTCGTTATTTACAGCGGCAGCGGTGGCGACCACCATGAGCGTCTCACTTCAAGCTGAAGAAGTCGAAATAGAAACCCAGCAATTGAGCGAACACATTCATGTTCTTTTCGGGCAAGGAGGTAACATAGCCGCGCACGTAGGTAAAGATGGCACCTACATCATTGATGACCAATTTGCCAAGTTAGCCCCAAAAATAAAAACAGCGCTGAAAAATCTCAACCCGAATGCGCCTGAGTTTGTGATCAATACCCATCACCATGGTGACCATACCGGCGGCAACGAAGTGTTTGCCCAATCTGGTGCCCATGTCATTGCCCACCACAATGTTCATAAGCGTTTGCAGCAAAAGCATGGTGAGGGTTCACAGTACTTACCCAAGCTAAGCTTTGGCCAAGACTTAACATTACATTTTAACGGCGAGCATGCTAGAGCGGTACACTTTGCCCATGCGCATACCGATGGCGATGCGGTGATTTTTTTCGATACCGCCAATGTCGTGCATATGGGCGATATCTACTTTAATTTAGGTAGTTTGCCTTTTGTTGATGTGGATAGCGGAGGCAGTGTGGACGGCATCTTAGCTGCGGTTGAGCAAGTGATGACACAAATAGATGACTCCACTCAGGTGATCCCAGGGCACGGGCCTATGAGCAATAAAGCAGGGCTACAGAGATATTATCAGTTGCTCAGCAAAGCGAAATCACTGATGGTGGCTGCGATTGATGAGCATCAAGACCTCGAGTCAGTATTGGCGGCAGACCCACTCGGGGCGCTTGAGCTTGAATACGCCAACTGGTTACCCAAAGAGCGAGTAACCACCTTATTTTACCGTAGTTTAACCATTGAGAATCACGGGCATTAATATGAATGCTTAGTTAACAAATGTGAATGGTTAACTTATACTCGTTGTTCCTACAGTGAAGTAATTAAGGAACAACGAGGATGAACGATAATAACCTACCTGATTTAACCGCCTCGGTAGGCAAGAAAAAAGGACTTATCATTTCTGTCATTGCCATGGTATTAGCCGGATTTTTGGTAATGAGTGCGATGTACACCGTTGATGAAGGTCATGTTGGCATCATTAAACGCTTTGGCGAAGCCACCGAACAAGTGAATCCGGGGCTACACACCAAAATACCTTTCGTTGATAGTGTTGAGATGTTAGAAATCCGCACACGCAAAAACGTAGAAAAGCTACGGGCGGCTACTCACGAGCAAATGCCCTTAACCGCTGAAGTGAGTATCAACTGGACAGTGATCCGCACCGAAGCTTTTGATCTTTTTAAAAGCTATGGCGGGTTGACCCAGTTCGAAAATCGCATTTTGGACCCGAAGCTTCGCTCGGCAACAAAAGATGCGCTGGCGCGTTACAAAGCAGAAGAGCTGATTCAAAACCGCTCGCAAGTTATCGCCCGTATCGAGGAGCTGTTACTTGATGAAATGAAAGCTTATCCAGTGAAGTTAGACTCGGCGCAAATCGAAGACTTGGTATTGCCGCAAAAATACATCCAATCTATCGAGACCAAGCAAACAGAAAAGAACCTTGCGGCGGCTGAAAAGCACCGTCTAGAGCGCCAGAAGCTTGAGGCTCAGCGTGAAGTAAATACCGCAATGGCTCAACGTGATGCCGCAAAAGCAAAAGCAGACGGTAAAGCCTATTCGATTAAAATCGAGGCGCAGGCCGAAGCGGAAGCAATTAAACTAAAAGGTTTAGCGGAAGCTGAAGCGATGCAGAAGAAAGCTGAAGCCATTAAGAATAATGCCACCCTAGTTGAGTACATGCGTGCACAGCAATGGAATGGTCAGATGCCGACTACGGTTATGGGCTCAGACCAAGGTATTCTTTGGAATATGAAAGAAAAATAAGAAAAGCGGCGTTAGCCGCTTTTTTTTGTGCAGTTAAGTTATGAATAAACATACCGTACTGGTCACCGGCGCAAGTCGTGGCATTGGCGCGGCAACAGCCCGGCTGTTGGCTGACCAAGGTTATCAAGTCGTTATTAACTACCTGAAGAACCATCGCGCCGCGCATGCACTCGTAGCAGAAATTGAACAAGGTGGTGGCACAGCGCTCGCGGTGGCTGGCGACGTCAGCCAAGAGTCAGAGGTAGAGCATCTCTTTGCGACCATTGATGAGCATTGCGGCGGCCTTACTCATTTGGTGAATAATGTTGGCATCTTGGCAGCGCAAACCTCGCTGGCAGGGCTCAATGCTCAGCGCATCAATCGCATTTTGAGCGTGAACGTAACCAGTGCCTTCTTATGTGCTCAAGCAGCATTGCTGCGTATGCCTGATAACGGCGCTATCGTTAATGTGTCTTCAGCTGCAGCGCGCACGGGTGCGCCCTTTGAATACCTCGATTACGCAGCATCAAAAGGGGCCATGGATAGCTTCACTATCGGCTTAGCAAAAGAGGTTGCTGCGCGAGGTATCCGCGTCAATGGTGTGCGCCCGGGCGTGATTGCCACTGATATTCATGGCGACGGTGGGGAACCAAAGCGTGTGCATCGCCTTGGGCCGCAGTTACCCTTGGGCCGTTGTGGGTATGCTCACGAAGTAGCACAAGCCATTGCCTGGCTACTCGGTGAACAAGCAAGTTTCACCACTGGCACTTTTATTGACGTCAGTGGTGGCGCTTGAGGTCGTTATTACTGGTCAGGCTTGCCTAAGCTCAAGGCGATAACTATCCCTGCTAATAAGGCACTGGCAATGAAAGTGAAAGCGCCGCCGATAACACCGTAGATATAAACAAACCCCCAAGCTGCTAAGCCATAACCAAGCACCGAACTCAGCACAGTGAGTGGGGTTTTAGGGTGTTTACGTACTAACCCGGTGGCGGCCAACAGTAGCATCGAGACACACACGAGTATTATTAGCTTCATACTTGTTGCTCCTGATTAACAAGCTGCGACCGAGTTGCGGTGCCTTTATAGAGGCGCCTAAGGGCGTAGTAGCAACCCAAGCCAATAGCAAAAAAGCCGATATCAACACTACTTACCAATAAGCTGCCAGCATTAAACACGTGGTTTTCAGAGAGTAAAACGTTAAGCGGTAGCACCAACAACGCTAAGCTGCCTATGCATGCTAATGTCGCTTGGAAATAGCGATGATAATGCCAAGGTAATGCGCCCAGCAGTAACCAGAGCAACCATGAATAGAAAAACAGCGGGCCGATAACGGCATTGTGCGCGGTGGGTGGAACATAGGCATTGATGAGCACTTGCGCCGGAAACAGTAACATACAGGCCAGTACTAAGCCGCCACAGCTGCCAATGATAAAGCGATTCCAGCGCTGATAAGCTTTGTGGCTTAAGCTCGGGTTGTTGCCTCGAGCGCGTTTACTTAACCACATCATGATCCCTGACAGTGGCAATAGTGCTGTGGTTAAGCCCAGCGCAGTCCACACGAGCTTGATAAAAATCCCACCGAAATTACCAAAGTGCAAGGGAAACAATAGCTCTAACACCTTGATGGACACGCCGGGGATATCGCCAAAGCTACTCATTGACTTTATGTACTCGCCATCGCCGTGATAATGCAGTAACTGCGAGGCCACCGACTCCCCGCCAAGCAAACGCAGATAGACTTCGCTGTTGGCATCGTTATGCGCCATAATCGTGACATCAAGAATATGAGCATCGGCGAAGCGCTGCTCGGCATCAGCAAGAATATCGGCCAGTTGGGTCGGTTGATACTGATGGCTAATGACTGGCTCAGGAATGGCGGTAAATGTTTCCACCAGCTTATCTTGATCGCCGCCAAAGTTAACCAAAGCGGCGGCTGGCAATAAAATAACCGTGGCTAGGCCAAGGAATGCCCCGGTAAAACCAATCACGCCATGAAAGAGACTTCCCCAAATCCCCATTACTTTGTGCCCGTCACTCACCCAAACACTGGTCCCTTTATGGCGGCGAAAGGTAAACAGTTGCCGCAAAAACTGGCGGTGGATAAACAGCCCGGTGAGCGTCGACACCAACAGCGTCAAACCTAGCACCCCCGTGAGTATTAGCCCAATCGGTCGGCCGAGATGTAAGTCGGCATGAAAGTGGCCAATAAAGCTGGCAGCATCTGTTTTGCGCTTAGCATAGAAGGTTTGGCTCGGACCATAGTAAGTCGATTGCAACGCCAAAGTGTTGGGATGAAATTGAAAAACGTGCGCCACAGCCTGATCGTAATTGTCATCACCATGATGCGATTCAAATAACAAGGTCAGTAAATGAGTGTTATGGCCGCTAGGCAAGTATACATGAATATTTTCACCGAATGGTGCGGGTACTTGCTCATGGTATTGGTTCACAAGCTCAGTGATTGCTTGCGCTGGTATTTTTGGAGCCTGCTGAATTTCGGGGTTCGCCCATATTTTCAGCTCAGGGCGACTCAATACCGCAATAGCACCACTAAAGGCGACAATAAATAGCAATACAGCGGTAATAACTCCCACCCAACTATGGATATTAAAGAGCTTCTTGATGGTTAATGATTTCATCCTGTTGCTCCTGTTAGGGCGATAAAGCTCAATACGCCATGAATAACTATCAGCAGTACCATTACTGCCAACGGATGCCATGCCTTTTCCGCCATATATGCGTACATAAATAGCGCCGTCCAAATAAGCGGAAATAGCATAATTGGCATGAGAATTTGCTCGCTCATGGCAAAAGGTAAATAGGTTGTCATGCCCGGAATAATCACTACCGAGGTGAGCAGTGCCAACACGCAGGCAAGAAAGTGCCGACGCTTGGTGGCACTGAAGGTGCGTTTTTTTGTCATATTATTGCCCCTTGAGCGCGGCGCTGGGCCGCGCGATGAATGCCTAACTAAAATTGTGCTTCGAAGCGCACACTGAAGGTGCGCGGAGCGCCTAAGGTTTGGTTGCCAAGTCCCGCTGGGGCTAACACAACATATTGCTCATCAAGCGCATTTTGCACTAAGGCATACACACCATAATGCTGCCATTGGTAGCCGACACGGGCATTGACCAGCCAGTGGGTGTCATTGCGTGGGTCTAACCCCTGCTCTAAGGGTGTGGATAGGCGTTGGGAGCTGCCGGTGTAGCTGGCATTCACATTGGCGACCCAACCTTGATGTGAGAAGTAATCAACTCCCATTAGCGCAGTCCATTGCGGCGCACCGGCGAATTCGCGTCCGCTGTAATTGGTCTCAACGCCATTAAAGAGTTGCACGAAGTCGTCAAACTCTGTTTGCGAATAACCAATACCGCCATAGAAGCGAGTGCTTGGGTTGAGCGAGTAACTTAATTCGGTTTCAAAACCTTGGACATGGGACGCGCCAACGTTGCGAACCTCACGATCATATTGGTTACTGGATAGATAGACATCAACTTGCTGGTCTTCCCAGTCCAAATAAAAGAGATTGGCGTTGAGTACTAAAGCGTCGTCAAGCCATACGGAACGCATTGCTAACTCGTAGTTCCAAGTGTATTCAGGGTCGAACGTAAAGGGCGTCGACTGGGCGATATTAGTGCCCACACCACCTGAGCGATAACCGCGTTGCACTGTAAAACTAGATGATACGTCATCATTGAAGCGATACGTAGCGCCCACTTTGGGCAGCCAAGCATCAAAGTCAGCGTCTTCAACGGGCTCGTCGCCTGAGGCGTCGGCGGCCATCGCGTATAATTGCTGATTAATGCCGCCAATCAGTTGTGCCAGCATGGGATCAAACGCATAGTCACTGGGTTGTGGTAGCGCTTGTTCGGTGCGTGCACTGATACTGATATCGGTGGTGTTGCCGTTTTCCTGTTGTTCGCGGTCATAGCGTAGGCCAGCGAATGCGTCCCAGTGGTTGTTTAGCTCATAGGTAAAATCAGCGAACAAGGCGGTGGTGGTGATCCCTTGCACATAATAGGCAGACTGGCTAATAAACAAGGGGTCAGCGCCACGGTATAATTGCAGAACTTGTTCGGCTAACACAGCGGGTAGTCCCAGCCCGCCAAACTCAGGGGGGGCTGTCAGTAACGTGCGTACACCCAGCTGCTCAAAGGTGACACCACGCTCGCCACTGCTGATGTCATTAACATCAACATCGGAATAGTAAAGCCCGATTAACCCACTGAGGCGTTCACCATCATAGGTTAAGCGCAGTTCTTGAGAAGTGGTTTTGTCTTCGCGGCGATCGGTGAGTGTTGATTGCGGTCCAACCATCGACGCATCGCCATCCCATTCATAGCCATACTTTGAGTTAGAGTAAGTAGTGATTGCAGTGAGACGCCAGAAATCAGTGAGGTCGTACTGCATATTGAGCGCATACATGTCGGTATCGGTAAACTCAAAGGTTGGTGAGTCGAGATAAACGTAACGATCATCGAAGATATCGTTAATCGGATAAGCCGTATTACCGCTTTGTGTCGCTACCCATTCGATGCCTTTTTCGTTTTCGCTGTGCATAAAGCTCAGTTGTGCTTCAAACTGGGGTAAGGCTGTCGGCGTATAGCGTAGCTTAGCGCGATAGAATTCATTGTCGTCAAAGTCCGACTCTTCACCGGTAGCCACATTGGTGTTGTAACCACCACTATCACGTTTTTCAGCACTGAGACGAAATGCCAGTTCATCCTCAACCAGGCCACCTCCAAGAGCAATGGCGGCCTCTTGAGCACCGTATTCGCCCATGCCCAGGCGAGCTTTCAAACTGTATTCTTGCTCTGCATCGCGGGTATTCATGACCACCGCGCCTGCCAGTGCATTACGGCCTTGCAGGGTCGATTGCGGGCCTCGAAGAACCTCCACCTGGCTGATATCCCAAGTAGAAAAGCCGCCTTGTTGCATCATTCTGTACGGCACAGGCGCGCCATCGATATACACACTGGCTAAACCGCCAGAGCCGCCGCCGGTAACATTAAACGCATCAATGCCACGAATATTAAAGCCTGCACCGTCAGTTCCAGATACGTTGGGGGTACGAGCAAGGACATCATAGAAGGTATTGAGGTTCTCACGCTCTACCGTTTGCTCTGTTATTACGGCAACGCTGGTGGGGGTTTCTTGAAGACCGCGATCAATTTTTTGACCACTGACAATAATCTTTTCGATATCCTGAACATCGGCGTGAACGGTTAAGCTGTTTGCTGCACATAACGCCAAAGTAATAGCAATGGCTAAGGGGGCGAGAGCGGGAGAGGACTTCATAATAATTCCCTGTATAAAAAATGAAAATCGTTCGCATTATAGATCTGTTATGTAAGTACAAACAATAATCATTTGTTCATTTTTTGCTAATAAAGCTGATTAATCGCTAATTTTTTACTTTCAACTCAATAGCTAAGGGATTAATTGTTATTTTTAGAGTGGTAGCACTATTGCAACACCCTCTTACTTCTCAACGCCGAGCACTGGCGAAAATAACTGCGCCGGAACGTTGCGCACACTAAATGACATACTCGTGGCAACCACCGAGGCAAGCACTAACGCAATAGCGATAACGCCGGATACCCCTAGCCAGCGAATAGCAGAGGTTTTGCGTCGCACTCGTAACCAGCCCATCACCACTCCGGCACCGCTCACAAAGGTCATCAGCGCGCCAAAGAACGCCCAAATGAGCTTAGTGCCGAGGCCGGCAAAGTTACCAAAGTGCAATGGATCGGCGGTGTCTTTTAGGCGCGGCACTAAGGGCAGCTGCTCGCCTTTTTGAATACCTAATACGGCACCTGTTGCTGGGTGCAAATAGACCTTATTGGCGCGTAGACGCAGCAGTATATCGTCGTTGTAACCGCGAATTTGGATAGCCTGATGACTGTGTTGTGGGTAGCTGATATAGCGAATATCTAAACTTGGGAAGGCCTGCTTCGCTGCTTGATAAGCGGCACTCAAAGTGAGCGGCGGGCGTGTGCTCTTTTCATTTTGATTGGCCAATTGGGTCACTGCTGGCGGCGGTGCAACATAATGATCTATCTTCGCCGTTTGTAGGCCGTGTTCAACTAAATACCATAACCCCGTTAGTGCCATCACCAAGATAAACCAGTAGCTCCACAAACCGAGGAGTTTATGCCAATCGGACCAGCTATTGCGCTTGCTAAGTGTGAGAGCAGCGGGGCGCTTCAAAAAATGACGCCACCACTGACGATATACGTAAAGGCTGGACACCAACAACACCACTAACAGTAAGCTTAAGCTGGTGATGATAAGCTTCCCCGTCCAGCCCATGGATAGGGTCATATGCCAGTTACGCAAGAATCGTGAGATACGCGCCCACGGCCCTTCTCCGAGTAATGCACCGGTGGCACCATCCACATACACGAAGCGAAAAGACCCTTGTATTTTTAACTGAACTTCAGTGGCGAGATAGTCTTGTTTATGGCGAGTTAGATACATCACCTGAGCACCGGGGTAATGCGTATTCAAGGTGCGTTCAATGGCGGCAAAATCGGTGTCGCCACTGTCACTGATAGCGCGAAACTGACTATCACTCAGGTACTCAAGCTCGTGACTGAGCGTTGCCAAAGTACCCGATAAACAAGTCACAAAAAGCAGGGCGCCAACAAACAGCCCTGCCCATGAGTGCACATTAAACCACTGCCTAGCGCTCACTGGTATTCCTTAAAAACGATACTTGGCGCTCACATAAATGCGACGAGGCTCGCCAGGGAAGTGCCCTGTACGGGTAATAAAGCCGCTGGATGCATACTCTTTGTCGAAGAGGTTTTTAACCGAGAGCTGCCATTGCCAGTTTTGATACTGGGTTTGCCATGCCATATTGTAAATGGTGTAAGGCTTCACCGGCAATCCACCTAGGCTCATTTGCTCGTCGACATAGTCTAAACCTGCGGAAATTGATGAGTTAAGCTGTGGCAACTCATAGCGAGTCCAGACTCCCAGCGTGTTTTGTGGCGCATTAGCAAACTTGTCGCTGTCGGGAATTTGGTTGCGAATGCTATCACTGGATTCGGTAATTCGTGTGTCGTTGTATGCATAGCTTGCGGTGATCACCCAGCGCTCGGTAATATCTCCCACCACTTCCAGCTCAATCCCCTTACTTTGCACTTCTCCTAAGGCCACCAGATCATCGGTGCCATCATTGCCAATATCACCGAGCAAGCTGGGCTGTAAAATATTCTCGCGAACAATATCGTAGGTGGCAATGTTCACCGCGAGGCTGTCATCGAAAAGCTTAGTTCTTAGTCCTAACTCATTGATACGGCTGTGTTCTGGGTCAAACGGGCCACCAGCTGCAGGGTCTTGATTGCTCGCGCTTTGCGGCACAAATCCGGTACCGTGCAAGGCGTAAGGGAAGAACATGTCATTGATGTTATAGCTGGTGCCGAGACGATAAGTTATATCGCTGTCGGAGAACTCGGTGTGATTAAGCTCATCACGGTCTTCAAAGTGATCGTAACGTAGCCCTGCAGTCACACTCCATTGGTCGGTTAAGTCGACTTGGTCTTGTGCATAGACCCCCCAACGCGTCAGCGTAGTCGCGCTCAAGCGAGAGGCAATGGCGTCCATGTTATAGTCGGCACGTGAAGTCAGACCATACTCAGGGTTGTGTAGGTCGAGCCCGGGCACGGGGCCGCCTTTACTCTGTTGCCGTGCAGTACGGTAATCGCCAGCAAAGTCATGTTTATACCAATCACTACCAAGCAGTATTTGATGCTGCGTATCGCCAAGTTGCAACTCAGCAATAGCGTTGGCTGTTAGACTAAAACCTTCATTTTCGCGTATTTGATCACGAAATTCGCGATGGCTCCAGTCAGCCATGCCGTCGTTGTCAGTATCGACTAGGCCGCGAGGCTCATGGTAATTCTGTAGTTCCTCGTTGTCGAAGTAACGTGCGGTGATATCCATTCGCCAAGTATCATTCAGGTCATGTTTTATAATGGCTTGATAAACATGGGCCTCAACGTTCTGAAAGTCAGTCGCTTCGTTGTGATTCCAACTAATGTCGGTGATGAAGTTACCTTGTTCGTCTACAGGAACGCCACGCAAGCGTGCGCCTCCTAGCTCTTGTTCTATATAGGTATACTGTAGCGTCAGCTCGGTATCGCGAGTGGCCAGCCAGGTATAGCCTAGATCGACAATGGTGTTGTCGGTGGTGGTGTTGGCGCGAAAGGGCTCTTCGCTATCACGGTATAGACCAACGCGATAGGCATGAGCGTCGGAGTCACTGATGGCGCCGGTGCTTTCAAACGCTCCGCTAAGATAATCATCATTACCTACCTCTAGTTCTACCGTGGTTTGCTCACTAAACTGCGGCTTTTTAGTCACATAGTTGATAATGCCGCCTGGGTTACCACTGCCATACACTGCGCCAGCTGGCCCTTTGAGCACGGCGACTTGTTCAATATTAAATAGCTGGGGAACGGCAAAACCATTAAATGGGTCGCCCTTTACACCATCATAGAGAATTTCGTCTTGGCGAAAGCCGCGAAAGGTCACCCCTGAATAACTAAACGCATTAACGCCGGCGATATTGCTGTATAAATCGGTGATCTGCCGTGCAGCTTGATCGTTTATTAATGCTTGTGGCAGTACCTGAATCGACTGTGGAATTTTTTCCAAAGGCGTATTGGTGCGGGTACCGAAACTTGATTCTGTTGGCCGATAAAGAGAAAACGCGCGACCAACTACCTCAATTTTCTCTATGGTGTCGTTATTCGCTTGATCTTGCTCGGTGGCCGTATTGGCAAGAGCAAGAGCCGGTAAAGAGCTAATTACAGCTAAGAAAATAGAACGGTAGCGCATAGTTATTGTAGTAAGTAAAACTGAAAACAGAACTTAAGTATAATGAAAACAATTATCACTTACAATGTGGTTGTATAAGGCTTATATAAAATTGAGCAATAGTTAGGAGCACTCTCGATGCTTTATCTTGGCTCTGAAAGCGATAAAAATCTCAATTTATTTAGATGGTTACTATGTGGTTGTGATAGAGAGAATCACCGTTGTTTGTTGATGATGTAGGCACAGCTTGTATAAATAAAGTAACACTTTATTGATCTTTTATTATCGTTACCGACGTAGTTGAGTTTGCTGTCTCACTTAAAAAAAGGAAAGCAAACGTGAAAGACTATCTGAAATTAACGCTTATAGCAGGTTTGTTGGCGCTTACTACTGCTTGTAGCGATGATGATGACAACGATACTGCTGTCGTCGAACCGCCCGAAGCGCCCATTACTACAGTGGTTGATGTTGCCGCTGCGTCTGAGGATTTTGAAACCTTGACCGCTGCACTTCAGGCCACCGGGCTAGATGCCACTCTCAGCGACACCGACAGTCAATTTACAGTGTTCGCACCCACTGATGACGCTTTTGCCTTGCTTGGGCAAGAAACCATTGATGCCTTGCTTGAGGACCCTGATACCCTCTCGGCGATCCTCACTTATCATGTTTTGGACTCTCGGGTCAGCTCAAGTGCCGCAATTGACGCCGCAGGCTCAACTGTTGCGACAGTCAATGGTGCAGCATTGGGCTTGTCTTTATCTCGTGACGAGTTATTGGTCAACACGGCAACCGTGACCACCACGGATATTAGCGCCAACAACGGCGTGATCCATGTGATTGATGCGGTATTGACGCCGCCACAATCGCAACCGCAGCAGCCAACGATGAATATTATTGAAACAGCGGTTGCCAGCGACGACTTCACCACCTTGGCGGCGGCCCTTGAAGCGACTAATTTGGTCGCAACCTTGAGTGACGAATCGCAGGAGTTCACTGTTTTTGCTCCGACTGATGCGGCTTTTGCGGCATTAGGGCAAGCCACTATCGACACGTTACTGGCCAACCCAGAAGTGCTCAAAGAGATATTGTTGCAGCATGTTGTCAGTGGCTCGGTAGACTCAATCACGGCATTTTCTTTGAATGGCCAACAAGCACAGACGGTATCAGGCAATCAGATAGATATAACCATTGATGGTGAAAACGACACGCTAAAATTTGGTGATGCCACAGTGACCATGACAGACATCCAAACTACTAACGGTATTATCCATGTGCTCGATACCGTTGTTGTTGGTGAAGTTCAAGTCCCGGCACCAGCACAATCTGTGGTCGATGTCGCCGTCGGTAATGGCAACTTCAGCACTTTGGTGGCGGCTTTGCAAACCACAGGGCTGGATACCACTTTAGCCGATTTAGAGCGTGAATTTACCGTTTTTGCCCCGACCGATGCGGCCTTTGAACAACTTGACCAAACTACTGTCGATGCGCTATTTGCCGACGCTGAAGCGCTATCAGATTTGTTGCTTTATCACGTACTTCCTGATGCCACAGTGCAATCAGACGCGGCCATTGCTGTGGCTAACTCAGAGCAGCCGATGATCACCATGGCCAATGGCGATACAGCGACGTTATCGCTGCAAAATGACATGTTGTACATTGACAATGCGCAGGTAACCACCGCCAATGTGGCTGCTGACAACGGTGTTATTCATGTGATTGATAGCGTGCTAATGCCGCCTAGTGAGCAGTCAATCGTGGATGTTGCCGTAGCCGATGGTAATTTCACAACCCTAGTCAGTGCGTTGCAAGAGGCTGGGCTTGAGCAAACCTTGGCAGACTTAGAGCGCGAGTTTACGGTGTTTGCTCCCACCGATGCGGCGTTTGATAAGCTTGACCAAGCGACCTTAGATGCGCTGTTAGCCGATCCTGAAGCGCTTACAAATGTACTTTTATATCATGTAGTTGCTGATGCTACGGTGAGCTCTGATGCGGCCATTGATATCGCTAATTCAGACAACCCAATGGTCACCATGGCCAATGGTGATATGAGCACTTTGTCACTGCAAGATGGAGCGCTGTATATCGACGAGTCGGTGGTGAGCTCGGCGGATGTGGCAAGTGACAATGGCGTCATCCACGTCATCGACACCGTTTTGATGCCCATGCAATAAGTACAACTCAGTGTAGACAGCCGGCCCGCTTATTTAAGCGGGCTTTTGTGCTTGTTGTGGTACAGAGTTAAAAGGTGTCTTTAAGCATAGCCATCATCTCGCTGACACTGAGCTGTGCAGTGCTATCAAAATCACTGAGTAAGGTGTCGGCTAATTCGCGCTTGTGCTGATGCAGGGCGAGAATCCTTTCTTCAATGGTGCCTTTGGCAATGAGTCGGTAGATGGTTACTGGTCGTGTTTGCCCCATACGGTGAACGCGATCAGAAGCCTGTTGCTCCACCGCTGGGTTCCACCAAGGATCCATATGAATAACATAGTCGGCCGCCGTGAGGTTCAAGCCTGAGCCACCGGCTTTAAGGCTAATTAAGAACACTTCCCCTTGGCCTTGCTGGAAGGCCTCAATACGTGCTTTGCGCGCAGCGGCTGGGGTGCTGCCGTCTAGATATTGATAGGCGATGCCACGGCGCTTAATATGCGCTTCCAATAACCGCAAATGACCGACAAATTGGCTAAAAATAAGTGCTTTATGATGATTCTCAAGTAGCTCCTGTAGTAGTTCATCAAGGGCTTCGAGTTTACTACTGGTTAAGGTGCTTTGTGGCATTGCTAATTGTGGGTGACAACTGGCCTGACGCAACTTAGTCAACTGCGCCAACATTTGGATGCGTTGTTCACCGGGATTATCGAGTTGCTCTAGTTGTTGCAGTTCCTCAAGGGCCTGCTGGCGCAGCGCTTCATAAAAATGCTGTTCTTCGTCGCTCAATGGGACTAACTGGTTAATCTCTGTCTTTTGCGGCAGCTCCTGCAAAACTTGCGACTTTAAGCGGCGTAGCATAAAAGGTTTGATCAGTTCCTTGAGCGCCCGGCGTGCCTTTAATGCCTTGGCCGGCTCCTGCTCGGCATTCTCAATGACGTGGGTAAAGCGGCGACTAAAGCGTTTTAAGTTGCCCAGCAAACCAGGATTAATAAAGCGAAACAAACTCCACAGTTCGGTGAGGTTGTTCTCAATGGGGGTGCCTGTGGTGATCAGTTTAAATTCGCCTTTTAGGGCGTACGCGGCGCGAGTGCGTTTAGCCAGCGGGTTTTTTAACGCCTGAGCTTCGTCGGCAATAATGCTATGCCAGCGGATGGGCTCAAGTAACTCAATATGACGCTGTAGTTGCTGGTAGCTGATCACTAAACCATCGCCGGCGCCAAGCGCCTGCACTTTCTGCGCTCTTGTCTGGTGATCTTTTAGTTCTGAGAATTGTGTTAGCGTTAAGGTCGGAGCGAAGTGCTGCGCCTCTTGCTGCCAATTAAAGCACACCGAGGTAGGGGCAATGATCAGCGCTGGGCCATCCCCGGCGCGGGCAACTAACACCGCCAAAGCCTGCACCGTTTTACCTAAGCCCATATCATCGGCTAAACATCCTCCCGCCCCCCAGTGGGCGAGACGCATGGCCCAGTCAAAACCTTGCAATTGATAGTCGCGCAAATGTGCTTGAAAGGTGCTGGGGAGTGGCGGCTGTAACGTATTGGCTTCACGCATGCGGCGATCTAATTGCTCCCAGCCAGGCACCGTTTGCATGCGCATACCCGTGGTATGGTCGCGAATTAAGCGGCTGGTTAGCGGGTGATATAAGCCCTGATCTGCCGCCCCGCTGAGCACTTCGAGCTGCTGTTTGAGCTGCTCGCTGAGCGCCACAATACGATTATCTTCCAAGGTAATAAAGCGCCCCCCACTGGTAGCAAAAGCGGTGATCAAAGCTTGCCACTCCAGCACCTTGCCATCGTCCAATGTGGCGCTGCCGGTAATATCAAACCACTCATTTTTTTGGCTGATACTGAGTTGTAAATGCTCACTTTTTAGTGGCTGCGTTAAGGTAATAGCTTTTCCTCGCGGCCAGCGCAGCTTGAGCGGTAAATCAGGGTGCTGGTTGGCTAACGCCAATTGTAATTGCTCTAACGTGACCAGCGCAGGTTGCCAATCAGGTTGTGACAAGCTGGTGTCGGTCATGGCCTGGAAATCACTGCAATGCTCATCGAGTTGCTCGAGCAAACGTTGTTCGTAGGCGAGATCGCGCTGTAGAGCAATACGCTTGCCGTCAATATGAGCACTGACATTGCGGCTGCCCACCCCCGGCTTCATGGTCGGGCCATGCTCGCCAAAAGGCATCACTACGCAGTCGAACTTTAACCCTGACGCCAAAGGGGTAATGTTGATCACTAATTCAGCAGCGGGTGCTGTTTGTATGAGTGCTTCGCCGATGCCATCGATGTCTGACTCGATGTTTATCAATGGCGCAATGGCGCGGATGCTTTGCAGTGCTTTTGCTTTCGCGTGACTGGGTATGGTGAGCCCCGCTTCGCCAACGATATTAACCACTTGCAGATGCTGTTGCTGAAAAATGGTGAACTCACACACCCCAGGGCGAGGCATACGTACCGAGGTAAGTGGCGGCTCTGCCTGATAAATCTGGGTGGGCAACTGGGCGATACTGAGGCTAAGCTCATCGCCATGGGTGACGATGCGGAGGCTAGGCTCGCGCTGCACCAGCTCCAAAGCATGGCCTTGCTCATCAACAATATTGTCGGCGCCGACGGCACAGGGTAGGGCGCTGGCAAGGGGTAAATGGTATTCTTTGCTGCGGTAGAAGTCATGGCCGGTGCGCACGTCGATTTGGGCGCAGATAGCCTGGTCTTGGTGGCTCAGGTTAAAGCTCTGAGGCTCTTTATGCAGGCGCTGTAACGACACGGCTTTGCCTTTACTCCAACCATGTTTACTGCGTTTTTGTTGTTTTGGTTTGAGTGTTGCTGCAAAACGCTCAGAGGTTAATTGCCATACTAACCGTGTGTCTTCATCGCGTGTGTTGTCAGTTTGAGTATCGAGTGCAAGCAGCTGTTCAAGGGCGATATCCCAGCTTTCTTGGCTTCGGAGTAAATGCGCAATATTGATGGGAGCGTCGGTAGATAAGCCGTCAAATTGCTGCAAAAATGCGCCAAACAGCTGGCATTGGCTATGTTCGAAGAAACGTTGAGCAGGGTCTTTGAGCGCTAATAACCACGGCTCCGGTGATTGCGAACTCCAGCGGTACGCTGCCAGCGCAAACACCACATAAAGCTGATAATTCAACTCCCCTTTGCGACAGAACCCCAAGTAATCGGCGCGAAATCGGTAACTATCACGGCCTTTGAGATGATGCATAAAGCGCCTTAAAACCAACTCGATAGTCAGTGCAAATTCGCTGCGTTGCTTGTCTTGTTGTTGGTGATCCAGTTGCTGCTCTAGGGTCTGCAAGGGGCTGCGGTCTTGGCCACTGCCTAGAGTGAGCAAGGTGAGTTGGTAAAAAAGGCCGTAGATCCCTTCCAGATATTGCTTTTTACGCCGTTGATATCGACTTTTGGCCTGTAGTGCCTGTTCAAATAACTGCTTCGCTGCTGCGAATTGTTGTTGTAAAAAAGCAGCACTGCCTTGCAGTAATAAACTATATAACTCGGTATCTTGCGGATTAATATGGGCCGCGAGTTGAGTGATATCGCCACGCCATAGATATTGCTCCGCCTTTAAATTGTGTAGCCAGGTGTTGTCCGGCACTGCGACACAAGCTTGATGTAAGTACTGCACTAGTACTGCCGTGCTTTGGCCTTGTTGCCGATGTGCTGCCAGTAGGGTGGCGAAGGCTTGATACTGTAAACGTGCATCCAGGGTCTTGAACTCATCAAGGTTAAAGGGGTGGAACACCAAGCCGCACAGCGCTGGACTTTGTTGCCAATCAAGTTGTAGTGGATTTTTAGGCAGTGCCAACAGCTCCATCACCCGCTTGTGTTCACCAAGGAAATACATATCGCGAATAAGGCGACGCTGATCGGCGGTTTGCTCTTGCCACTGGTAACTACTCAACACCGGAACCACGGTCTCGGCAGCGGTTAACGTTGCCAAGTAATGATTTTTAGCTATGGCACTGCGTACTAGTGAATTGGCGACTAAACGGTTAATGACCACGCCGTGGCGACTTTGCTGCACCAGTTCTAAGGCTTTTAACTCGGTAATGGCATGTTTCAAGGTTTTGTCGCTGAAGTGCGCGATTGCAGCCATGTCCGGATGCTGCACAATGCGTGTCAGGGCATGCAACTCAATCGGTTTATAAATGGCGGCTAACACTCGGGCAAGGTGTTGTTGCTCTTGGCTAAGCTCATTAAAGCGGTGCAATAGCTCAGCAATGGTGTCGTTCAATTCAGCGGTTAGGGCGATAAAATGCATGGTTATGGCAGTGCAATGGTGGTTGCGACACGCTAGCAAAGCCAAGGTTTTTGCACAAGTGGGTTGTTTTTGCCTGTAACCCCCCAAGGTCTATAAGGTCAGTTTAATTAAAAGGAGAGTGTATGAGCGAGAAAATTGTGTTGATCACTGGCGCTTCCAGCGGCATTGGTGAAGCCACGGCACGTAAACTTGTGGCTGAGGGGTATAAGGTGGCGTTGACCGCGCGCAGTGAGGATAAGCTTACTCAGTTGGTACAGGAGCTTGGCGAAGACTTTGCCGTAGCGTTTGCCTGTGATGCCACCGATTATGATGCACTTAAAGATGTTGTTGAGCGTACGGTGATGCATTATGGACGCTTGGATGTGGCTTTTGCTAATGCCGGTACTGGAGTGAGCAAAGCGGGCACAGAAAAGGGCGACCCACAGCAATGGCAGAAGATGATAGACATTAATATCAATGCCTTGTTATATACCGCTCATGCCAGCTTGCCACATTTGCGGAAAACCCAAGGGCAATTCATTCTTACTAGCTCGGTTGCTGGGCGCATGCCATTGAAGGGGTCTATTTATGGCGCGAGTAAGTGGTTTGCCTATGGCTTTGGGCAAAACCTGGCACTAGAGATGGCCCAGTGGCAGGGGCGTTGCACCACTATCACCCCAGGCATGGTGGACACGCCATTTTTCGACGAACCGAAACCGGATAAGCTTGCCGCTGACGATATTGCCGACGCGGTTTACTATGCTATCAGCGCTGATGCTAGGGCGAATGTGCGTGAGGTGCATGTCATGCCGACACAGATGGACAGCTAGCAATATTGATAAGTAAGGGCCGCTTGGCGGCCCTGTCACCTTAGCGTGCCAGTTCGAGAATGGACTGTGCAACCTGAGGGGTAATATCACCGTGTTCGCCGAGTTCATGCAAATCATTGCGACGCAGGTTCTCAGCTGCTTCGCTAGCCGCTTGGCTATCTAACCCGTAATCACTGAGGCGGGTTTTCACCCCCATCTGCTCGAAGAAATCTTGCACCGCTTTGATGGTGGCATCGATGAGTGCCTCTTCATCGGCATTCTCTAGAGCGAAGACACGCCGTCCTAGCTGCATGATTTTCTCACGCTTTTGCTCTTTTTTCACAAACATTAGCGCCGGTAGCACAACGGCCAAAGTTTGCGCGTGGTCGAGGTTGTAAAGCGCTGTCAGCTCATGGCCTATCATGTGCGTGGCCCAATCTTGCGGCACGCCTTTACCAATTAAGCCATTAAGTGCCATGGTCGCTGACCACATGATATTAGCCCGTACAGCGTAATCATGCGGTGTACTTAGCGCTTGCGGGCCCTGCTCAATAAGAGTCGACAAAATGCCTTCGGCAAAACGGTCCTGCAGCGGCGCGTTCACCGGGTAGGTTAAGTACTGTTCAATCACATGGACAAAGGCATCAACCACACCATTAGCCACTTGCCGAGTGGGCAGCGAATAGGTGTAAGTTGGGTCTAACACAGCAAATTGGGGTTGCACTAAAGGCGAGCCAAATGCGCGCTTTTGCTGTGTGGCCTTTTTGGTAACCACCGAATTACCGTTACTTTCCGACCCCGTGGCCGGCAGCGTAAGCACGGCGCCAATAGGCAGCGCGCTTGTTACCTCAGCCCCTTCAACGAGAATATCCCAACCATCGCCAGGATAGTGCGCTGCTGCGGCAATATATTTCGCTCCATCGATCACGCTGCCACCGCCAACGGCAAGAATAAAGTTGATATCCTGTTCTTTGACCACTTGCAGAGCCTCACTGAGAGTTTCATAGGTGGGGTTAGGCTCCACTCCGGCGAACTCAACAAATTCGAACCCGGCAAGGGCGGCGACGACATCGTCATAAACGCCGTTTTTCTTAATTGAACCGCCACCGTATAGCAATAAGATCTTGTCATTGCTATTAAGGCGCTCGGCGATAAGCTTGCTTTGGCCTTCGCCAAAGAGGATCTCTGTGGTGTTTTTAAATTCAAAGTTTAACATGGTGTTACTACCCTACTGGCTACGTTGACGCAATGCGGAAATAAGTGCATCGGCAAGTTTGTTATCGGAAAAAGGGTTTTGCGCGGTGATCAGCTCTCTATCAACCACTACATTAGGTTGCCATTTGTCGGCAAAGCTCATATCGCCACCGGCTTGGGCCATGGCTTTGGCTGGATAATAACGTAGCTTTTTACCTGCCAACGAAGCTTCAAAGCTGGCTTCCTCGGGATTTGAGAAAATAGTCATACGGTAACCATCATAGAGCCAGTCTGTAGCTGACGCGTTTTGCCCAGAGGCAATCTTTTGCTCGTAAGCGCTGGGGTTTTGCTGTGCTGATAACAGCGCGATAGGCCCGTGGCAAATAGCCGCTGTTGGTTTCTGCTGACGATGAAAGTGCGCCAAAATGGTGCCTACTTCTGGGTTATTGGCCAAATCTATCAAAGGTGCGTGGCCACCAGGAATGAATACGCCGCTGTACTGGTCTAGGCCGTTGTCGATCACTTGCGTGAGGCTCAAGGTGTCGTTAATGCCATCTAAGTTCGCTACGACCTTTTTAATACGTGCCATTTCTTGTTCATTACCCCCAAAGTACATGGCTTTGACCGAGTTTTCATCTACTTGTGGGGCGTTCCCTTTCGGTGTTGCAAGCACTAACTCATAGCCCGCTTTTTGTAACTTATCAGCGGGTACGCCAAATTCATTGAGGTAATACCCTGTTTCATAGGTACTGCCATCGGCGAGGGTCATTTGCGTTTCACTGGAGAGCAGCACCAGCACTTGCTCTGCATTGCTATTGGCGCTAACGGTCGCCGTGGTTAGTAAGGTCGCCACAGTGGCGATTAGGGTGGAAATTGATTTGATACGCATACTTGCTCCAATCAAGTTTAGGATGAGACAAGTATAGCGGAGGGCTATAATAAGCAGAATTCAGTTTAATTTGGGTTAGGTATAAAATATCTGATATCAGTTTATGTCTTACTTTGTGCAATTACGAACCTTCGTTGAAGTCTATCGCTGTTTGAATATCTCTCGAGCGGCGAAAAATCTAGGGCTATCGCAGCCGGCGGCGACAGCGCATATTCAAACGGTGGAGTCGGCCGTGGGAAAATCGCTCTTTACGCGCCGTCATCGCGGGGTTGAGCCGACCAACATAGCGCATGAGTTGGCGGCCCAGTTGGGCAGCCATTTCGATGCCATAGAACAAAAAATGGCGTCAACGCGCAGTCGCTCTACCGATGTGCAAGGAACCATTACCCTCGCCGGGCCCGCCGAATACATTAGTTACGTGGCCTCCGCGCAGCTTGCAAATCTATTGCAGGGGGGCAATGTGACGGTCACCATCTTGCCCGGTAACCGCGAGCAAATTTATTCGGCATTGGACAGTGGCAATGCCGATTTAGCGATCACCGCCTCATTACCCGATAGTAAGGTTTATGACTATCAGGTGCTCGATAGTGAGAGGCTGATGCTGGTTGCACACCGCTTGCTTGCCGATGCGCTTGCCCAAGCACCAATCGATGCCAGCGTTTTAAACACTTTGCCAGTGGTGAGCTACGATGCTCAGCTACCGCTTATTCGAGAATATTTTGATGTGATTTTTAAAGCTCACTGTCGCTCGCCAATCGTAGCGACCTGCCCTGATATTCGTGCCCTGGCGGGGATTGTGCGCACCGGCGTGGGTTATTCGGTGTTGCCGGACTACTTGTGTCATGACGATATTCGCAGCGGACGTTTGGTGCAGTTGGGCCCCGAAGGACCGGAAAACAATATTTATTTGGCCTGGCGTAAAGGCGCGTTGGCACATCCTAGAGTTAACTATGCGCGAGATATTATGATGGCGTTTTCCAACATTAATCGCTACGCATTTCATCGCGAATAAGTGTATTGGCTCTTTTGTTTTGCCTGTACTAACACCACAATAGAGTTTTACAGTGCCCATGGGAGGGAATGATGTCGGTAGAAAAAACCCGCTTAGCCATTTGTAATCTGACCAAAGAGCAATACCCACAGATTAAAACACTGATGGACGAAGCTTACCCCGATTTAGGTGGTGCCTGGCCTAGCCACACGATTTTCCGTTTGATTGACCAGTTTCCTGAAGGGCAAATTGGCATTGTTGATGATGAGCAGTTAGTAGGCATCGCCCTCAGTGTGCAGGTTGACTATGCGCGCTTCTCTAACCCTCATACTTATGATGATATCGTCGATGGTCATGACCGAGTGTTTAGCGACCCTAATGGCGATGCATTGTACGGCTTAGATGTGGCGATTGCCGCGAGTCACCGAGGCATGCGTTTAGGAAGACGTTTGTATGATGCGCGTAAAGAGCTATGCCGGCAGTATAATTTAAGGGCTATTTTAGCCGGAGGCCGTATACCGCTCTATCACAACTATCGCGCCCAGATGTCGCCTATGGAATACATCGAAAAAGTGGATAGGAAAGAGGTGTATGATCCAATCCTCAGCTTTCAGCTTGCCAACGACTTTCAGGTCAAGCGGCTGTTAAAGAAATATCTGCCAGAGGATGAAGAATCGGTGGGTTATGCCACCTTACTGGAGTGGAATAATATTCTCTTTGAGCCTACCGATACAGTTATTGAAAGCACCAAGTCGATTGTTCGTGTGGGTGCGGTGCAATGGCAGATGCGCAGTGTTGAAAGTGTCGATGAGCTGCTTAAGCAAGTGGAGTATTTTGTCGATACTGTTTCCGATTACCAAAGTGATTTCATCCTCTTCCCTGAGTTTTTCAATATGCCGTTGATGGGCATACAAGAACATCGCAGCCAGACCGAGGCGATTCGCTTTTTAGCTGAGTATACCAGCACGCTTGTTGAGGCGATGTCGCGTATGGCGGTGGAGTACAACGCCAATATTATCACCGGCTCAATGCCGGTTGCTGAGAATGACACTATTTATAATGTCAGTTACCTGTGCCATCGCAGTGGTAAAGTGGATGAACAACGCAAAATCCATATTACACCTCATGAGGCCAATGATTGGGTGATCCAAGGTGGTGATAAAATAGCGGTATTTGACACTGATGCCGGACGAGTAGGAATTCAGATTTGCTACGACGTAGAGTTTCCCGAACTGGCGCGTATTCTAGCCGAGCAGGGATTGGATATTCTCTTTGTACCCTTTTGGACTGATACCAAAAACAGCTACTTACGCGTGCGCCACTGTGCCCAAGCGCGCGCCATTGAAAATGAATGCTATGTAGTCATCGCAGGCAGTGTGGGTAATTTACCGGAAGTGGAAAGTTTAGATGTGCAGTACTCGCAAGCTGCGGTATTAACGCCATCGGATTTTTCTTTTCCTCATGATGCTTGCTTGAACGAAGCCACGCCTAACACTGAGATGTTGTTGTTCTCTGATCTTGATATGGATAAGTTGAAAATCCTCCACAGTGAAGGCACAGTGCGCAACCTTAAGGATCGTCGCGATGATCTGTACCAAGTAAAGTTAGTTAAAGGAGCCTCTTAATGGCGTGGTTGTATTTGATTTGCGCAGGGTTATTTGAAATTGGTTGGCCAGTGGGGTTAAAACTGGCTCAGGAGCCACAAACGCGCTGGTTAGGGGTAGCTATGGCAATTGTATTTATGGGTGTTAGTGGCTTTTTACTTTGGCTGGCGCAAAAGACCATTCCCATTGGCACAGCCTATGCGGTTTGGACAGGCATAGGCGCCGCAGGCACCTTCTTGGTTGGGGTGTTCTTCTACGGCGATAGCTCATCATTAATGCGTTATTTCGGCGTGTTATTGATTATCGCTGGAGTGATTACCTTAAAGGTGGCGAACTAGGGGTAGGTGACGGTGATTAAATCACCGTCGACCACACACTTAAAAATTTTATCATTTATCCATTGTTGGCTTACCATATAAGTGCTTGTGCCCACCTCCTCTTGAGTGGCGACGACATCCTTATCGATATGCAGTAACTCGCCACTACTAGGTAATAGCATTGACATCCAACCATATTCCTCTGGGGTACCTAGGTGTAAAACCCAAAACAGCCTTGCTTCTTGCCAAAACATATAAGTGTATTCGCTGCCTTCGCGGTAGTGAGCAACATAAAAGTGGTGCTGCCCCGATAGTTCAGGTCTTCTTTGCTCGATAACGTGTAATAAGGTGGATTTAAAGTAGTTAAAACCTGGGTTATCCGTTATGGAAGTTAGCTCTTTATCTTCAGAGTGAGCCTGTGCAGTGAACATTGTTAAGAGAATAACGATAAGGGTAATATAAGTGAGCTGCTTAGTTCCTTGCATGGGGTGTTCCTTTTCTTTCCGTGCCCAAGAATACTACTACATACAATGGCTATTAAATAAATGAGATAAGCAGTTTTGAGCCTAAAAGCGGTGCCTATACAACAGAGGCTTTTTCAATTCTAAGCGAACGCAGAAAAGGCGGGCAGCGACAACAAGTAAGGGAAGATGCTTGCTCTCACCTTTAAAGTTAAACCAGGAGATTTAAACAATGAAGAGCTATCGCTTTTTCGCTTCGATTATTTTTCTTTTATTAAGCCAATTCGTTAGTGCTTCTGATTGCCTCACTATCAAAGTTACTAAGCCTATTGAAGTTGTTAATAACAAAGCCGATGTAGAATTTACTCAGGTAAAGCTTCTCCATAAAGATAAATCAGGAATTTGCTTGCCGACCCAAGACACTTATATTCTCAGTTACGATGAGAATAACATGCCGTTTTTGGCTGCCAGGATACAAGGGCACACACCGAGTATCACTTTCGTCAATAAAAACGGTGTTGATTATGCGCTTGTGAAGTATTACTCGGGGAACAAACTGCTAGTTTTAAAAGGATTTGTTTATAAACACTCTAGCCTGGAAGCGATCGACGACTTTACACTGACGAGTAATATCAGCCGCATAGAAGTGAGTGATACCGATATCACCGTCTATAATTCAGAGCATCATGAAGACGACGTCACAAGAACGTCGACTACTTTTGGCTTCGATACATCGGGTACGTTTATTAAGTAGTCGATATAAATATTTTAGCTCGGCATTCCCTACATGCATGTTGAGCCATAAATATTGTGTTATTTCACCCTATCGCCTTGTCCGTTACCCACCACAGTTAAAAAGATGTACTTGAAGTATTTTTTTAAGCTCATGGATTCAATCATTTTCTTGTCAGTCGTAGCTAGTAGTTTGGGAGTTGACATATCTATCTCACTAACTTGGGCTAACCCAGTTATACCAGGTCTAACGGAGTAAATATCTAATTTCTCCCTTTCTTCCGTCAATTCAATTTGACTAAATAACCCTGGTCTTGGTCCTACAATGCTCATTTCCCCTCTCAGAACATTCCATAGCTGAGGAAGCTCGTCGAGCTTTGATTTCCGAAGAAACTTCCCCAGTTTTGTTATGGAATTAGAACTAGCTAGGTGGGTGGCTACAGACTTCGTGTCGACTGTCATTGTTCTGAACTTTACTAGTACAAACTCTTTTTTATCCTTTCCAACTCTGACCTGCGAGAAAAGTGGCGAGCCGGTATCAAATAAACCAATGACATATATGACAAGTAGGATAGGTGAAAATAACATAAGCCCAAATAAGGCGAATAAGAAATCTAAAGTTCGAATCAATTTTATACTCTCTATTTGTTTATATTTTTTAAGATTTTGATACTAGTAATCAAATTTTATTTGATTCATGGAAAGCAGATTTTTCAAGAGATTCCTCAATAGTGAGAGGCGGTTTCCAGTCTAATAAAGATATGGATTTATTCATTTCTATCGTAACGTTTGATGTTATTTTTTCTAAAGCCTTTTCTTTTCCAATAAGCTTTAAAGCAGGGCGTAAAATAGACCACGGCAAAGATATTAGTAAAGTGCGTTGCTTATAGGACGATATAATCTTATTTACGAAGTCTGATGTGCTAATGTCCTGTTCGTCACTCACTAAAAATACTTCATTTGCCGCATTAGGATGTTCGATAGTAACTTCGATAAAGCTGATTAGATTATAAATGGATACAAAGCTTCTCTGGTTATCAATTCCTCCCATAGGAATAATAGGAGTTTTCTTGACTAATCTTACTAGCTTTTGAAAGTTTCCTGGAGCAAAAGGCCCATAAATTAACGGCGGGCGAATTATAACGTATTCCATATCAGATGAAGCACAAATAGCTTGTATCTCTTGCTCGGCTAAATATTTTGATCTTGAGTAGCTTTCTTTTGGGGCAGGTATATCGCTGGCTGTAAAAGGGGTGCTAGATGATGAGCCATTAACACCTATAGAGCTAAGCTGAATAAAGCGTTTACACCCAAGCATTGCAGCTTTTCTTGCCAAATATTTTGTTAGCTCTACATTGACCTTTAAATAATCACTCTCTGTAAGCTCGGGTTTATGAGCCGCTCCTGCGAGGTGAATAAAAACATCACATGAAGAGTTTTTTAGCGCATCTTCTAAGGCAGTAGCGAAGTCATCGGCGTAATAATGAGATACACTTTTATGTTGAAATGAGACTAAACTTTTCTTTCTGTTAAGGGTAGATACTTTATAGCCTGACTCGCATAGCTTCATTAGCAGGTTGTTTCCTACAAAGCCGGAACAGCCTGTCATTATTATATGGGGCTTTTTAAAAACGCTCATTTTAGAAAATAGTTATTGTAAATGGAGGGGCTAAATTTTTTTACGCACACTATACTTAAATAACATAAAAGATTGTAAGAGCTTTTAGCAACTGAGCATTTTCCAACATCTCTCAATATCTGCCAATAAAATTTGATGGCATCAACTTTGCTCTTTGATAAAGAGCCACCTCTGATTCTATATTGAGCAAGAGATGATTGCAGTCCATATGCATGTCCAGTTAATTTAAGCAACTTAAGCCACAGAGCATAGTCTTGCCTCTTCCTATACAGAGGCATACTCTGTTTGCCTAGCGTAGCTGTGTCATACATCACTGTTAAACACCCTATATAGTTAGACTTAAGAAGATCACTAAAGCTAACTTTTTTAGGGCATTCAACTTCGTTTAAGTACTTACCAGTCTCACTGATATTTGAATATCCAGTGAAGCAAAATTGATATCCATTTGAAAGCATGAAATCAACTTGTTGTTCTAGCTTTTCTGGACTCCATAAATCATCTGAGTCTAAAAAGGCGATAAACCTTCCTGAAGCCATATCAATCCCTCGATTACGAGTCCCCGCTCCACCCAAATTGCATTCATTTACGAGCAGCTTTATCCTATTGTCGGCTAAAAAAGGCTCCACTTTACTAATGGTCTGGTCTGTTGAGCGATCATCGATGATGATTAGCTCCCAGTTACTATATGTTTGTTCTATAACTGACCTAATAGACTCTTCAATATAGTCTTCGACGTTGTAGGCAGGCATTATGATAGATACTGATTCCATTTAACTCTCATAAGCTTTAGTAGATAAAGCAAAACTGATTCCGGCAAAGGTCTGCAAGATTTGTAAACGGCTATTATAACCTGACTTCTCTAAGTTTATTAAGTAATCCCTTGTTACCTGCCTTAAGTTTTTGTTTCTCTATTGCACCTACTATGCATAAGCGTGAGCAAGACTAAAGTAAATATTTAAACACATATAACCCGCTGTTATCCCCACATCACTGCAATTGCTGCTATAGCAATCAGCAGCAGGCCTAGGCTATCACGGCGTTTTACTGGCTGTTTGAGCCATAGATAGGAGATTAGCATAGTGAAAAATACCTCCACTTGGCCCAAGGTTTTTACATAGGCGACGTGCTCTAAACTCATAGCACTAAACCAGCCAATAGAGCCAATGCAGCTGGTTAAGCTGATCCAAGCCGTTAGTCGCCGATATCGCCATAAGCTTAATAATGCGGGCCGATCTTTATAGCCGAGATAGGCCAGTAAAATGAGGGTTTGTAGGGTAATTACAAACAATAACACCCAAGCAGCACTATGCGGAAAGGTCAGTCCTGAACTGAGGCTCGCTTGGCGCACCCATAAAGAGGTGAGGGCGAAACTACTGCCACAGGCAAGCCCCAGCAACACCGTTGGCCCATTGAGAGCGCGTAAGCTTGGGCCCGACAACAGCATGACCGCAATGGCGCCGAGAATAACCCCAAACCAGCCCAATATCGAGAGCGTTGAGCCAAAAAATAACATACCTAAAATAGCCGCGACCAAGGCTTCGCTCTTTGCCAGCCCTGCGCCCACAGCGTAGTTGTTCATTTTGAATAACCGTACCATCAAGGCGGTGGCGAGTATTTGCATCAGCGCTGCGCCAACGACGTAGTAGAGTAAGGTCGGTGATGGTGTGATCAGTCGGGTTGGTTGGACTTGGTAAAGTACAACAAGATAAACACCAGCGAGTGGGCCGGCAACGATAAACCGTGCGAGGGTGACCGCAAGGCTGGAGGTATGGCAGCTCAGCTGGCTCTGCAGAGCGTTGCGCCAGCTTTGCGAAAAGGCCGCTAACAATGTCAACAACACCCAAGCCATGAATTCAACCAACAAGAAAAACTTTAAGTTATCATGGTGTTGTAGCGTTGGCGAATGAGGAAATTAGATACTCATTATTAACCAAGGTAATAACTACCCCAAGGCACTTGTAGGCGTAGGTAGGATAAACCCAATACCAAGCCAAGCCTGATATTGGGTGCATATCATCGTGCGCTTAAAACCCGGCTACCGGGCCTTTAACAAACTTCTGGGTGGGGGTGAATTTCAGCATCCGAGTGTGGTCACTTAACTCAACATCCACCAACTTGAATGGCCCCGTTGCCGCTGTGGCAACGTCGAAAGGCAGGTTAAAGGTATCAACACCTTTTATCTCTTTCGCGACCTCGACAGTAGCCAGCTTGGTTGCCTTACCTGCTACCATTCCTTGCAGCGTAGCGCGAATAGCGTAACGGCCTTCATCACTCACATTCACCGGTACGCTGGCTTGGAAACGGTTATTACCGAGCGCACTTACTTTTGCGGTTTTCATGGTAATAGTGTCTTTACTATACACAAAAGGTAGTTTTATGGTGCGCTTAACCTGTTGGCCGTTAATGTTTACTGTGGTGTCGGCTTCTATTTCATAAAATCCTTGCGCCGCTCCTACATGCTGTAACGGCTGGCTGAAAATCACTTTACCATTGGCGTAACGAGCAGAGAGTTGTTCATCCACCGGGCTGTGAACGCGCAGCGAAACATTGTTGGCAGCCTTGCTAGCGTTGCCCTGCTGCGCCATAGATAAATCCATAGCAAGAGAACGCTGTTGTTCATCGACCCTGAAATCAGCGTGGGCTTTCAGTGCATAGGGCGAACCTTTCTCTACCACATGCACTAAGTATTGGTCATCGTCACCCAATGGCTGAGTACTTTGCAGCATCGGTTTGCCCTGCGCACTGACATTTTTGAGTTGAATGGCAACACTGCCATCTTTAAAGCCCGCTTGGTGCATTTGTTGCTGTGCAGCTATGCTTTTTAGCGCCAGTGTGGCGTTAGTTTTTGCATCTCGCAGTTGCAGTTTATCCATTTGCAACTGCTGCGGTTTAATCACGGTGCCGCTGTCAAAACGCGCTTTTGGCGCAACGCGGATGAGGTGGTCGGCTTGGGTTACGTGCACAGCCACACCTTGTTTAAGCTCTCGACCACTGACCGTTTGCCAGTATTCATGGCTGCTTTTTGTTAACTGTTGCAAGCTGGTGTTGTCGCCTTGATATACATTAGGCCACTGATATATGGTTTGTTCATTGGCCATTGCGGCGCTGGTCATCATCGCCAGAGCACTCAGGGTTAGTGTGTATTTCATGTCTGGCTCCTATATTCTGTTTTTCAGCATATCGCCCAGGCCAAAGCAGTCGCGACGACTTTGCTGGTGGCTTAGTGGCTCACTGCCACGGGTGCGTGATTTATCGGTAAACCATACCGAGCCCGCTAGAGCTTGAGAACTGCACTCCAGAAAGCCGTCGGAGCAGTTATCAAGCCAGTTTTGCGTGACCTCTAGGCCAACTTGATTTTGATAACCACCGCAATAACTATCCGAATCCCACACCGCAGATTCAACGTCGCTGCCGATCACGGTTTCAAAACGTGAGGGGAGGGTTGGGCGATTCGGTGTACCTTTTAACCACTCGGCATTATAAGCAGCCATCCAAGATACTTGCTGTTGTTTTACTGCGTCATTGCCGTAGCCGAGGATCCAACCTAACCCTTGTTCAAAGGTGTTACCGGCAATCACCGCATCGGCCAAAGGGGTGCCGCCACTGGAAGGGGCCAAGGCGATGGTGTGATTGACTTTATTGATGATACTTGGGTAACGGCTATCCCACGTGGGGTTGGAGAGGATCCAACGCACGACATTGCCGCCGTTTGAATGAGTGATCAGCGTTAAGTCAGTAATATTTTTGTTGGCAATAAAGCTGTTTAATGAGTCGGCTAGGCAACCTGCGGCGCCTTCGGCCCACATAAACTGCTCAAAGTCACAATTAATCACCGTAAAGTTATTGGGGTTGGCAATGCCTTGGCGAACCTTATCAACAAAACCACTGGTCCAGTAGTCGTTATAGGCATCGCTTTGCTGGCCTGTGCCGTGAATGAAGGCAACGCCCTCAGTTGCAAAAACGCCTTGGCTCATTCCGAGCGTAAGCGCGAGAGAGATTAGTTTTATTTTCATGTGTGTTCCTGTTGATTGTTATTTCCATCAGGGTAGAGGTGTGACCTCCGATCAGAAAATAGACTAAAGAGGTACAATTGCAAGCTGAAATTTACAATTATTTAACCTTGGTGTCTGTTTTAGGGGCTAAAATAGGAGCTGTGATGCGTAAAAAACAATAACCTAGCACCGGGCTTATCATTGGATTAGGGTAGTACCAAGCCTGTGGCCTTTAAAAAGGAACGATTATGAGTGTATTAGTTGTGTGTGCGTTGATCGCCTGTGTGTTACCTATACTTGCCAAAGCGCCGCTCGCTTGGGCGCAGAACCAGCAAGGGGGGTACGATAATCGCCACCCTAGGGCGCAACAACACGCGCTTACCGGCTTTGGCGCAAGAGCATTAGCAGCACACCAAAATAGCTTCGAGTCCCTGATTATTTTTGCTGTGGCATTAGCTGTGGTGATTGGCGCCAATAAACAAGCCGCAGTTATGGATACCTTAGCTATCAGCTATATTGTTGCGCGGGTGTTGTACTGTCTTTGCTATTGGTTTGATTTACATTTGCTGCGCTCATTAATTTGGGCGGTTTCTTATGCCTGTCCCATTGCTATGATCGCACTGAGTATTTAGCACTTTTCTGGTGTTAACGAAAAACACAAAGCAAGCACCTAATTTAAGGGGCTTGCTTTGTGTTTTTGTTGGTCGCGAATTAGTGCGAAGTGACGTTAATGCGCTCGGTTAAATCAGGCAATTGCACGTCGTTGCTGAGTTTGAAATCAAGTTGCACTAGGTGCTCATGCTCAGGATCCGAATAAGGCTGGTACTGCCATTGTTCAAGCGCACGCACCGCCTCTTTGTCAAACACTTGGGCCGGCTGTGATTTCACCACCGTAACATTGTTCACCGAACCATCTTGCGCAATTTGGAATCGCAAAACCACAGAACCGGAAATGTTTTGTTCCGCAGCCTCAATTGGGTACTTTGGTTCTATGCGCATCACTGCTTGCGGTTGGTCGGTTTTGTCTTGATTGTGCCCTTCACCTGCTTGTGTTGTGGCAATCAGCGTTAGGCTCGCGAATGCGAGTAAAATACTCAGCACTTTAGCGACGATATGACCCCGATTCGCCGATTGCATATTATGTAAGCGTTGTAACATCATGTTTTTATCTCCGTAGTATGAATAAGCCAAGCTATGCAGTTGCGAACGACTCGCACACTCGACCATGGATTTGCCATACAGCAAGCGCTGTGTGGCCGATTTGTTTGCCAGTACTAGTTCATCGCAGGCCAGCTCTTGGGTGCGTCTTAAGCTGAAGTATCCTAGCCATGTTAGTGGGTTGAACCACATTAAAATCACACAACCTAACGCAGCGGCATTAATGATGTTGTCATGGCGTCTTAGGTGCACATGCTCATGTTCAATCATCAAAGCCAAGGTGTCGGGGTTATGCTGTGTTACCAAATAGCTAGGTAGCACAATACGTGGCCTTATAAAGCCGATAAGCATGGGGGAGCTTATTTTTGTGCTCTCGTAAATAGGCAGTGATGCATTACTTACGTTGGCAGTGCTGGTCAGTTTAGCGCCTATGCGGCGTTGAAACTGTGCATGCTGCAAGAAAACACCTAGCAATAACACTGTGACCACTAACCAATAAGCGATTTCCCAATTCATGCTAACGTGCGTACTCGCATGCTGCAGAGGCGTCACGATGTAACTGTTTAGCACTGTGGGTGATGCCACTGACTGGCTGAGCTCAACATGGTGCGCTACGAGCGCTGCAGGAACCACAAGCCACAGGCCGTATATAAAACGGGCGGTCAATGATTTAAGGGCATAGCGCTCGACAATAACAAGTGTTATTAACAACGCAGAGAGCCAAGCTTGTTGGGCGATGATCCAGGCAAACATATTACTTTCCTTGTTGGTCTTCCCACTCTTTTATAACGGCTTTGAGTTCGTTGATATCTTGCTGTGACAGTTGCTCTGTTTTCGCAAAACCGCTGACTAATGGCGCAATACGGCCACTGAAAAATCGTTGTATTAAGCTTTTACTTTGCTTGAGGGTATATTCTTCGCGGCCAATTGTGGGTGTGTAACTGTATAAACGGCCCTGTTTTTCAAAGCTGACCGCCTGTTTTTTTACTAGTCGGCCTAACAGCGTTTTTATGGTTTTTTCATGCCACTGGGTGTCGTCGCTCAGGCGTGCAACCACCTCGCTGGCTTTCGCTGGATGGCCTTGCCAAAGGGCTTCCATAACGGCAAATTCGGCTTTCGACAACTCGATCATAGTATTGCTCACAAATGTAATTCTTAAACTAAAGATTACACTTGTAGTCAATGTCGTCAAGTTATTTTTGTAATCCGTACACCTGCTCCGCTGTCAGTGCTTGAAAATGGTGTTCGTTGATCCGCTCGGGTTGCAGTACATAGTCTCCTATACGCACACGCATAAGGTCGGTGACCCGGTAGCCGCAGTGCTTCGCCATTTTACGAATTTGCCGATTAAGCCCTTGGGTCAGGATGATTTTAAAGCGAGTTGTTGAAAGAGGTTCGCAAACACAGGGACGCGTCGTGTGTTCGCCCAGAGTAATGCCACTGCGCATTTGCACAAAAAACTCGGGGTTTAATGGTTTATCAACTTCAACCCAATACTCTTTTTGATGCGCAAAGTCGGGGTGTGAGAGGCGTTGGCACAGCGCACCGTCATTGGTCAATATCAGTAATCCGCGTGAGTCTTTATCAAGGCGACCAACCGGGTAAACACGGGGCCCTGCTGGGAGGTGATGAATAAGACTTTGAGGGTTGTGTGGTTGCAGCTTGCAATCAATGCCCACCGGTTTGTGATAAGCAAAATAACGTTTCGGCGCCAGTCCCCGCACTTCCTCGCCATCCACAGTGATATGGTCATAGGGACTGACATGGGTAATGTGTTGCGCCAAGGCACCGTTGACTCTCACTCGCTCGGCGGTAATCAGTCTTGAGGCTTGGCGGCGTGAGCAAACGCCAGCATGAGATAAAAACTTAGCGACACGAATAGGCGGTGACATGATTATTACTGTAACTAACGGACAAGGCCATCATAGCATGCTTTAATCGCCATGGCCTTTGCTTACGTATAGCTTTAAACCTTAATGTTTGGAGCAAATCATGGGTATCGACTTTACTAACCTGCAGCATCATCAACCGATTCAAAAAGTAGTGATCCACTCATTGGATATGGCGTTGTATCAAGTATCGGTAGTAATCAACAATATTGAATACTATGTCAAAGACCCTCGAGGCGAGATTCTCAAAGCCAATAGCCCATTGCATATTCAAAAGCTGTTCGATGATATTGCCTATCACGCCATGGTACTGCGCCATAGCAGTGCTTACGATGAAATGTGCGGTCAGCCGACTCGCCAACAAGATAACACTTTAGAAGTGCCCTACGGCAAAAACGGTTATTACTAATGGTGCTGCGTACTTTTGTTTCAATCGCTGTACTCTAGGTAGAAAGAAAATAACCCTATTAACAGTCTGGTCAATTGCCTCACTATATGTAAATCTGCATAGCATTAGGGACAACAAGGGGTTAGCTGATGAGCGACTTTTTCATTTACGCCATCGACTTTTTGACCAGTCTGTTTTTACTGGCGTTGGGCATCATCGTACTGGTGGTGATTTATTTTTATATTGTTGATGTTAATCAAAACAAGCATGCAATTCGTCGAAACTATCCAGTTATTGGTCGGTTTCGTTATTTTTTCGAGCGCCAAGGCGAGTTTTTTCGGCAATATTTCTTCGCCATGGACCGTGAAGAAATGCCGTTCAACCGTGCCGAGCGCAGCTGGGTATACAAAGCAGCGAAAAATGTTGATCGCACCTCCGCATTTGGCTCCACACAAAGCTTAGACCCCGCCGGCACTATTATGTTTATGAATTGTGCCTTTCCCACCTTAGAAGAAGACGCCATCGACCCTGAGCCCATTGTGCTCGGTGAGCAATCTCGCCACCCCTACACCGCGAAGGCGGTGTTTAATATCTCTGGCATGAGTTATGGCGCTTTATCTAAACGCGCCGTGTTGGCGCTATCGCGCGGAGCCCGCCAAGCGGGGTGTTGGATGAATACCGGTGAGGGGGGATTGAGCCCCTATCACCTTGAGGGTGGCGCCGATATTGTCTTTCAAATTGGCACCGCCAAATATGGGGTGCGTGATGAGCATGGCCAGCTCAGTGATCATAAACTCAAGGAAGTGGCGGCCCACGAGCAAGTGAAAATGTTCGAGATCAAAATGAGTCAAGGTGCAAAGCCCGGTAAAGGTGGGATGTTACCTGGGGTTAAGGTCAACGCTGAAATCGCCAAAATTCGGGGCATTCCTGAGGGCAAAGACTCCATTAGCCCGAATGGACATCCGGAAATTAAAAGCGTTAGTGATTTGCTGGATATGATAAACCACGTGCGTGAGGTGACCGGGAAGCCAACGGGATTTAAAGCGGTATTAGGGGAAACTCAGTGGCTTGAGCAACTGGTGGCCCTGATTAAACAACGTGGCGAGCACAGTGCGCCAGATTTTATCACTATTGATAGCGCCGATGGTGGCACTGGCGCCGCCCCTCAACCGCTGCTGGACTCGGTTGGTTTGCCATTGAAAGAGAGCCTGCCTTGGGTGGTCGACTTGCTAGAGCGTAATGGATTACGTGGTCGTATTCGTGTCGTTGTTTCTGGCAAGTTGATTGTGCCTTCCAAAGTGGCCTGGGCGATTGCCTTGGGCGCTGACTTCGTGGTCTCGGCTCGTGGCCACATGTTTTCCTTGGGGTGTATTCAGGCGCTGCAATGCAGCAAAGATACTTGTCCCACAGGGATCACCACCCATAACCCGAAACTGATGAAAGGGCTTGATGTGGTTGATAAAACTCAGCGCGTTGCGAACTACAACAAATATATTCACTATGGCATCGGTCTGATTGCTCACTCCTGTGGGGTGAATAACATACGTGGCCTGAATCGTCAGCATGTGCGCGTGGTGCAAGAAGACGGTTTGTCGCAAACCTTGGATGAGATGTACGCGCATTACAAATGACCGCGCTAACGAGCTAGGGGCTGTTGTTACAATCAATTGTTAGCAGGGTGCTAGACAATGCCCTGCAGCGGTTTTCTCTGCCTAGGCATTGCATGGTATTCTTAGCGCTATGAGGCCAATTGCGCCCTGTTTAAAAGGCTAAGTACAATGGATAACCAACCCAATAACCCCCTGCATGGCGTTAAGCTGGAACAAATAGTGACTCGTCTAGTCGAGCATTATGGCTGGCAGGTGCTAGCGCAGCATATCAATATTAACAGCTTTAAGAATGACCCCTCGGTGAAATCATCGCTGAAGTTCTTACGTCGTACTCCTTGGGCGAGAGAGGAAGTAGAGCAGCTTTATATTAAAACCTTCCACACGTGGCCATACAACGTCCAACAATAATGTTATTCGTGTCCCGATAAGGATTTTGCGCAACGCGCTAAAAATAGCGTATGGTGAGTATGAACGACTAAGGATAGGAACATACTCATGACCCAGAAACAGCACTTTATTTTACGGTGGCTAGTGCCTCAGGCTTTGCTGCAAAGTGCCTTGCTGGTGTGGCTGTACTTAGCCGTTGATAATGGCAACTGGCCAGCGCAATCGCCCACCTGGTTGGTGGGGTTAGTTACCCTGACTATCGTCTTTCCTGGATTATGCTACCTGCGATTAGAACGCGCAGGTTGGCGGCGCTTTTTAACTTTAGCCGTGCCCTACTCGCTGTTGTTGAGTGTGTTGGGGATGTATATCGGTGCGCAGCAGCCACAACAAGAGCTCTATAATAACGACGCGTTGATTGTCACCTTTGTATTATGTGCCTTAATCACCACGTTAAAGCTACTTAATGTAGCCACTTTGTATAGCAGAGGCGAGCCGATCACCTATCGGCAGTTGTACGAGCTATCTTGGCAGCATTTTATTCAGTTCAGTTTATGTTGCTTCTTTGCTTTAGCTTTATGGCTTATTTTGCTTCTTGGTGGCGAGCTATTCAGCACCATCGGCATTGAAATTTTAGCTGATCTGCTCGATGAACCTTGGGTTAGTATTCCAGTGCTTACCTGTGCGTTTGCTGGATCTGCTATTGCTCTTAGAGGCATGCTTTCGGCCGTAGAAAATATTGAAAAGCTACTGAAAATTTTAGCCAAATTTTTACTGCCCGTGCTTGCTGTGCTGGCCATTACCTTTATCGCCAGTTTGCCATTTACCGGATTAGAGTCGCTCTGGCGGCTGGAGAACAGCACCTTAATGCTGCTGTGGATGCAAGCGAGTTTGTTGTTCTTCTTTAATACCGTGTACAGCCGAACCGATGCTCTGCCTTACTATCACTGGTGGCGTGGGGTGATGCTATTGGCGCTGCTGACTTTACCGCTATACGCAATGTTGGCACATTACGGCCTGTGGCTGCGCATTGAACAGTATGGCCTGACAGTGAGCCGGGGGTGGGGAGTGCTGATCAGCGCCACCTTGGCGTACTTTGCCTTCAGTTACTGCGGAGCTATCATCATCAAGCGCCAGCATTGGCTCATTTGGGTGCACAAAATCAACGTTATCGGCTGCGCCGCATTATTTATGGCGTTGTTGGCGGTCAATTCACCGCTTGCTAATTTGCAACAGCTCAGTGCCCAAAGCCAAGTGCACCGATTGCAATCGGGGCAAGTCAGTGCCGATGAGTTTGATGTGTATTACTTTTACAGGGAACTTGGCAAGGCTGGCTTTGAGGCGCTGCAGCAAATACAACAGCATACTGATAATGACTCTCTTAAAGCGCGTATAGTTCGCTTATATGCTAATCGTGATGAGCCCAGCGACTTTGAAAAATGGCAGTCACAATGGCTGCAAGGGGTGCGCATTGCCAATGCGGCTAATCAACCTCCTTCCAGCTTGTTACAGTTTATCCATAGCAATAACTTCTACAAATATTATGGCCAGGGGGCTTCTTTGTACCTCATTGCTGCCGATGTGAACCAAGATCAGCAGTTAGAATGGCTATTGCTGCACCAGCAACACAATTATCTGCAAGGGGTGATGTTCACCGAAAACCAGCAACAGCAGTGGCAGAGTTATCACTTGCAGGTGGCCAACGCCACTGACGATGAAGAGCAAATTAAGCAGGCTTTGGCAGCAGGGGAGTTTACTTTAACAACGCCGCAATGGCAGCATATCGATATAGGTGGGGCGCGTTTATCGGTGCCAGTAAATATCTATGAGCAACAGGAGTAACGATGTCGAAACTAACCGTCGCTTTGCTACAGCATGACATTCACTGGTTGGACGTAGAGGCAAACCTCGCACATTTAGCGACGCAGCTACAATCGCTACCAGAGGTTGATTTAATCTTGCTGAGTGAGACCTTTGCCACTGGATTCGCTGTCGCCGAACCAAATGTTGAGCGTCATAGCGAGCGCATTATTGCTTGGCTTAAAGACCAGGCCCAGCGCCGCCAAGCGGTTTTGTGCGCCAGTGTTATTAGTGCCGACGAGACAGGCAAGTTTAACCGCCTATATTGGGTGCAGCCCAGTGGCGAGCTGGATTATTACGACAAACGCCATCTATTTTGCTTAGGCAAAGAGGGTGAGCACATGGACGCCGGCACAGCGCGCAAGGTGTTCACTGTAAAAGGGGTCAGAGTCCTTCCTCAAGTATGTTATGACCTGCGTTTTGGCGTATTCCAACGTAACCGTAATGATTATGATGTGATGGTTAATATTGCTAATTGGTCAGCTGCTCGGCGCGATGCCTGGGATACGTTATTAAAAGCCCGGGCCATAGAAAACCAGTGTTACGTGTTAGCGGTCAACCGGGTTGGTGAAGATGGTCAAGGTGTTGAGCACAATGGCGGCACCGCAGCTTATCGCTTCGATGGCAAGCAGCTCGCTTATGGCGAGGATAATAAGGCCCAGACGATTACGGTTACCTTGGATTTAGCGCAGTTAGAGGACTATAAGGAATCCTTTCCCGCATGGCAGGATGCGGATGACTTTGAGCTCAACTTGTAAACCCCTGGCCACGGTATAATCACTTTTAAGCTGCTAGGCTAAGAGGATTAGCAATAACAAGGAGGTGTGCGGTGACTCAGATTACTCTTTTCACCTACGACTGGGTGCCAGAACTACCGCGTGGCTATGTGCGTGATTTGCGCGTACGTTGGGCGTTAAAAGAAGCCGGTCTTGATTACCGCGTTGCCACTGTGGCATTTAAAAATAGAAGCGCTGAGCATTTTGCCCGGCAACCGTTTGGGCAAATTCCCTGGCTCGAAGATGGCGAGCTGTCGGTGTTTGAAAGCGGCGCTATCTTGTTACATCTCGGCGAGAAAAGTACCGCACTGATGCCCAGTGCCGCCAGCGAACGGAGCAAGGTGATTGAATGGGTTTTTGCGGCGTTAAACTCGGTTGAAGCCGCTAGTTTACCCTGGTCTATTTACCAGTTCTGTGGTGATAGCAATGACACCCCAGCCCGAAAGCAGTTAGATGCCTTTTTACGCGCTCGACTGACGCACATGGAGCAAGTGTTGACGCAGCGGCAGTGGTTGGCCGCCGACTTTTCTATCGCCGATATTTTAATGGCCGATGTACTGCGGTTAGTGGCGCGCTTTGACGCCTTGGCTGAGTTTAAAGCCTGTAATGCGTACCTTCAGCGAGCTTGTGCTCGGCCTGCATTTGAGGCGGCACTGCAAGAGCAACTAGCTCAGTATGGAGAGCCTTCTGCAGATCAACCCAAGGCTTAATCAACGCCATGAAGAACTGGTATAATCGTTATTCGATTATTAGTTCTGAGCTGGTATGTTGATTTTACCTGTGCTTTTAGCGGGCGGTAGCGGTACGCGTTTATGGCCGTTATCGCGCCAAGACCGTCCAAAACAATTCTTATGCCTCGATGGTGAGCATTCACTGTTACAGCAAGCAGCACTGCGAGTACAGCATCACTGCTTACTGCCACCGCTGGTGGTGTGTAACGCCGAACATCGATTTATGGTCGCGCAGCAACTACTGGAGGTAGGCATTGATCCCTGCGCCATTATTCTCGAGCCACAGAGCAGAAATACTGCCGCAGCGGTGGCTATTGCCGCGCTGTGGGCACAGCAACATTATCCCGATGCCAGCTTATTTGTGACCCCAGCGGATCATGCGATTGCCAATCCTGCGTGTTTAATTGAGCGTTTACCGGCGTTAGCGCAGCACAGTGAGCAGGCGCTACTTACGTTCGCCATTGAACCCACGCGCGCCGCCACAGAATATGGCTACATTTTAAAAGGTAAAGCCGCAGCACAGGCGACCAATCTATTTCATGTACAGCACTTTAAGGAAAAGCCCTCATACGCGCTAGCGCAGCAGTATATCGAACACGGGAACTACTACTGGAATTCCGGCATGTTTATGTTTACCAGTGGCTGTTTTGTGCGAGAGCTAGAGCAACACCAACCGCAGATGCTGGCTGCGCTGCGCAAAGCGGCGCACTTTCACCGCGATCTTGATTTTGTTCGTGTCGATGCCGATGCCTGGCAACGCGTGCCCAGAGACTCTATTGATTATGCTCTGCTGGAGCATAGCGAACAGGTGCTGACTTGCCCGCTGCCACTGCAATGGGCCGACCTAGGCAGCTTTGCGCAAGTATGGCAACACACAGAGCAAGATCATCATGGCAATGCGGTGGTTGGCGAAGCGGTGCTGCAAGATAGCCATAACAACTTAGTGGTGACCGACGAGCATCAGGTGGTGGCGACCTTAGGAGTCCATGATTTAGCAGTAGTGCAAAGCGGTGATACCACCTTGGTGGCAGCCAAATCGCAGCTGCATACTATGCCAGCTCTGCTTAGCCAAGTCAGTGAGCAATACCCACAGCGACGTTTGCGTCACCGCCAAGTATTTCGACCTTGGGGCAGCTACGAGGTGCTCAATGAGGGGCCAGGTTTTAAAGTAAAGCACATTATGCTTCATGCCAAGACGCGACTGTCTTTGCAGCTACATCAACATCGCGCTGAACATTGGGTGGTTGTTAGCGGCACTGTGCTGGTGGAGATTGATGGCCAGCAAAGCCAGCTCAGCGCCGGACAATCAACCTTTATCGCTGCGGGACAAAAACACCGCCTGAGCAACACCTCAAACACTGTCGCGCGGGTGATTGAGGTGCAAAGCGGTGCGTATCTTGAAGAAGATGATATCGTCCGTTTTGATGATGATTATGGCCGTTAGACTTGAGCGCGCATTGATTTAAGGTACAGCTCTAAGCTTTGTTGCCATAACTCAAGGCAATCGCTTAGGTGAGTATCTAGCGGCTTATCCTCAAGCAATCGCCGTTCAATTTTCTTTAAAGCCATGCCGTAGCGATTAAACCCGAGTTGCAAAGCTGTGCTGGCTTGGCGATGTAACACTTTGATGCACTGCTCTTTATCATTGGCCATAAGCTGCTGGCAACGCAGCAGTTTATTACGGGCTGAAAGCACGAACTCATTATAAATAGAGGTCAGCTCTTGCTCTTCAAAGGTATTGGCCATTTGCTCTGCGGCGGTTTCATCGTAGAGCACATCTTTAAGCTCAACGCTCAAATTAGGTGCTTGACTGGACTGCGAGTCACTTAACGCTTGGCGCAGCTTTTCTTGTTTTATAGGTTTGCCGACAATGTCTTTGATCCCCAAGGCCAGGTATTCTTTCACTTCATCGGGGCTGAGGCTGGCAGTAAAGGCTAAAAACGGCGTGCGATGATTGCGATGGTCGATATTCTTCAAGCGTCGGATCACCTCTTGGCCGCTTAAGTCGGGTAAATTCATGTCCAATAACACCACATCAAAATGATACTGCTGCATCAGTTCAATGGCGCTATGGCCATCGGTAGCGAGCTTCACTCGATGCTCGTCCTCGGCCATAAACTCTATGGCAATCTTTTGGTTAAGGTCGAGATCTTCTACTAACAACACATCAAGGCCGGTGAGGTAATGGGTCGTTTGCGGACGTTTCTCAACGAGGCTAAGCTCGCCCACAGTTAAGCGCATATCAAAGCTAAAGGTACTGCCTTTGCCAACTTCACTATCAATAATAAGCTGGCTGCCTAAGTGTTCCAGCAGCCGGCTGGTGATTGCTAAGCCCAGGCCAGAGCCGCCCTTGAGTTTACCGGCGCTACTTTGTACATAGGGTTCGGTTAAATACTGAATTTCTTCTTGTTCTATGCCGGGGCCTGAATCAATAACACTAAAGCGTAGGGTGTGCTCTTCTTGGCCTTCACGCAATAAATCTACCTGTAGAATCACTTCACCTCGGTCGGTAAATTTGATGGCATTACCTACTAGGTTAATCAGTACCTGTCGTATCTTTTGGTGGTCGCAGTAATAACAGGCTTGTCGCGGCAAGTTAAAGTTCAACTCAAACTTGACCCCTTTTTGCTCTGCCAGCGGGCTTAGCAACAAACACAGGTTATTAATCCAAGTGCGTAACTCTACGTCTTCTTCAAAGAGGGCTTCATCACTTTGGTCTAAGCTCGCATACTCAAGGACTTTATCAATGAGTAAGTTTAGCGACTCGGCTGAGTTGATAATGGCTTCACAATAGGGTTTGTTTTTGGGGTTATTGGATTGGTTCATGATCAATTGCGCACTGCCTAATATGCCATTGAGTGGGGTGCGAATCTCATGACTGACGGTAGATAAAAACAGGCCGCGAATTTCTAAATCTTTCTGCGCCTTGGCTGTGAGTTGATTAAGGTTAAGCTCGCGACGCTCGTTACAGAATAACGCCAAACCAGCAGCGTAGAGCATCGGCGCTAGCACGCCATTAATTAGCAGCGTCATACTAAACCAATCATTACGGATCAGGCTGAAACGGTCGATATCGCCAATCCAAATTGTGCGGGCGCTGAATATGCCTAAGCACATCACTAAGGCAATTAAATACACCAAACTGGCACTGGGGTATTTATGTCGTCCGTAGCGAATAACAATGTAGGTTAGACACAGTGCTTCAGCAATATGTTGTAAGTCAGACAATAACACTCTAGTACGTAAGTTACTGTCAAAGAACATAAAGTAGGTAAAGCCAAGGAGTAAAAAAGCACTAACGAAAATAAATAAGGTGGTAACAAAACCTTTGTAATCTAAAAAACGGCTGATGGCTAACACATGAATAATGGAGCCGAGCATAAAGCTAATGTTAGCCAGTACCACTAACTCCTGTGAGCCCACATCAACGGTGCTCTTCAACGCGAACAGTAAAATCGCTAATAACAAGCACACGGGATAAAACACGTACAAGCCAATACCGACAAAATTACGGTTGGCCCGCCAGGTAATAAAGTTCAACAGCGCCATAACAAATACGGCAGCGGCACTGGTGTAAAAAAGGGCTTTTGCGTCGAGCATCAACAAGTTAAAAGTTTACGTTAGATAGCCACTACTATACGCAAAATTCACTCGATGGCCATGCGAAAAGTCATAACTCATCCGTGGTTATGGTGCTAGTCGTACTGCTTTTGTAGATAGCCCATGGTTTTAAGTTTGTGACCGACCTTCACGATTTCGTCTAATGCTGGAATAAGTTCTTGGCCAAGCTCGGTAAGCTCATACTCCACCGAGGGCGGAGAGGTATCACGTACATGGCGAACAATAACGCCGCGCTCTAATAGCTCAGTTAGGCGAGTTGAAAGTACCTTTGCCGAAATCGGCGGGATATCAATTCGCAGCTCATTAAAGCGGCGCGGCCCAGCGCGTAAACACCAAATCACATTGGGCGCCCAGGCACCGGAAATGACCGCCATACATTCTGTAAGCATACAGGGTTGGGGTGGTTTAGGGCTTTTATTCAGCCTAACTTTCAATGACATAAGAGTGACTAAGTTTCTGTGCGGTAACCCAATTCTAGCACCAAATGCATGGTTACTTCTAGTAATCTAATTTCCATTAGATATTATCTAAAGCTCCACAAGGACAACAACAGGAATACCGTGAAATGAAGCTTTATTACAAACCTGGCGCCTGCTCTATGGCCTCGCATATTATCCTCAATGAGCTCGAGGTCGACTTTAAACTTGAGCGTGTTGATACCGATAAAGGTCAAACCGAGATAGGGGGTAACTACAGCGAAATTAATAGCAAGGGCTATGTGCCTGCGCTGGCCGTTGATAACCAAAGAATACTGACCGAAAATCCTGCCATTCTTGAGTATTTAGCCGATCTAAAACCACAGCTAGCGCTTGCTCCCAGCATTGGCACATGGCAGCGTTATCAGCTTCGTGAGCAGCTTGCTTACCTAAGCTCTGAGCTGCATAAGAGCTTTAGCCCCTTTTTCTCAGGAGCTGAATTAACAGCCACACAGCGCCAGGCGGCACAGGCGAAAATTGGCAAACGTCTCGCACCGATTGAAGCTCAGTTAAGTACTGGCAGCTTATATTTGCAAGGCGATACCTTTACCGTGGCTGATGCCTATGCCTTTGTCATTATTAACTGGTCACAGTTTATTGGCTTTTCACTGACGCCATGGCCTGCCATTAATGCCTTCTGGCAGCGAGTTAATGCTCGCCCCAGTGTGCGCAAAGCGATGCACAACGAAGGGTTGGTGTCTGAGCAGGCCACCTCATGAAGCAGTTGCCAGAAATTACTGCGTTGTTGCAACGCTACTTCGATACCTTGTACCACTGCGACTTGCAGAAGTTCGATAGCGTTTTTCATCCCCAAGCTATTTATGTGAGCGCAGATAAGCAACCTTTGCTGTATCGCGATATGCCTACCTATCGTGAGGTGCTCGCTCAGCGTACATCGCCCGCTTCTCGCGGTGAGCAGCGTCAAGACAGCATAGATGCAATAGAGCTGCTTGGCGATAACACTGCACAGGCTAGGGTGCGTTGCTCTATCGGTGCTCAGGACTATGTTGATTTATTGTCACTGGTACGCAGTGCTGGGCAGTGGCGCATTATTGCAAAAGTATTTCATATTATTGATAAGTAAGGAGAAGGATATGCCCTATGTGAATATTAAAGTAACGCAAGAGGGAGTCACCCAAGCGCAAAAATCAGCCTTAATAAAAGGGGTTACCGAGTTACTGGTTGAGGTATTAAATAAGTCCCCAGCGACCACTATGGTGGTGATTGACGAAGTCGAGCTCGACAGCTGGGGTATTGGTGGCCTGCCGGTCGAGCAGTACCGACGTACAGCGCTTGAATAGCCCGGCCCGGCACATTAATACGTAGCCTTGCGCTAGTAATGGTGCATCTTAACCTTGCAAGGTATGCTACCTTGTAAGGTCTTACTAATATGTTGTTATGTTGTGTCATAGACTGTGGATTAACGAGAGATAAATGAATCAAGGTGAATACATAGAGCCAAAAGCATTCAAAACATCATTGTGCTATTTTTGGATCACTTTAGTAGTTCATGTTGTCTTGTATTCCGTTTTCTGGAATATGGATCTTACATGGAGGAAGGATTCTGGTGCTGGAACAGTTTTCATGAGGGTTGGCGCACTTTCATCTGTTTTTATTCTAGCCATTGATTTTGTAGTTATTAAGTATCTAAACTCTAAAGCAAAAAAACTAGCTATCACACCATCCAAAAATGATAAACACTATATGTGGTATCAGAATTTATCTAATTCTATCACATGGCAAGGTGTATTGTTCGTGCTGGTCAATACGCTAGTGTGGGGGTTTGGTGATTGGATATATGTTTTCCTAGCTTAGCAATTCCATATTGCTGGCTCTCATCCTCACCCAACATAACAAGGTGGTGATGTTCGCTACGGGCTTACAGCCCTTCGCCGGACAGCCACCGCTTCGCGGCGTCTGCCGCATACCACGGCGTTAGGTGGTCAATTGATTTCGAGTCCACGTATAGAATTTTTTACTTGGTTAAGTACTGGGGTTGCAGCAACATCACTTGCTTTATTGATTTTTATACCAAGCCTCAACGAGGTAAACGTATACGCTAAAATAGTTTCTCTAATTGCATTTATAGTTTCACTAACATTTTCTGTTGGTTCTCTATCTATACTTAAAGAAATGATAGTTTTTAGTAATGCAAGCAATGACAAAGCGATATCAATTCACCACTTTGTTCTATTTGTTGCCTTGTTAAGCTATTTAATTGGCTTTGGGGCTTACTTTTATAGCTTATCTCCAATATACACTTATATATTCACTGGTGCCTTTATAGTTGTTTTAATATTTTTTAAAAAGGCACAAAACGCGATAATCGCACCTAACAAAAAAATTAATCAGAGCAAATAGCGGTTGGCTTTTGCTCCTGCGTCGCTTATTTTAACCAACTGATATGAGCCCACTCTTTGAGCGTTAGCTTTCTTACGGGGAGATTCAGCGCCCCCTCGAATATTGTTGATTGTGGCTGCGATGTTCGTAGCTTCACTTATGGTCGCTCCGGTATCAGGGTTTGTTTTCATCATTCATTGGCATAGTAAGCAATTAGCCGAGTCTTTGAATCATAAGTAAGGCGTTAGGGCCGCAGGGAGTTGTAGTGAAAAGTTTAGTTGCCTTTATAGTTTTGTTTTGGAGTGTATTTGCCACTGCGAGTGACACTATTCAGTGGGGTAATTTAGCAACGATCGATCAAGAATCTATTCGATTAAAAGCTAAGGAATATATCCACAACGCTATGCCTGAAATTAGAGGTGTTGAGGTTAAGTTAATTAATGTCAGTGCTAATTACGACTTCAGATACAAGCGTTCGACTATGCAAGTCATGTTCATGCATTCAATGTCTTTTGTGGAGGGTGAAGGTAAAGAGCAAGTTGTTTATGTTGGTGACAAACCACAAGTCATTAAAATGAATAAGATACAGTACGTTTTTATAGACTTTAAAGGAAATGGTGAGGCCACCCAACATAGAGTTGAGCAAGTTCCTTTTCATGGCTCTAAACAAGTATTTATGGAAGAGTTCAGTAGATTCTAATATCACCCATTAGTGCCCAGCGCTGAGACAACACCTTACAGGTTCTCACAAAAGCTCTCCATGCGTGTCTATCTCCGCTAAAGCCGCCATTGGGTAAATAAATTTTACCGACAAAAAAGCCGGCAATAGCCGGCTTTTTTGATATTAGCGATTAGCGTAATTCATTGGGCATGTTAGTTTGAGCCCAAGATAATAGCTCCACACGGTTACGACACTTGGTCTTACGAAACGCACTGTATAAGTGAGTTTTAACCGTATGCGGGCTGATGTTTAAGTCTTCGGCAATTTCTTTGTTCTTAGCGCCTTTACTCATTAACGCGACGATGGCTTTCTCGCGCTTGGTCAGCTTCACCGGCTCAATATCACCTTCAGTGAGTTTGTGCAGCGAATCTTTATTAAATTGCAGCATGCGGTTCAGCACGTTACACATAACATCACGGCGATACCACAACTGATTCTCTTGAAGTAAGCGAATGCCTTTCATCATCACATCGGCATTATCTGTGGTGTAAAACACGCCACGAATACCACTTAGTAGCGCCCGATTAGCGAGCTCTGGATTCTCATCTAGATTGAACAGCACAATGTCACATTCCACTTTTAAATTGACTAAGTGCTCTTTTAAACGACTCCACGCATCGTCTGATGATGTTTCGATAAATAAGTAAGTGGTGCCAGGCTTAACCTGAGCAACGTCGGTGCCTTTATGGACTTCGAGTCCCTGTGTACGCAGAAGTGGCTCAAGGACATTGACGCCTATTTGGTTGATGGGGTCTTGTTCAAGTAATAGAAAGACAGTCTTACTCATTGTGGTTAGCGGCTCTTTTACATTATTGCCACTATCGTATCATGGAGCTCACTTCTTTTGTATTAGGTGGCTCAGAATTATTAGTGAAAAAAGATTAATAATCTTCAACTTCTGGGTATATACAGGCAGAATGCGAGGTACAGGGCAGCGGAGCCAATGATAACACCTTCTTTACCTCTGCCCATATTTGTTAACCTTATAAAAGATAAGCGAAAGTTATACTTTTTTCTTATCCTGATAAGGAGGCCAACCCATTTCTTTGCCGGCCAGCATGTGCAAATGAATGTGGTAAACAGTTTGTCCGCCATGGTCATTGCAATTCATTACTACGCGATAACCTTCATCTGCAAAGCCTTGTTCTTTAGCTAGTTTTGCAGCAACAACATACAAATGCCCGACTGTGGCGGCATGTTCGTCGGTAATATCGTTAATGGTGGCTATCGGGGTTTTTGGGATAATAAGCACATGGAACGGCGCTTGGGGATTAATATCTTTAAATGCTAAAGCATGTTCGTCTTCATACACGATATCTGCTGGAATTTCGCGGTTAATAATCTTACTGAAAATGGTTTCTTCACTCACGATGTGGTCCTTATCTTTTCATGGATGAGCCAGTAATGACAAAGAAAAGCAGAAGTGTCAAACTGAAGCTTAATCCATTTGCTAACAAGGAAATGACTATGTGGAAGAAAACGATAATGACCAGCCTAATAACACTGGCTTTGGCTCCTCAGGTGCAGGCCGAGATGGTGTACTTCCCTGAGGAAATCATTCCGTTACAGGTGGATGATAAAGAGATAGAGCAGTCATTTTTCTCAACGGTCGATGAATTGGAGCTAGCTCCAGGGCAATACCGCTTGAAGCTGCAATACAGCGATTTGTATGAAAGTGGGTTTGATGATCATCAAGTGGTGGAGTCAGAACCATTTTGGGTAAATTTAGAGGTAAAAGCGGGCGAGGATTACGATGTGATCTTTGAGCGTGCCAGTAATGCCGCAGCGGCCGAGCTTTATGCCGAAGCACCGACAGTGCGTTTACAGGCGCGGGGGCAAAAATTAGCAGCGCCGATGGCTTCTGTTGCGCCAGCTGAGGCACCACAGGCGAAGACGGTAGTCAGCGCCAATAACCCTGATAAAGAGAGCCTTGAAGCGGCCCAAGTCGTGGTTAATAACAACGTCAGTGCTGCGGCTATGCTGGACTTTTGGCGGCAGCAAGCCAGTGCGCAAGAGCGCCAAGCTTTCTTGGAGAAAGTAAAAGCAAACCAACAATAGTAAAACTAGCATCGTTGTTACAAGTACAAAAAAGGGCGAGATTTCTCGCCCTTTTTGCAACGGTTAAACTGGCAAAGCCCAGTTACTTGAATAAGGCGTCGATCGTACCTTGTGCTAAGGGGTGGTAGCCTGGGCGTGCGCCCTGATAAACGTCATACGCCCAGTCGCGCTTACCGTTTGCGATAAGTGCTTTGTATAAGGGCACAATGAGTTTACGGCGGCCAATGCTGCTCAAGTGTTGGTCTAATGCAGGGTAAATCGCTTCATAACCATTGCCTACCGCTAACATAAACCATGCAAACGCCACTTCTTTATTTGTCGATGCCGTGAGGTTGAACTGCGCGTCTAGCTCTGCCATTTTATCATTGTTTAAATCACGCGGCAGATTGTTCAAAAAGTGCAACCACTCGTGCACAGTCCAGTCAGCCGTTGGCAAGTCGCTGAGCTGCTTATCGCCTGCTAGCCAAGCTTGAGTGTGTGCATCTACTTTATCAAACACGTCAGACGTGGGGTTAGGCGCATCGGCGGGTAACCCTGGCTGGTAAATCCACTCTTTTGCTTTTTCTAAGCTGACCACTCCAGGGTGGGCCTTTAATAAATGCTTGTCTAAGTAGGCCACAAACTCGTCGGTAGTCACAGATTGGAAAGCGTGATCGCTGAAGTATTGCTTCACAAAGGTATCGAAGGTGTCACGACCAAATTGCTGCTCCAAGTAGATAAGGAACAATTGACCTTTGGTGTATGGCACTGAGCTAAAGGCATCGTCTGGGTCACGGCCGTTTAGCTTTAAGTTTAGGCGCGTATCGGGAGCGTCAATGGTTTTTAGTTGAGCGCGTAACCCGGCGCTATCCAGAGCTTGCTCCATCACTGCGCGCTCGCGGCCAAATACCTCTTCCATGATGCGGTTTTCCACATACGAGGTGAAACCTTCGTTAAGCCATAAATCTTCCCAAGTCGCGTTCGTTACCAGGTTACCAGACCAAGAGTGGGCCAGCTCATGAGCGATAAGGTTCACTAAACTCTTATCACCGGCGACAACGGTTGGGGTGATAAAGGATAGGCGCGGGTTTTCCATACCACCAAACGGAAAGCTTGGCGGCAGCATGAGTAAGTCGTAGCGGCCCCATGCGTATTCACCGTACATACCTTCGGTTTTATCAATCATCGCCTGAGTGTCATTAAACTCGGCAACTGACGCATCAAGAATTTGAGGCTCAGCAAAAATAGCGGTTTGATGCGACATTTCCTTGTATTCCAAGTTACCGGCACCAATGGCGATCAGGTAAGGAGGAATGGCCTGCGGCATATCAAAGAAGTAATCGCCGTCTTTAATGAAAGCCCCGGTGTTGTCGGCACTCATTACCGCACGCACGTTTTCTGGTGTTTCAATGCGGGCGCTATAGGTTACGCGCATCGCTGGTGTATCTTGAACTGGGATCCAGCTACGGGCATGGATAGCTTGCGATTGGCTATACATGAACGGCTGGGTTTTGCTCGCAGTTTGCTCTGGCGTAAGCCACTGCAAGCCAGAAGCTTGTGGCAAGCTGTTGTAGTAAATTCGTACTTTAGGAGCCTGCTGGGCGAAGCGAATGGTCAGTTTGGCGCCTTTAACATCGTTGCGCGGGGCTAAGGTAAAGTCAGCTTTATGCCATTTGCCTTGATTGTCTTCGTAAATAACGCGATCAATTTCCAAATCGCGAGTATCAAGCACCAAGGTGCGCGCACTTTTATCTTTCCACTCTAGGCTATGTTCCACAAAGCCTTCAAGTTGTTTGTCGGCGAAATCAACATCTAAGTCTAAAAAAAGGTGAGTTGAGACAACTTCATCCAAGTTGGCATAGGTGTGTTCATCTTGGGCAGCTAACGCATGCTGGCTTAAGCCTGCCATGGCCAATGCCAAAGCGAGTGGTTTTAATTTCATAGTATCCTCAGAACGAGCGAAATAAGAAGAACTCGTTATACCAGATCTCAACCAGCACTGACAGCTATGTCAGACGAGCTCCTTGGGTTACACTAGCTTTGCCTTAAGTAATAAATTAATGACAAGAGAGTGCCTTTTGCCTGCATTACAAAGCCTTCATACTTTTGCCCTTGCGGCTCAGTGCCAACAACTGTTGATCGTCGAAGATCCTGAGCAGCTGCATGATATTGATTTTACGCAGCCGTTTTGCGTGCTGGGTGAGGGCAGCAATACTATTTTTACGGCCCCGTATCAGGGGAGCGTGGTGTTAATTGCCAACAAAGGCTTGGTAATAGAGGAGCATAGCGACGCGTGGCTACTGCATTGTGAAGCAGGTGAAAATTGGCATCAGCTGGTGCAGCAAAGTTTAGCCTTGGCAATGCCAGGGTTAGAAAACTTAGCACTGATCCCCGGGACCGTGGGCGCAGCACCTGTGCAGAATATTGGAGCCTATGGTGTTGAATTGGCACAGTTTGTAGATTACGTGCAAGGTTACGATATTACTAAGGGTTG